>NZ_JBIDAK010000002.1:0-365390 GCF_043202455.1 Kitasatospora sp. NPDC048194
GACGTCGTCGAGGGCGACGACGCGGGTCTCCCCCTCCCCGTAGACCTTGTTCAGGCCGGTGGCGCGGGCGGCCGCGGTGCGGACGGCGGTGGCGGGGAACGTCACGGGGGCTCCAGGGGACGAATCGGGATGTCGTGCCGTTCCATCCTCCCAAGCCGTTCGAACGCGATGCGTATGCCCGGAAGGCGGACGACCCCCGCCGACCCGGCGGTGCGGCCGGGAGCGTCTCCTTCTCAGGTATGACGGACTTCCCTGACGGTCCCCGTGACGGCTCTCCGTGCCCGGTCCCCGTGACGGTCCCCGTGGCAGAACTCCGTGACGGTTCCGCGGCAGACCCCGTGCCGGACCCCCGTGCCCGACGGGCGCCCCGTGTCACTCCACCGCGACACCGAAGGCCGTGGCCAACCCGGCCAGACCGTTCGTCACCGCCCGGCCGGACGGGGTGAACCGCCAGCCCCCGTCGGCGCGCCGGAAGGATCCGAGGAGCATCGCGGAGTCCGCCAGGCCGCCGTTGGCGCCCGGCCACCGGGCCGGCCCGGCCGCGCCCGGCCCGTACGAGGCGGCCACGGACAGCCCGTACACCTGGCCGAGCGGCAGCGCCGGGTGCTCGTCCTCCTCGGCGGAGACGGCGACCACCACCTCGTCGACGGCGGCCGGGAGGCGGCGCAGGTCCAGGGCCAGCCGGGCCGACCGGGTCGGCTCGCCCGGCACCGAGCGGGTCGGGTGCAGCCGGACGGTGCCGTCCGGGTCCTGCGGGTTGTTGAAGAACACGAAGTGCTCGTCGCTCAGCACCCGGCCCCCGGCGCACAGGAAGGCGGTGACGTCCAGCTCGACCGGGTCCCCGCCGGCGGTGCGGCTCTGCCAGCTCACCGTGAGCGCGCTGCTCGCGGCGGCCTCCCCGGCGCCCGCCGGTGCGGTCCCGCCCGCGCCCTCGCTGCTGCGGCCGCCCGTCCCGGCGCCCGACTCGCGGCCCGTCCCGGCGCCCGAGTCGCTGCCGTTCCCGCCGCTCGTGCCGGCGGCCTTCGCGCCGCCCGTGCCGCCGCCGAGACGGCCGCGCAGCCCCTGCTCGGCCAGCAGCTCGACCAGCTCGGGACCGCTCACCAACGTGAGCGGCTTGCCCTCGATGTAGCTGTACGAGCCGCGGCCGAAGCCCGCGGTGGTGACCAGGATGCCCTTGATCGCGCCGTGGTGGCGGACGGTGGACTCCAGGTCCCGCACGGCCGTCGGCGGAACGGTCCTCTTGTAGCGCTTGGCCTGGATCACGATCCGGCCACCGGTGACCGGGTCCAGGTCCTCGGCGATCACGTCCACCCCGACGTCGCCGCTGCGGGCCGTGGTCATCACCCGGAACCCGCGCAGCCGGAACAGCTCGGCGATCAGCTCCTCGAACTCGATCGGGTCCATCTCGAAGAGGTCCGGCTCGTCCTCGCCGAAGTGCCCCGCCGAGGCACCGCCGACGGACTCCGGCAGCCGGTCCGGCTTCACCTCGTCCAGCCGCTCGGGCCGCGCGGACAGCTTGCCGCCCAGCCCCAGGAAGCACTCCACCGGAGCCACGCGGTCCAGTGCCAGCTCGGCGAAGTCGGCCCGGCCCACGGTCAGCGTGGACAGGAACCGCTCCGCCTCCCGGCCGGTCGCCGGGTCGATGCCGAGCACGAAGCCGTTCAGCACCACGGAGTCCAGCACCCCGCCCTGGTCCGCCCGGAACAGTTCCGCCGCCACCCGCAGCGCCGACTGCGCGAGCACCTCCCGGTACAGCGCCTTGCGCTCCGTCGCGGGGCGGGCCACCTCGGCCTCGCGGTCGTCGGTCTTCACGTACCGCACCCGGGAGGCGGACGGCACCACGTCCGGGCCGGGCAGCTCCCAGTTCACCACCAGCTGACGGCCCGCCACGTCCCAGGCCGCCGCGAGCCGGTGCGGGAAGCCCTCCGGCCAGGCCGCCGAGGCGTACAGCCCGGCCGTGAAGTACTCCTGCACCGCCTCCGGCTCACCCGCCCGAAGCCGCCGCAGCAACTCCTCGGTGCGGGCCGCGCGTTCGTCCTCCTCGCGGCGGAAGCGCTCCGCCCACGCCAGGTACTCCCGGTGGTACGCGGCCAGCCGCTGCTGGCGGTCCGCCTCCCGGGCCTGCGCGGCGTACCAGTCCTGCTCGAACCGGGCGCGCGCCTGGGCCAGGTACTGCTCGTACTGCCGGCGCACCCCGGGGTTGCGGGCCTGCACCGCGTCCGGCGGCGGCACGTGGTAGACGGCGGAGGCCTGGTCGGGCATCGGCACGGGCGTGCCCAACGGGCCCGGATCGAACGGCGGTACGGGGCGCGGCGCCAGCAGCGCCTGCGGGCCGAACCCCGGCGAGGCCAGCCCCGCCGCCAGCAGCCCGCGCAACTCCTGGACCCGGGCCTCCAGTTCGGCCGTACGCCGGGCCGCCTCGGCCTCCCGGGACTGCTGGTACGCCCGCTGCGCCTCCCGCTCGGTGCGGGCGGCCTCCCGCTGCGCCTCCCGCTGCTCGCGCTCGCGGCGGCGCAGTTCGGCCTCCTCGGCGCGCCACCGGGCCTCCTCCCGGCGCTGCTGCTGCCGCTGCGCCTCCGCCCAGATCGCCAGCACCCCGCTGTTCCGCCGCCCCGCCACGTCCACCCCTTCGCGCTCCGCACCGACCGGCCGCCTGCGCCACCTCCCGGCGACACCGCCGACCGCGCCCGCCACAATAGAGCGTGGACACCCCACCCGGCCAAGTACCCGCGAGCTGCGGGCTTCCGGCCCGCGCCGCAGGCGGCCCCCGGCCCCGACCCCGGCGACCCGCGACCCGGCGCGCCCGGCCTCCCAGGCCCTCAGGCCCTCAGGGCCTTCCGGGACCTCCGGGACCTGCGGAACCCTCCGCGGTCCTCCGGGCCGATCCCGCCGTTGTCGGTGGCGGCAGGTAGCCTCACCGGACCGGGACCGAACCGGGACCGGACCGGATCGAGGACCTCCAGGGAGGGATGCCCGTGACGATCCCCGCACCGCAGCACCCGGACCGGCCGTCCGGCTGGATCTCCACCGGACTGAGCTGGCAGGACGGCCGCGCCCTGCTCGGCGCCGTGCGCGGCACCCAGGTGCACGAACGCGCCGTGGCACCGGGTACGGAGGTCGGCTGGCTGCTCGGCGGCCCGCGCCGCTGCGTCGGCGCCTGGCTGGCCGGCGCGACGGAGCGCACGCCGTGCCCGCACCACGCGGTGATCGACCCGGACGGCGGCGCGACGCAGTGCCCCGCCTGCCAGAGCGTGGACCGCGGCCTGGCCCTGGCCCGGGACCAGATCCTGGACGACGGCCGCACCTACCTGCTCTACCTCGCCTGGTTCGGCGAGGGCCTGCTGAAGGTGGGCCTGACGGCCGAGCAGCGCGGTGACAGCCGACTGCTCGAACAGGGCGCCCTGGCCTACGCGTTCACCGCGCGCGGCGGCCTGCCCGCAGTCCGCCGCGCCGAACTCACCGTCGCCGCCTCGGGGATGGCCCGCGAGCGGTTCACGTCCCGGGTCAAGACGGACCACTGGTGGGCGCACGGGGACGCCCCGCACCGCCGTACGGTGCTCACGGAGGCCCGCGCCCGGGCGCACCGGCTGCTGGAGGGCCACGCCGTGGAACTGCTCGCCGAGCGCCCGGTGGTCGACCACGTCGAGCGCTACGGCCTGGGCGCGGGCGCCCCCGAGGCCTACCGGGAGATCACCGGTCTGCCCGCCGGGGCGGTGGTCGCGGGCACCCTGCGTCCACCGGTCGGGCGGCACCTCTTCCTCGACCAGCCGGACGGCTCCGGCCCGCTGCTGCTGGACACCCGCCGGCTCACCGGTTGGACGCTCACGCCCGTGACCGGCCGGGCTTCCACCGGCCTGGCGCTGGAGGAGCGGGTCCGTCCGCCGGAGCCGGACACCCAGGAGGCGCTGTTCTGACCTGCCGCGCCGATCGACGCCCGGCCGGCACGCCACGGGGCGCCCGAGCGGCAGGGCCGCAGCGCGGGCAGGCGCCGGGGCGAGGGTTCCGGCGGGGTCAGCCCAGCCTGCCGCGCACCCCGCCCGGCCCCGAGCGGGCCCGGCGGGACAGCGGCGGCCGGGACGGGCGGACGTCACCGCGGCCGGCGGCCGGCTCGGTGGGCTCGTTGGCGCGCCGGGCGAGGGCGGCCCGGGCGGCGGCCAACGCGACCCGGGCGAGCAGCGGGTCCTCCTGCTCGCCCGCCGCCTGCTTGGCCGCCTGGCAGGAGGAGCACCAGACCGGCGAGGCCGGTCCGTCCGGGTAGACCATGCCCTCGGGCGGCAGGTAGTGCCCGCCGCACTCGACGCATTCGAAGACCAACCTCATCCGACGATCACCGTCCCGGAGCCGTGGCACCGACCGCAGGGCGACCAGAAGGTGTGGATCCTGGGCACCATGCTTCCTTCCTCGTCCCGTTCGACCGTTGCCTCGGTCTTCTGGGTCCCGCCGGACCCGCCGCAACCGGAACAGGACTGAACCTCGGGCATATGCCGTCCTTCCGTAGCGGAGCACCACCGTAGCGCGATTTCCCGCCCGGCAGCACCGCTCCTCCCGATCCACCACCCGTACGGGGAGCGTGGAATGCCCGCGCGCGCTCCGTCCGAAACGGTGTCGGCCCCCCGCACGAGCACCTGTGCGAGGGGCCGACCGACTGGGGGGCGGGCGGGTGTCAGCCGCGGGCGGCCCGCAGGAACTCCCGGTTCATCGCCGCGATGCTGGGCAGCGGGATGCCCTTGGGGCAGGCGGTGGCGCACTCCCCGGTGTTGGTGCAGCCGCCGAAGCCCTCGGCGTCCATCGCCGCGACCATGTTCCGCACCCGGGCGCCGCGTTCGGGCGCGCCCTGGGGCAGCACGTTGAGGTGCACGACCTTGGCGGAGGTGAACAGCATCGCCGAGCCGTTCGGGCAGGCGGCCACGCAGGCCCCGCAGCCGATGCACTCGGCGTGCTCGAAGGCGGTGTCCGCGGCCTCCTTGGGGACGGGCGTGGCGTGCGCCTCGGGGGCGCTGCCGGTGGGCGCGGTGATGTAGCCGCCGGAGCCGATGATCCGGTCGAAGGCCGAGCGGTCCACCACCAGGTCCTTGACCACAGGGAACGCCGCCGCCCGCCAGGGCTCGACGTCGATGGTGTCGCCGTCCTCGAAGTGCCGCATGTGCAGCTGGCAGGTGGTGGTCCGCTCCGGGCCGTGGGCCTGGCCGTTGATGACCATGCCGCAGGCGCCGCAGATGCCCTCGCGGCAGTCGTGGTCGAAGGCGACCGGCTGGTCGCCGCGGGTGATCAGCTCCTCGTTGAGGGTGTCGAGCATCTCCAGGAAGGACATGTCGGGGCTGATCCCGCTGACCTGGTAGGTGGTCATCGACCCGGGCGCGTCCGGGCCCGCCTGGCGCCAGATGCGCAGGGTGAGGTTCATGCGTAGCTCCGCTGGGTGGGGTGGACGTACTCGAAGTCGAGCGCCTCGCGGTGGAGGACGGGTGCCTCGCCGGTGCCGGTGAACTCCCAGGCGGCGGCGTAGGAGAACTCCTCGTCGCGCCGGGCGGCCTCGCCCTCGGGGGTCTGGCTCTCGGTGCGGAAGTGGCCGCCGCAGGACTCGGCGCGGTGCAGCGCGTCCAGGCACATCAGCTCGGCCAGCTCGAAGTAGTCGACCAGCCGGTTGGCCTTCTCCAGCGACTGGTTGAGCTCCTGGCCGGTGCCCGGCACCTTGATGCGGCGCCAGAACTCCTCGCGCAGCTGCGGGATCCGCGCCAGCGCCCGCTTCAGCCCGGCCTCGTCCCGGGCCATCCCGCACTCGTCCCAGAGCAGTTCGCCGAGTTCGCGGTGGAAGGAGTCCGGGGTGCGGTCGCCGTCGACGGACAGGATCAGGTTGAGCCGGTCCTCGACCTCCGCCTCGGTCTCGGTGAGTGCCGGGTGGTCGGCGGGCACCGCGGCCAGGGGGTTGCGGGCCAGGTAGTCGTTGAGCGTGGGCGGCAGCACGAAGTAGCCGTCGGCGAGGCCCTGCATCAGGGCGCTGGCGCCGAGCCGGTTGGCTCCGTGGTCGGAGAAGTTGGCCTCGCCGATCGCGAACAGGCCCGGGATGCTGGTCTGCAGGTCGTAGTCGACCCACAGGCCGCCCATCGTGTAGTGGATCGCGGGGTAGATCCGCATCGGCACCCGGTACGGGTCCTCGGCGGTGATCCGCTCGTACATCTCGAAGAGGTTGCCGTACTTGGCCTCGACGGCGTCCCGGCCCAGTCGGCGGATGGCGTCGGCGAAGTCGAGGTACACGCCCTGGCCGCCGGGGCCGACGCCGCGGCCCTCGTCGCAGACGTTCTTGGCGGCCCGGGAGGCGATGTCGCGCGGCACCAGGTTGCCGAAGGACGGGTAGATCCGCTCCAGGTAGTAGTCCCGCTCGTCCTCGGGGATCTCGGCCGGCGGCCGGGTGTCGCCCTTGGCCTTGGGCACCCAGATCCGGCCGTCGTTGCGCAGCGACTCGCTCATCAGGGTGAGCTTGGACTGGTGTTCGCCGGAACGCGGGATGCAGGTCGGGTGGATCTGGGTGAAGCACGGGTTGGCGAAGTAGGCGCCGCGCCGGTGGGCCCGCCAGATGGCGGTGGCGTTGGAGTTCTTGGCGTTGGTGGAGAGGTAGAAGACGTTGCCGTAGCCGCCGGTGGCGAGCACCACGGCGTCCGCCGTGTGGCTGGTGATCCGGCCGGTGACCAGGTCGCGGGCGACGATGCCGCGGGCCCGGCCGTCCACCACCAGCAGGTCGAGCATCTCGGTGCGCGGGTGGATCTCCACGTTCCCGGCGGCGATCTGCCGGGAGAGCGCCTGGTAGGCGCCGAGCAGCAGCTGCTGGCCGGTCTGGCCGCGGGCGTAGAAGGTCCGGGAGACCTGCACGCCGCCGAAGGAGCGGGTGTCCAGCAGCCCGCCGTACTCGCGGGCGAAGGGCACGCCCTGGGCCACGCACTGGTCGATGATCTCCACCGACACCTGGGCGAGCCGGTGCACGTTGGACTCCCGGGCGCGGAAGTCGCCGCCCTTGACGGTGTCGTAGAACAGCCGGCGGACCGAGTCGCCGTCGTTGCGGTAGTTCTTGGCCGCGTTGATGCCGCCCTGGGCGGCGATCGAGTGGGCCCGGCGCGGGGAGTCCTGGAAGCAGAACTGGACGACGTGGTAGCCCTGCTCGGCGAGGGTGGCGCCGGCCGCGCCGCCGGCCAGGCCGGTGCCGACCACGATGACGGTGTGCTTGCGCCGGTTCGCCGGGTTGACCAGCTTGGCGTCGAACCGCCGCTGGTCCCAGCGCTGTTCGATCGGGCCGTCGGGGGCCTTGGTGTCGGCGATCGGCTCGCCGACGGTGTACTCCAGGTAGCTCACTTCACCACTCCGAACATCACGGCCACGGGGACGGACAGGAAGCCGGCGGTCAGCACCAGCGCCAGGCCGTTGGCGGCCAGCTTCAGCGCCTTGTCACGGCGGGCGTTGTTGGCGCCGAGGGTCTGCGCGGCGCTCCAGAAGCCGTGCCGGATGTGGAGGCCCAGCGCCAGCATCGCGACGATGTAGATCACGTCGCTGTACCAGCGGCCGAAGGTGCCCACGACGTTCTGGTAGACGTGTCCGTGCTCGGCGACGGGGTTCACCGTCAGCGTGGTGAGGTCGAGGATGTGCCAGACGACGAACAGCCCCAGGATCACCCCGCCCCAGCGCATGGTCCGGGTCGCGTAGCTGGCGCGCCGACGCTGGTGCACGTACTTGCTGGGCCGGGCGGCCAGGTCGCGGCGGCTGAGCTGGTACGCGGACACGCCGTGCAGCACCACGGCGGCGACCAGGCCGAGCCGGGCGATCCACAGGAACCACTCGTGGCCGAGGAACGGCTGGCCGACGGTGCGCAGCCAGGCGGCGTAGCCGTTGATGTCGTCGGGGCCGAAGAAGACCTTGAGGTTGCCCAGCATGTGCGCGACCAGGTACAGCAGCATGACCAGTCCGGTGACGGCCATGACCGCCTTCTTGCCGACGGTCGACCGCCACAGGGTCGCCAGGGTGGACGGATGCCGGCCCGTCCGCGTCGCGGTTGTCATGTCGGCAACGGTAGGGACGGCCGCGGGGGTGCGTCCAAGACATGCTGCGGCTGGTGACGATAGCCGGGGCCTATCGATGCGGCTTACCCTGGGCATGTGCAGCTCCAGCAACTCCGCTACTTCCTGGCCGTCGCCGAGACCCGCCACTTCACCCGGGCGGCCGAGGCCGCGCACGTCGCACAGCCTTCGCTCTCCCAGCAGATCCGGGCCCTGGAACGGGAGTTGGGCGCCGAGCTGTTCCACCGTACGCGCGGCAACATCGCACTCACCGACGCGGGCGACGCCCTGCTGCCCCTGGCCCGGCGCATCCTCGCCGACACCGAGAGCGCCCGCCTCGCCGTCCAGGAGACGGTGCAGCTGCGCCGCGGCCGGGTGCGACTGGGCGCGCCGCCGAGCCTGTGCACCAGCCTGGTGCCGGACGTGCTGCGGGCCTTCCGGGACCGCTACCCGGGGGTGGCGCTGGGGGTGCGCGAGGGCGGCTCGCGCGACCTGGTGCGCTGGCTGGCGGCCGGAGAGCTGGACCTCGCGCTGGTCATCACCCCGCCGAGCGGGGAGGCGGCGCCCGCCCTCGCCGTCACCGAGCTGCTCCACGAGGAACTGGTGCTGGTGTCCGCCGCCGGCCCGGCCCGGCCCCGGGTGCGGGTGGCAGAGCTGAGGGGGCGGCCGCTGGTGATGTTCCGGGAGGGGTACGACCTGCGCGAGGCGACCCTGGCGGCCTGCCGGGCGGCCGGCTTCGAGCCGGAGTTCGCGGTCGAGGGCGGCGAGATGGACGCGGTGCTGGGGTTCGTCCGGGCCGGGCTCGGCCCCGCCGTGCTGCCCGGCATGGTGGCGGCCCGCTCGGGCCTGTCGGTCACCCCGTTCGCCGGGCCGGGCCTGGGCCGCACCATCGCCGTCGCGCACGGCCACGAGGTGCCGCTCACCCGCGCCGCCGAGGCGCTGCACGGCACCCTGCTGGCGCACCTGCGCGATGCCGCCCGGGACGGAGAACTGCCGCCGGGCACCCGGCTGCTGCTCTGACAGCGGCAGGGGCCGCCCCCGGCGGGGACGGCCCCTGCCGCCCGAGCGGATGCGCGGGCACGCGGACGGGCGGACGGGCGGACGGCGTCAGGCCGGCAGCACGGCCTCGATGGCGGCGGTCAGCTCCGGCGACTCCGGCTCGACGCGCGGACGCAGGCGCGCGACGACGGCGCCGTCCGGCGAGATCAGGAACTTCTCGAAGTTCCAGCTGACGTCCCCGGCCTGCCCCTCGGCATCCGCGACCTCGGTCAGCTGCCGGTACAGCGGGTGGCGGTCCTCGCCGTTGACGTCGATCTTCTCGAACAGCGGGAAGGTCACGCCGTAGGTGGTGGAGCAGAAGCTCTGGATCTCCTCGGCGCTGCCCGGCTCCTGCCCGGCGAACTGGTTGCACGGGAAGCCCAGCACGGTGAACCCGCGCCCGGCGTAGCGCTTCTGGAGGTTCTCCAGGCCGGTGTACTGAGGGGTCAGGCCGCACTTGGAGGCGACGTTGACGATCAGCAGCGCCTTGCCCTTGTGGTCCGCCAGCGAGGTGGCCTCGCCGGCCAGGGTGCGCAGCGGGATGTCGTACAGGCTCACGGTGGTGGTCCTTTCGGCAGCGTGGCAGAGGAAGTCGTCCGGGCACACGGTAGCGGCCCCGGACGGCTCAACCGCGCCGGCGCCGCCGGTGTTCCGCCTGCGCGGGGGCGTACGGAGCGGCTCGTACGCCCCCGCGCACCGCCCGCGTCAGAGCGCCAGCGGCTTGATGGCGGTCGGCGCGTGCTCGGGGAGCGTGGCGAGCTCCTCGAACTCGTTGACCTTGTCGATGTCGGCGGCGGCCATCGAGATGTTGGTGACCCGCTCCAGGATGGCCTCGACCACGACCGGGACGCGGAACTCGGCGGCCAGCTTCTTGGCCTCCTCGAAGGCGGGCAGCAGGCCCTCCGGCTCGGTGACCCGGATCGCCTTGCAGCCCAGGCCCTCGACGACCTTGACGTGGTCCACGCCGTAGACGCCGAGCTCGGGGGAGTTGACGTTCTCGAACTCCAGGTTGACCTGGAAGTCGATGTCGAAGTTGCGCTGCGCCTGGCGGATCAGGCCCAGGTAGGAGTTGTTCACCAGGACGTGGACGTA
Organism: Kitasatospora sp. NPDC048194; assembly: GCF_043202455.1. Lineage (NCBI taxonomy): Bacteria > Bacillati > Actinomycetota > Actinomycetes > Kitasatosporales > Streptomycetaceae > Kitasatospora > Kitasatospora sp. NPDC048194. The sequence continues at coordinate 10,170 of NZ_JBIDAK010000002.1, forward strand.
GGGGATCCGGTGCTGGGCGCCGACGGCCAGCTCCTCGATCATGAACTGGAAGTCGTAGTCGCCGGAGAGGGCGACGATCTGGCCCTCGGGGTCGGCGGTGGCGACGCCGAGCGCGGCGGGGATGGTCCAGCCGAGCGGGCCGGCCTGGCCGCAGTTGATCCAGTGGCGCGGCCGGTAGACGTGCAGCATCTGCGCGCCGGCGATCTGGGACAGGCCGATGGTGGTGACGTAGCGGGTCTCCGGGCCGAAGGCGCGGTTCATCTCCTCGTACACGCGCTGCGGCTTGAGCGGCACGTTGTCGAAGTGGGTGCGGCGCTGCAGCCGGGCCTTGCGCTCCTGGGTGGAGGCGGCCCACTCGCTGCGGTCCTTGAGCCGGCCGTCGGCCTTGAGCTCCTTGGCGACCTGGACGAACAGCTCCAGGGCGGCCTTGGCGTCGGAGGCGATGCCGAGGTCGGGGGCGAAGATCTTGCCGATCTGGGTGGGCTCGACGTCGACGTGGACGAACGTGCGGCCCGCGGTGTAGACGTCCAGGCCGCCGGTGTGGCGGTTGGCCCAGCGGTTGCCGATGCCGAGGACGAAGTCGGAGGCGAGGAAGTTCTCGTTGCCGTAGCGGTGCGAGGTCTGCAGGCCGACCATGCCGGCGTTCAGCTCGTGGTCGTCGGGGACGATGCCCCAGCCCATCAGGGTCGGGACGACGGGGACGCCGGTCAGCTCGGCGAACTCCAGCAGCAGGTCGGAGGCGTCGGCGTTGATGACGCCGCCGCCGGCGACGATCAGCGGGCGCTCGGACTCCTGGAGCAGCGCGAGGGCCTTCTCGATCTGGATCCGGTTGGCGGCCGGCTTGTAGACCGGCAGCGGCTGGTAGGCCTCCGGGTCGAAGTCGATCTCGGTCAGCTGGACGTCGATCGGCAGGTCGATCAGGACCGGGCCGGGGCGGCCGGAGCGCATCAGGTGGAAGGCCTGCTGGAACACGCCCGGGACCTGCGCGGCCTCCAGGACGGTGGTGGCGGCCTTGGTGACGGGCTTGGCGATCGAGGCGATGTCGACGGCCTGGAAGTCCTCCTTGTGCAGCCGGGCGACGGGCGCCTGGCCGGTGATGCACAGGATCGGGATGGAGTCGGCGATGGCCGAGTACAGGCCGGTGATCATGTCGGTGCCGGCCGGGCCCGAGGTGCCGATGCACACGCCGATGTTGCCGGCCTTGGCGCGGGTGTAGCCCTCGGCCATGTGGGAGGCGCCCTCGACGTGCCGGGCCAGGGTGTGCCGGATCCCGCCGGAGGCCTTGAGCGCGGCGTAGAAGGGGTTGATGGCGGCGCCCGGCACGCCGAAGGCGACCTCAACGCCTTCGAGCTTGAGGATCTCCACGGCCGCGCGGGCGGCTGTCATACGAGGCATCGGGTCTCTCCTGCGTCGGCCCGCAGTGGCTCGGAGGGCTCATCTCCTGAATTCCACCATACGGAAGAACGGTTTCTGTATGTGGAAGCACGGTAGAGTCGGGCCCGTCAGGGCGTCAAGGGGCGTTTCAACAGAATGTGGAAGCCGGACGCGGGTGTGCCGATGGCGCTCGGGGCCCGGACGCTCCGGCCGGCGGCGGGCGCCGGCGGGCTGGGCCGCTGGTCGCGGGCGGTGTCCGCCGCAGCGGTGCACGGCACCCGGCCGCGGTCGGCGGGCCGGTCGGCGTCGGGCTCGCGCGCTGCCGTGGGGCCGGATCGGCCTACTCGCCGCCGCGGGCCGGGCGGGCGGGAGAGCGGGAGGGCGGGAGAGCGGGAGCGTGGGCGCGAGCGCGGCGCGTGCCTCGCTGGGGGCGCTGCGGCACGCGATCGTCCGGTGGCAGGTCCCTGATGCCCGAGCGATCCTGGCGGCTCCGTCTAGCCTGGTCGCCGGTCCGGGAGTGCCCGGACCGGCGACAGTGCCGTCGACACGAGGAGTGCAGAGCCGTGATCGCAGCCTTTTCGGTGACCCCGCTGGGGATCGGCGAGGACGTGGGGGAGGCGGTGGCCGCCGCCGTCCGGGTGGTCCGCGCGAGCGGACTGCCCAACCGGACGGACGCCATGTTCACCAGCGTCGAGGGGGAGTGGGACGAGGTGATGCCGGTGATCCGGGAGGCGATCGAGGCGGTGAAGGCCTACAGCGGCCGGGTGAGCACGGTCATCAAGATCGACGACCGGGCCGGGGTCACCGACGGCCTCACCGCCAAGGTCGCCTCGGTCGAACGCCATCTGGCCGAGGGCTGACCCTCAGCCCCGGGAGGTCGGCTGGGCGACCGGTTCGGCCGCCCGGGCCCGCGGCGTGCGGGCGGTGAGGAGCCGGTCCAGGGCGTACGGGCCGGAGCCCAGCACGGCGATGGCCAGGAAGGCCCAGCAGAACAGGACGGACGGTTCGCCCCCGTTCTGCAGCGGCAGCAGCGCGTGCTCCTGGTGGACGGTGAAGTAGGCGTACGCCATCGAGCCGGAGCAGAGCAGGGCGGCCGACCTGGTGCCGGCGCCGAGCAGCACCAGGGCGCCGCCGACCAGCTGGATCAGCGCGGCCCACCAGCCGGGCCACTCGCCGAGCGGGATGGTGCCGCCGCCCTTGGCGCCGCCGAACACGCCGAAGAGCGAGGCGGCGCCGTGGCAGGTGAAGAGCAGGCCGACGACGGCCCGGAAGGCCGCCAGGACGTAGGGACGGGCGGCCTCGGCCGCCTGACGGGGTGTCGCGGGGAACGGTGCGGACATGCGGCAACGCCTCTTGTGGGGGAGGAGGGGCAAGGGCCGGTAAGGCTAGGGTTCCCCCGGGCGGCTGGACAACGCTCCGTCGGGTATCTGTCAACAAGTGGCCAGCCACCTTTCTTGACCGTTCGGTCTCATGACGGCTAGCGTTCCCGTCATGGCGCGAACGAAGGAATTCGACCCGGACGCGGCGCTGCAGGCGGCCCTGGAGCTGTTCTGGCGGCGCGGCTACGAGGCCACCTCGATGGCCGACCTGGTCGAGGGGCTCGGCATCGCCCGGGCCAGCATCTACGCCACCTTCGGCAGCAAGCGCGAGCTGTACCTGCGGGCGCTGGAACGCTACGGCGAGCAGCAGGACCCGGCCCGGCTGAACGACCTGTCCCAGCCCGGTCCGGTGCTGCCGGCCGTCCGTGCCCTCGTCCGCGAGTACGCGGCGGCGGGGGAGGAGGACCGCAAGCGGGGCTGTTTCATCACCAACACGGCGGTGGAGCTCGCCCCGCACGATCCGGCGGCCGCGCGCAGGGTCGAGGCCAGCCTCGACCGCCTGGAGACCGCGCTGACCGGGGCCCTGCTGCGGGCCCGCGCCCAGGGCGAACTGCCCGCCGACCGGGAGCCGCGGGCGCTGGCCCGGATGCTGGTCGTGCTGCTGCAGGGGATCCGGGTGGTCGGCAAGGCCGCCGACAGCGGGACGCGGGCGCGGGACGCCGCCGAACAGGCGCTGGCCCTGCTGGGCTGACGCCCGGCCGGTCCGGCGGATGAGCCCCCGGCGCCGCCGCTTCGGCACCGTCGGGCCGATCGGTCCTTTGCTGCCCCAATTCTGAACCGAACGGTCTTTATAGATCGTCGGAAGGGAAGGGGGCTTCCGTGGCCGTCTCCACGGCGGGCGGTCCGGCTTCGCGCTGTGCACCGCGCTCGCGGTCGCCGCCCTGCCCCGAACCACACTCGCGCCACCGGAACACACCACTCGAACCGAGGAGTTCACACCATGACCACGCGTTTCGCCGACAAGTCCGTCCTGGTCACCGGCGGCGGCAGCGGTATCGGGCGGGGCATCGCCCTCGCCTTCGCCCAGGAGGGCGCCCGGGTCGCGGTCGCCGGGCGCAGCGCGGGACCGCTGGCCGAGACCGTCGAGCTGATCGAGCGGGCCGGCGGCAAGACGGTCGCACTGACCGGCGACGTGACGGACGGTCAGGACGCGGCCCGCCTGGTCTGGGAGACCGTCGAGCTGTTCGGCGGCCTCGACGTCGCCGTCAACAACGCCGGAGTCCTCGGCGCGCTCGGCCCGGTCGCCGAGATCGACGAGACGGACTTCCGGCGGGTGTTCGAGGTCAACGTCACCGGCACCCTGCTCGCGATGAAGCACCAGATCGGCCACATGCGGGCGCACGGCGGGGGCGCGATCGTCAACGTCTCCTCCAGCCTCGGTTTCCACAAGCGGATCGAGGGCGCCGCCGCCTACGCCGCCAGCAAGGCCGCCGTCACCGCGCTCACCCGCGCCGCCGCCCGCGACCACATCGGCGAGGGCGTGCGGATCAACACCGTCAGCCCCGGCCCGGTGGACACCCGGATGTCCAGCCGGCCCGGCGAGGACGCCGAGGCCAAGACCGCGCGGATGAAGGACGAGGTCCCGCTCGGGCGGGCCGGCGCGGTGGCGGAGGTCGCCGCCGCCGTGCTGTACCTCGCCTCGCCGGAGGCCGGCTTCACCGTCGGCACCGACCTGGTCCTGGACGGCGGGATCACCGCCTGAGTCGGGCGTGGCCCCAACGGCCCCGGACAGTGGGGCCGTTGGGGCCACCTCGCGCCCCGCCGTCCGGTGCCGCCGCGCACCCGCGGTCGTCGGACACGTCCCCCGAGCGGGACAGGCCGAATCTGACGCGAACGCGTAAGTCCGCGGACACCCGCCGATCACCACGGGGTTCCCGCGCCGTCGTTCGGGCAGGACACCGTTTCGGCCGGAACCGACACACGAAAGGCGGACGCGCACCCCATGCCGACCGCACCCCGCACCGCGCCCCCGCCGGGACGGCGCCGACGACCGCACCAGGGAGGGCGCTGGAGCGAGCACGGGCTCGCCTGGGCCTTCCTCCTGCCCTCCCTGGTGGTGTTCGCCCTCTTCATCGGCTACCCCCTGGGCCGCACCGTCTACCTGAGCGGGCACGCCAACGACCTCTTCGGTGCGCCCTCCCGCTACGTCGGGCTCAGGCACTACGCCGACCTCCTCGGCTCGGCCGACTTCGGCCGGACGCTGGTCACCACGGCGCTGTTCACCCTGCTCACCGTGGTGCCCGGAGTGCTCGGGGCGCTCGTGCTGGTGCTGCTGCTGGAGACCCGGGTCCGCGGCGTACGGCTGCTCCGCTCCGCCTTCGCGCTGCCCTTCGCCTTCTCGGTGGCCAGCGCCTCGGTGGTCTTCGCGGTGTTCTTCAACCCCGCCAGCGGCGTGCTCAACGGCCTGCTCTCGCACCTCGGGCTCGGCCCCGTCGGCTGGCTCACCGACTCCCGCTACGCGCTGGTCTCGGTGGCCGTCACCACGGTCTGGATGAACCTCGGCTACAACGTGCTGGTGCTCTCCGCCGGGATCGGCTCGATCCCGGGCGAGGTCGTCGAGGCCGCCCGCATCGACGGCGCCTCCGGACTGCGGCTGGCCCGGTCGATCACCGTTCCGATGCTCGGCCCGAACCTCTTCTTCCTGACCGTGGTCTCCACCGTCCACGCACTGCAGAGTTTCGGCCAGATCCACATCCTCACCAAGGGCGGCCCGGACGGCTCCACCCGGACCCTCGTCTACTCCGTCTACGAGAAGGCCTTCGCCTACAACTCCAGCGACTTCGGCACGGCCAGCGCCCAGGCCGTGGTGCTGCTCGTGGTCGTCCTCGCCTGCACGGCCGTCCAGTTCGGCGTCCTGGAGCGGAAGGTGCACTACGCATGACCACCATCGCCACCTCGCCCGGCAGCGAGCCCGGCACCGAGCCCGGCGAGGAGCCCGGCGAGGAGCCCGGCGCCGACGCGGCCCGTCCCCGCCCCCGCGCGGGCGCCCGCCTGACCGCCGGCCGCTACCCGCGCGACCTGCTCGGCCGCGCCGCCGTCTACCTGCTGCTCGCCGCCGCCGTCGTCACCGTGGCCTTCCCGGTCTACTACGCGGTCGTCGGCGCCTTCATGGATCCGGCCGAACTCTCGTCCTACCCGCCCGCGTTGGTGCCGCACTCGATCACCGGCCGGAACTTCTCCGGCGCCGTGGACACCATCCCGCTGGTCCGGCAGTACGCCAACTCGGCGATCACGGCCACCGCCATCACGCTCGCCCAGCTGGTCACCTCGATCCTGGCCGCGTACGCCTTCGTCTTCCTGCCGCTGAAGGCGCGGGCCGCGGTGTTCGGGGTGTTCCTGGCGACGCTGATGGTCCCGTGGGAGGCCATCATCATCCCCAACTACCTGACGCTGTCGGACTGGGGCCTCGGCAACACCTACTTCGGCCTGGTGCTGCCCTTCCTCGCCTCCGGGTTCGGCACCTTCATGCTGCGCCAGTCCTTCCGCCAGCTGCCCGGCGAACTGCGCGACGCCGCCCGGATCGACGGTGCCGGGCACTGGCGCTTCCTGTGGCGGATCGTCGTGCCGCTGAACAAGCCGGCGCTGGCCGCGCTGTCGGTCTACGTCTTCCTGTCCGCCTGGAACCAGTACTTCTGGCCGCTCATCATCACCCGCACGGCGGACATGCAGACCCTGCAGATCGGCCTCACCTCGCTGCGGGACTCCGAGATGGCCGACCCGGGCCTGATCCTGGCCGGGGTCGTGCTCTCCCTGCTGCCCACCCTCGCCCTGGTGGTGTTCGGCCAGCGCTTCATCGTCCGCGGCCTCACCGCGGGTGCCGTCCGTTGACCCGCCCGCCGTTGACCCGACGCGCCGTTGACCCGCCCGCCGTTGATCCGCGGCGCCGTTGATCCGCCCCGCAGCTGACCGGCCGCGCCGTTGATCCCCCGGGCGCCGTTGACCCGCCCCCCGAGTCGTCCTCCGCTGGACCGTCCGTCCCGCTACCGGAAAGAGAGAACCCCCGTGAACAAGAGTGCCCGCGCGCTCGCGGCCCTGCTGGTGGCCGGCCTGTCCCTGACCGCCTGCAGCTCCTCCGGCTCCGGGTCCGGCCCGGGCGGTTCCTCCGACGCCGCCGCCCCCGGCGCCCAGGCGCTCGACCAGGCCCAGGGCGTCACCACCGTCGAGTTCTGGCACTCGATGACCGGCAAGAACGCCGACGTGCTGAACGGGCTGGTCAGCCGGTTCAACGCGGCCCACCAGGGCAAGATCGAGGTCAAGGCCCAGTTCCAGGGCAAGTACGACGAACTGGTCGCCAAGTACAAGGCCGCGGTGCAGCAGAAGGGCACTCCCGCCCTGGTGCAGGTCTACGACATCGGCACCCGCTTCATGATCGACTCCAGGCAGACCGTCCCCGCCCAGGCCTTCGCGGACAAGGACGGCTACGCGCTGGACGACCTGGACCCCAACATCCGCAACTACTACTCGGTCGGCGGCAAGCTGGTCTCGATGCCGTTCAACTCCTCGATGCCGCTGCTGTACCTGAACACCGACGCCTTCAAGGAGGCCGGTCTCGACCCGGCGCAGCCGCCCCGGGACCTCGCCGAACTGGCCGAGGCGGCCAAGAAGCTGACCAAGAAGGACGCCGACGGCAAGACCGTCCGCTACGGCTTCGGCGCCGCGATCTACGGCTGGTTCGTCGAGCAGCTGCTCGCCGAGTCCGGCACGATGTACTGCGACAACGACAACGGCCGGGGCGGCAAGGCCGGCAAGGTCGTGTTCGACTCCGCCCAGGGCGCGCAGATCGTCCAGTGGTGGGCCGACCTCGTCAAGGGCGGGTACGCGGCCAACACCGGCCGGGTCACCGACGACGCCCAGGCCGCCTTCAAGGCCGGCACGGTCGCGATGCACCTGGAGTCCACCGGCGTCCTGCGCGGCTACACCGAGGCCGCGAAGTTCGGCGTCGGCACCGCGGCGTTCCCCAAGGTCACCGCCGCCGACCAGGGCGGCCCGGTGATCGGCGGCGCCTCGCTGTGGATCAGCGGCCCCGGCCACTCGGACGCCGAGAAGCGCGCCGCCTGGGAGTTCGAGAAGTTCCTCACCTCCCCCGAGCAGCAGGCCGCCTGGCACACCGGCACCGGCTACTTCCCGGTCAACCGGAAGTCCCTGGACGACCCGAAGGACAAGGAGTGGGTGGCCGCGTACCCGCAGTTCCGGACCGCGATCGACCAGTTGAAGGCGACCAAGCCCACCCCGGCCACCGCGGGCTGCCTGCTCGGCGTGATGCCGCAGGCCCGCAAGGGCGTGGAGACCGCCATCGAGCAGACCATCGCCGGCAGCAAGACCGCCCAGCAGGCGCTCGCGGACGCGGCCAAGGAGCTCCAGCCCGCCATCGAGAGCTACAACAGCTCGGTCGGCTGACCGGTTCGACCGAGTAGAAGCGGCCGCCCGCCGGGCGGCCGCTTCGCCGTTCCCGGGGCGGCTCGCCTCACGCGGAGAGCGCCTGGCCGTCCTCGGGCAGGAAGCAGGCGGCCGCCAGCTCGTCCAGGGAGAGGCCCAGCGCGTACGCCAGCGCCGAGATGGTGAAGAAGGACGGCGTCGGCGCCCGGCCGGTCTCGATCTTGCGCAGCGTCTCCGCCGAGACCCCGGCCACCGCCGCGACCTCGACCATGCTGCGTTCACCACGCGCCTCGCGCAGCAGCGCACCGAAGCGCTCCCCGCGCTCGCGCTCCCACGGGGTCAACGGAGTCCTCACCATGGCGCCGAGTCTACGGCGTGCCCGGCGGGTCCGGAGGGGCGCGGCTCCATCGTTCCGAGCCGTGATACAAATACCGGTATAAGAATTGGATCCAGGGAGTGGTTCACCATGGTCGAGCTCAAGTCGGACACCGCCCTCGCCGCGATGCGGGAGGCCGGGAGGGTCGTCGGCAACGCGCTGGCAGCCGTGCAGCAGGAGGCCGCGATCGGCGTCAGCCTGCTGGAGCTGGACGAGGTGGCACGGGGCGTCCTGGCCGCCGCCGGGGCGAGCTCGCCCTTCCTCGGTTACCGGCCGTCCTTCGCGCCCGTCCCCTTCCCCGCGGTCATCTGCGCCTCCGTCAACGACGCCGTGGTGCACGGCGTCCCCGACGGCTACCGACTGCGCGACGGCGACCTGGTGAGCATCGACTGCGGCGCCGTGCTGGACGGCTGGTGCGGTGACGCCGCCGTCAGCTTCACCGTCGGCACCGCCCGGCCCGAGGACACCGCCCTGATCGCCGCCGCCCGGCGGGCCCTGGAAGCCGGGATCGCCGCCGCGGTGGTCGGCAACCGGCTCGGCGACCTCGGCCACGCCGTCGGCGCCGTCGCCCGCGCCGGGCGGTACGGGATGCTGGAGGGCTTCGGCGGCCACGGCATCGGACGCCGGATGCACGAGGACCCGCACGTGCCCAACGAGGGCCGCCCCGGCCGGGGCTTCCCGCTGCGCCCGGGCCTGGTGCTGGCCATCGAGCCGATGCTCACCGCCGGCGGCCGCGGCGACTACCGCACCGACCCGGACGGCTGGACCCTGCGCACCACCGACGGCAGTCGCGCCGCCCACATGGAGCACACCGTCGCCGTCACCGAGGACGGCCCGCGCATCCTCACCCTGCCGTGACCGCGGTACCGCCGTAGCCGTAGCCGTGCCCCGCCGTAGCCGTAGCCGTAGCCGAAGCCGTAGCACGTGGAGCGGCCGTGCCCGCCACCGGTGGGGGACCGCCGCCCGGCCGTGGCCGCACGCGCACCACGGGCCCCGCGGGTGACGGACGACACGCGGTGCCGCCGCCTCCCCCGGAGTACTGTGCGGGGCATGACAGACCAGGACTTCACCACGCGGGTCACCGTCCGCGGCTATGAGACCGACACCCAGGGCCACCTGAACCAGTCCGTCTACCTCCAGTACGCCGAGCACGCCCGCTGGGAGTACCTCCACGCCGCCGGGATCCGGCAGGCGGACCTGGTGGCCAAGGGCGTCGGCCCGGTCGTCCTGGAGACCACGATCAAGTACCTGCGGGAGCTGCGCGCCGGCGACGCCGTGGACATCACCTGCACCTTCGCCTGGCGGGACGGCAAGACCTTCCAGGTGGTGCAGCGGCTGGTCCGGGAGGACGGCGTGCTCGCCGCCGAGATCACCGGGGTCGGCGGCATCCTCGACCTGGCGGAGCGCCGGCTGGTCCTGGACCCGCGCGAGCCGCTGCGCGCCCTGGCCTCGGACCCGGGCCTGCTCGGCCTCTGATCCCCGCTCAGTCCTCCCGCCCGTGCCGGTGCCGCCCGGCGTCCGCCGCCGTCCGAGGATGGTCGGCGGCGGCGATCAGGGCGGCCAGTCCGGTGGTCACCGGCACCGAGGCCACCAGCCCGATGCTGCCGACCAGGGCGCGGGCGACCTCCTCGGCCACCAGTTCGCTGGTGGCCACCGACACCACGTCCCGGTGCGCGATCGAGAACAGCAGCAGCAACGGCAGCGCGGCGCCCGCGTAGGCGAGCACCAGGGTGTTGACGGTGGAGGCGATGTGGTCCCGCCCGATCCGCATGCCCGTCCGGTAGAGCCGGCCGGCGCCCATGGTCGGGTCGGCCTGGTGCAGCTCCCAGACCGCCGAGGTCTGGGTGACCGTCACGTCGAACAGCACCCCCAGCGAGCCGATCACGAACCCGGCCAGCAGCAGGCCGCGGGTCTCGATCCCGGGGTAGAGGAGGTGGACCAGCCCCGTCTCCTCCGAGGTGTTCCCGGTCAGGTGCGCCCAGGCGGCGAACGCCAGGCTGAGCGCCCCGATCAGCACCAGGGACACCAGCGTGCCGAGCACCGCCACCGAGGTCCGCGCGGAGAGCCCGTGGCACAGGTAGAGCGCGATCAGCATGATGGCGCCGGCGCCGACGACCGCCACCAGCAGCGGGTCCGCGCCGTGCAGCACGGCGGGCAGGATGAACAGCGACAGCACCGCGAAGCTGATCACCAGCGCGACCAGCGCGGCCGCCCCGCGCCACCGCCCGACCAGCACCACGATCGCCGCGAACAGCCCGGCCAGGACGCCCAGCGGCACTCTGCGGCCGTGGTCCACCGCGCTGGAGCGCAGGTGCTGCTCGAGGCCCGGGCCGGTGTGCGGGTGCGCCGGGACCCCACCCGGCCAGAGCAGCACCAGCCCGACCACCACGGCCACCGCGAACGGGATCAGCACGGCCGCGATCACCGTGCGCAGCCTGGCGGAGACCGGCGCGGCGGGCCCGTGGGCGTGCGAGTGCCCCGCCACCACGCCCGCCGCCACACCCTGCGCCGGGCCCTCGGCCGTGCCGTCGCCGCCCGCGCGTTCGTCCGCCAGCGTCCCTGTCGTCACCTCACGCCTCCTCAGTCACCGGGCCGCGGCGCCCGATCCACCGCGACCTCCGAAATCATCGGGGCCCGGCCCGCCGTTGCGGCGCAGGGCGCGAACGTGGGCGCGCCGCGGGGTGGCACGGGCCCACCCCGGGGCCGGGGGATTCCCCCACCCCCGACCGACCGGCTGCCCGCATGGGCCCCAAGTCCGCCACCACGGAAGACTCCTGGCCATGACGAAGAGCATCCGCCGAACCGCCGCCGCCACCGCGGCCGCCGCCATCGCCGTCACCGCGCTCACCGCCCTGCCGGCCGTCGCCGAACCGCAGCACGCCGACCGGGACCACCTCCACGGGTCCGCCTGCCAGGGGCACGCCGACCCGCGCCAGCGGTGCGCCGACCTCAGCGTCCCCCTGGACTACAACGACCCGGACGGCCAACGGATCACGGTCGCCGTCTCCCGGATCGCGACCGCCAAAACCGGCCTGCGCCACGGGGTGCTGCTGATCATCCCCGGCGGCCCCGGTGACGACGGCCTGGACCGCCCGAGCAGCGCGGTCGACCGGATGCCGCAGGAGGTGCTCGACCGCTTCGACCTGGTCGGCTTCGACCCGCGCGGCGTCGGGCGCTCCACCCCCGTCAGCTGCGGCCTGGACCACGCCGACCTGGCGATGGTCAAGCTCCGCCCCTGGCCCGCCGCGGACGGCTCGATCGACGCCAACCTGGCCAACGGCCGCCGCTTCGCCGAAGCCTGCGCCCGCAACGGCGGCCCGGTGCTCCGCAGCATCTCCACCGCCAACGAGGCCCGGGACATCGACAGCATCCGGCGCGCCCTGGGAGAGCGCCGCCTCTCCGCCTGGGGCACCTCGTACGGCACCTACGCGGGCGCCGTCTACGCCACGCTGTTCGCGCAGCGGACCGACCGGATCGTGCTGGACAGCAACGACGACCCGGACCCGTCGCGGGTCGGCCGCGGCTGGCTGGCGGCCTTCGGCCAGGGGGTGGAGGACCGCTTCCCCGACTTCGCCGCGTGGGCCTCGGCGCCCGGCAATCCGGACCGGGTCGCCGACACCCCCGAGCAGGTCCGCCCGCTCTTCCTCGACCTCGCCGCCCGCCTGGACCGCAACCCGCTGCCCTGGCCCGGCGCCAACCCGGCCGAACTCGACGGCAACGGGCTCCGCGAGACCATGCTGACCAGTCTGTACGCGGACGCCCGCTTCCCCGACCTGGCCCGGATGATGCTGGCGGCCCAGGGCCGCCGCCCGCTGCCCACCCCCGTGGCGGCGCCCGACGAGGTGCTGCAGAACCACATCGCCGCCTCCGCGGGCACCCTCTGCAACGACGTCGCCTGGCCGACCGACCCGGCCGCCTACGCCAAGGACGTGGCCGCCGAGCGCGCCGCCCGTCCGCTCACCGCTGGCATGCCGGTGAACGCGATGCCGTGCGCCTTCTGGCCGTTCGCCCCCGCCGAGCCGCCGGTCCGGGTGAGCGGCCGGGGCCCGGCGAACGTCCTGCTGGCGCAGAACCTGCGCGACCCCGCCACCCCGTACCGCGGGGCGCTCGAGCTGCGGAAGGCCTTCGGCGACCGCGCCCGGATGGTCACCGTGGACTCCGGCGGCCACGACGTCTACCGGGCGAACGGGAACGCCTGCGGCGACGCGGCGGTGACGGACTTCCTGGTGACCGGCCGCCGCCCGTCCGACGACGTGTTCTGCCCCGCGAGCTGAGGTTCGAGGCGCAGCGAGGGGGGCCGTACGCGGGGGGAACGAGCCGTGGGCGAACGGTCCTTGCCTCCGCGTACACCGCTTCGGGCCCGCGCGGAAGAGTCGAAGCCGTCGCGATTTTGTGACAATCGTTCGCCAACAAGCCGCCCACGCAGGGGTTTCACGGCCCTAGTGTTCGAACCATGCCACCGAAGAGCCGCATACCTTCCCCGGACCCGGGCGACACCTGGGTGCCGCGCCCGAGGCGCCGTGAGACCCCCCTCGGAATGCTGCGCCACGCGGCGGGCTACCTCGGCTCCTGCGTGCTCGGCGGCGTACTGCTGGCGGGCCTGCTGCTCCCCGCGGCCGGCGCCGTCGGACTGGCCGCCAAGAGCGGCGCCGAGAGCTTCCAGAACATCCCCGACGACTTCAAGGCCCCGCCGCTGACCCAGGCCACCCAGATCTTCGACGCCAAGGGCGGCCTGATCGCCAAGGTCTACGAACGGGACCGCACGATCCTGACCGCCGACCAGATGTCCCCGCTGATCCGCCAGGCCCAGGTGGACATCGAGGACGCCCGCTTCTACGAGCACGGCGCGGTGGACCTCAAGGGCGTCCTGCGGGCCGTCACCAAGAACGCCGAGAGCGGCGCCACCGTCCAGGGCGCCTCCACCCTGACCCAGCAGTACGTGAAGAACGTCAACGTCGAGATGGCCGGGGACGACCCGGTCGCGGTGCGCGAGGCCCAGCGCAAGACGCTCGGCCGCAAGATCCAGGAACTCCGCTACGCCATCAAGCTGGAGGAGGACCTGACCAAGGACCAGATCCTCACCAACTACCTGAACATCACCTTCTACGGCCACCAGGCGTACGGCATCGAGGCCGCCTCCCAGCGCTACTTCAGCAAGTCCGCCAGGGAACTCACCCTGCCCGAGGCGGCGATGCTCGCCGGGCTGGTGCAGAACCCGTCCCAGTACGACCCGAAGCTGCACCCGGTCGCCGCCCGGAAGCGCCGGGACACCGTCATCGACAAGATGGTGGAGAACAAGCACATCACCGCCGACCAGGCCGCGCAGGCCAAGGCGGCCCCGCTCGGCCTCGACTACAAGGAGCCGCAGAACGGCTGCATCACCGCCCGCGCCGGCATGGGCTTCTTCTGCGACTACGTGCGGCACGTCGTCAAGCAGGACCCGGTGTACGGCAAGAGCGCCGCCGAGCGCAAGAAGCTCTGGGACACCGGCGGTCTGAACATCTACACCACCCTGGACCCGGACAAGCAGGCCGCCGCGCAGAACGCCGTCTCCACCAAGGTGTACGTCTCCGACCCGGTCTCGGCGGCCATGACCATGGTCGAGCCCGGCACCGGCAAGATCCTGGCGATGGCCCAGACCCGCCCGTACGGCCTGGCGAAGGAGCAGAACCAGACCGTCGTCAACCTCAACGTGGACGCCGCGATGGGTGGCGGCATCGGCTTCCAGCCCGGCTCCAACTTCAAGCCGATCGTGGCCGCCGCCGCCCTCGAGGCCGGTCTGCCGCCCACCCAGCGGTACGACTCGCCGAACCGGATGGACTGGCCGACGATGAGGACCTGCGACGGCACCTGGAAGAACCTGAACAAGGGCACCAAGGACGGCACCATCCCCAACGAGAGCGCCCGCGAGGTCGGCCCGTACGAGCTCAAGGAGGCGATGGCCCTCTCGGTCAACACCTACTTCGTGCAGATGGAGCAGGAGATCGGGCTCTGCGCCGTCAAGCAGATGGCGAACAAGCTGGGCGTGACCGGCAAGGCGAGCGGCGACCCGCTCCAGGAGGTGCCCGCCCTCGGCCTCGGCACCCAGGAGGTCAGCCCGCTGACCATGGCCAACGTGTACGCGACCTTCGCCGCCCGGGGCAGCCACTGCGCACCGCTGGCGATCAACCGGATCACCACCGTGGACGGCAAGGACGTCCCGGTGAGCCCGGTCCGCTGCGACCAGGTGATGTCCCAGGACACCGCCGACGTGATCAACACGGTGCTGCTCGGGGTGACCGAGAAGGGCGGCACCGCGCGCGACCTCCGGCTGGACGACGACCGCCAGATCGCGGGCAAGACCGGCACCACCGACGAGAAGAAGTCGGCCTGGTTCACCGGCTACACCGGCAACCTGGCCGCCTCGGTCTGGCTGGGCAGCCCGGGCACCAAGGTGCCGATGCGCAACATCCGGATCGGCGGCCAGTACCAGCCGGAGGTCTTCGGCGCGACGGGCCCCGGGCCGATCTGGCAGCGCGCGATGAGCGACGCCGTGAGGTCCATGCCGGAGCAGGAGTTCACCACGGTCCACATCCCGGACCCGATCAGGCGCGACCTCGGCTGCGGCGCCTCCGGCGGCAGCCCGGGCCAGGCCACCTGCGCCGGCGGCACCAACCCCGGCTCCACGAACCCGGGCTCCGCCGGTACGGCGCCGGTCCGGCCGCGTGGCACCAGCGCCCCGGCCACCGGCCCTTCGGGCGGCAACTCCTCGGGCACGAACCCACCGGGCGCCAACCCGTAGGGCACCGCCAGGTGGGGGACCGCCCGTAGCGCGCCGGCCCTTCGGGCGGTAACCCGTCGGGCACGGACCCGGGGTGGGCGCTCCACCCAGGGCCGCGGGGCGGCGGCCGGCCAACGGGCCTCCACCGGCTACCGGGCCTCGACCGGCTACCGGGCCTCGACCGGCTCGCCGCTGTCCTGGTCGACGTTGAACACCCGCCGGTAGGAGTCGGTCACCACCGTCACCTGCGACCGCCCGGTCCAGCTCGCCTCCACCAGCCGGGCGTCGTCCGGCCCGCCGCCGACGTCCGTGAGCAGCCAGCGCCGGGCCGACCAGCCCTCGCCGCTCTCCAGCAGCACCTGCCAGTGGTCCCCGGCCTCCGGCCCGGAGCCGTACGAGCGGTGCACCACCACCAGGACCCGCTCCGCCCCCGCCGGCGCCGCCTCCCGGCTGCGGGTCTCGGCCGCCGACACCTTGTGCACGGCCAGCGCGCCGAGCACGAACACCACCCCGGCGGTCACCGTCACCGTCCGGGTGGCCGTCCGGACGGCGGTGCGACGGTCGCCCAGCCAGGCGGCGGCGATCAGCGCGCCCAGTGCCCCGCCGAGAAGCGGTTCCGGCTGGTTGAGCAGGTCGGCGACCAGCATCAGCCCGCCCGAGCGGCTCTCCCACTGCCCCCAGGTGTACAGCAGGACGGCCAGCGCCCCGCAGGCCGCCAGCACCCGGACCAGGACGCGCCTGGCCCGCCGTGTCCGCCGACCCGCCCCGTCGTCCGGGCGGCAGCCCATCCCGTTGCCCACGCGGCCGTTCATCGTCCCCCCGGTCATGTCGTCACAGCTCCGCGAGGAGCTTCCGGCCCTCCGGCCAATCACCCAGCCCGGAGTCCGCGTTGAGGTGCCCGTAGGCGCCCGCCTCGACGTGCCGGGCGCCCCACGCGCGGGCGAACTCCCGGGCCCGCTCCGGGCTCACCCACGGGTCGTCGGCGGAGGAGACCACCACGGTCGGGAACGGCAGGGGATCCAGCGCCACCGGGCGGAAGCCGAACAGCTCCGGCACCTCGGCCGTGTCGATGTCGGCCGGGGCCACCAGCAGGGCACCCCGCACGGCGGCCGTCCGCCCGGCCGGGGCCCCGGCCACCCAGCGGGCCACCGTGACGCACCCCAGGCTGTGCGCGACCAGCACCACCGGCCCCTCGGCGGCGGCCCCGGCCACCGCCGCGTCCACCCGGGCCACCCAGTCCGTCAGCTCCGGGTGGTCCCAGTCCGCCTGCTCGACCCGGCGGAAGGCCTCCGGCTCGGCGGCCTCCCAGCGGGACTGCCAGTGGCCGGGGCCGGAATTCTGGTAGCCGGGCAGGATCAGGTAGGTGGTGCGGTCCGGCATGGGCTCCTCCGGCAGGCGAACGGCAACGGGCAGCAGGAGTCTAGGACCCGGGCGCCCCGCCGCCGCAGCCGGGCGCTGCCGCCCGGTCGGCGAGGGCCCGGGACCGGCCGGTCCCCGGGGGCGTTACCCCGACCCGCCTCGGGGTAGCGCCCCCGGGGCCGACCGGGGTCGCCTCCTCCGCCAGGGCGACGACGGCCCGCCGCCGGCCTGCCATGGTGTCCGGAGCCATGGAAGCGGCCGGACGCACCGCCCCGGGCCGCCCGTACCGGGGAGGACGGCATGACCGCCACCGACCGCACCGCCCGGCACCGCCGACCGGCCCTGCTCGCCGTCCTGGTGACCGCCGTGGCCGCCGTCCTGCTCGCCTTGCTCGCCCCGGCCGCCGTCGCCGCGCCCGCGGGCCGCTCGCCGGCCTCCGGCTGCCACGGCGCCGTCCACCTCACCGCCGCCGACCGCGGCGACCGGACCGACTCCGCAGCCGGCCGCGCCGACTGGGCCGCCGCCGACGCGGCCCTCGCCGGCCTCACCGGCCCCGGCCACGGCTACGGCACCTCCGCCCTCGCCGCCGTCCGCGAGGACGGCCGGCTGCTGTGGCGCGACGCCACCGGTGTCGCCGACCTCGCCACCGGACTGCCCGCCGACCCGGAAGGCCGCTTCCGGATCGGCGGCGCCACCGAGGCCTTCGTCGCCACCACCCTGCTCCAACTGGTCGGCGAGCGGCGGCTGGACCTGGACGACCGGCTCGAGTGCCTGCTGCCCGGCGTCGTCCCGAACAGCACCCGGATCACCGTCCGGCAACTGCTCGACCACACCAGCGGCGTCGCCGACTACCGCAAGGACCCGGCCTTCGACCCCTCCGGCCAGGACTGGCTGACGATCCGCCGCTTCGAGCCGTACTCCCTCCAGGACCTCGTCGACATCGCCGACAGGTACCCGCCCGCCTTCCCGCCGGGCCAGGATCAGCGGGACTCCGCCACCGACGACGTCCTGACCGGGATGGTCATCGAGAAGCTCACCGGCCGCAGTTGGCAGGATGAGGTCACCCGCCGGATCATCCGCCCGCTCCACCTCACCGGCACCTCGATGCCCGGCGACTCGCCCTTCGTCCCCGGCTCACACGCCCACGGCTACCTCAGGACGGACGCCGGCCCGGTGGACGTCACCCTGCTCGACCCGTCGGAGGCCGGCCCCTCCGGCGGCGGCATCTCCACCACCGCCGACCTCACCACCTTCATCGGAGCCCTGCTCGACGGCCGCCTGCTGCACCCGGCCCAACTCGCCGAGATGCAGCGGACCACCCGCCTCGGCGACGGCCCGGACCGCGGCCTCGGCCTGCTGCGCGTGGACACCCCGTGCGGCACCTCCTGGGGCGCCGCGGGCGGTGTCCCCGGTTACCGCACCCTGGTGCTCGGCTCGGCGGACGGCAGGCGGCAGTTCGCCACCGCCGTCACCGCGTACGACGTCACGGACGCGGCCGCGCACGCGACCGACGCGGCCTGGGACCGGCTGACCACCGCCGCCCTGTGCGGCGCCGGTGCCCCGGCGATCACCCCCGGGTCGCCGTCCGGTCCCGGCCACCCCCTACGCTGACGGCCGAGCACGGCCGACGTCAGCAGAAAGAGGACGAGACATGGCGGAGCCGATGATCGCCGCAGTCGGGGGCCGGGTGCCCGTCGTCGACCCGGGAGCCTTCGTCGCGCCCAACGCCGTGGTGGTCGGGGACGTGACGGTGGGGCCCGGCGCGAGCGTCTGGTACGGCGCGGTGCTGCGCGGGGACGCCGAGTCGATCACCGTCGGCGCGGGCAGCAACATCCAGGACAACTGCACCCTGCACGCGGACCCCGGCTTCCCGCTGGTGCTCGGCGAGCGGATCTCGGTGGGCCACAACGCCGTCCTGCACGGCTGCACCGTCGAGGACGACACCCTGGTCGGCATGAACGCCACCGTCCTCAACGGCGCCCGGATCGGCACCGGCTCGCTGGTCGCCGCCGGCGCCGTGGTGCCGCAGGGCATGACCGTCCCGCCCGGCTCACTGGTCGCGGGCGTCCCGGCGAAGGTCCGGCGGGAGCTCACCGAGGACGAGAAGGCGGGCATCAAGCTCAACGGCGAGGGCTACCTGCTGCTGGCCGACGCCCACCGGGAGATCTAGCCGGTCCGGAGCCCGGTCGGCGCCGTTCGGCGATGGCGTGCTCGCCACCCCGGAGCCGAAACGGCGGGAACTCACCCGGCAGAGGGCCTGGATGGTCGGTCCTCCGGGAGACGGAACGGCGAGGGCCCGCACCACGCGGTGCGGGCCGTCGCCCACACGCACGGGCTCGCGCGAACCGGATGAACCAGCAGGTCGGACGACACCTCGAGCGGCCCCTGCCCGGTGTTCCGCACGAGCTTCAGTGCATCGGCGCCGTGACCAGCGCGGCCGCGGCTGGCTCCACCGCGGCTGTCGGTTCTGCCGCCGCCGGCTCCACCGCCACCGGTGCCGGTCGGCGGCGGTCGGCCGCCCAGGCGAGTGCCGCGATCAGCGCGCCGGAGGCGGCCAGGCCCGAGCCGACCAGGGTGGGTGAGGTCCAGCCGAAGCCCGCGTCCAGGGCCAGGCCGCCGAAGTACGCGCCCTGGGCGTTGGCCAGGTTGAAGGCGCCCTGCACCGTCGCCGACGCCAGCGTGGGCGCGCGGCGCGCCTTCTGCATCACCAGGGTCTGCACCGCCGGCACGGTCGCGAAGCCGAACAGCCCGATCAGCACCACCGTCAGCGCCGCCGACCAGCGGGCGTGCGCGGTCACCGCGAACAGCGCGAGCGCGGCCGCGAGCAGCACGAAGGCGGCGCAGACGGTCGGCCGAAGCGCCCGGTCGGCGGCGAACCCGCCGAGCACGTTGCCGATGGTCATGCCCGCCCCGAAGAGCGCCAGCACCAGGGTGACCGAGCCGGTGGCGAAACCGGAGACCTCGGTGAGCAGCGGCGCGATGTAGCTGTAGCAGGCGAACATGCCGCCGCAGCCGAACACCACGGTGGCCAGCGCCAGCCAGAGCTGGCCGCTGCGGAAGGCCCGCAGCTCGTGCCGGAGCCCGGCCTGCTCGGCGGAGGGCAGGGCCGGCACCAGCCGTGCGATGGCGAGCGTGCCGCCGGCGGCGACGACCACGACCACCAGCATGGTCGCCCGCCAGCCCAGGTGCTGGCCGAGCAGGGTGGCGGCCGGGACGCCGACGATGTTGGCGACGGTCAGCCCGAAGAACATCACCGCCACCGCCCGGGCCCGCCGGTCCGGCGCCACCAGTTCGGCGGCGGCCACCGCCCCGGCCCCGAAGAAGGCCCCGTGCGGCAGCCCGGTGATCAGCCGGGCGGCGGCCAGCGTCCAGAAGTCCGGTGCCACCGCGCACAGCAGGTTGCCGGTGGCGAACAGCGCGGCCAGCGCGACCAGCACCGCCTTGCGCGGCCGCCCGGCGGCCAGTGCGGTGAGCAGCGGCGCGCCGACCACCACGCCCAGCGCGTAGGCCGAGATCAGCCAGCCGGCCTGCGGGACGGACACGTGCAGGCTGTCGGCGACCTGGGGCAGCAGCCCCATGGCGGCGAATTCGGTGGTGCCGATGGCGAACGCGGTGACGGCCAGCGCGACCAGCGCGAGGGGCAAGGGGGACTCCGGTGTGGTGCCCGCGCCTGGTGCGGACGCGTGGCGGGCTATTGGTTCGTCCGGCATCCTAATCCGGCCGGATGACGCTCCCGTGAGGCGGACGTGACGGGAGGAGGTCGCCGAAGGGGCGCCCGCGCGCGAGACTGGGGGCATGTGCCGCAACATCAAGACGCTGCGACCGCCCGTGACGCCCGACGCCGACGAGGACGACTACCGCGCGGCCGCGCTGCAGTACGTCCGCAAGGTGTCCGGCTTCCGCGCCCCGGCGGCGCACAACCGCGAGGCCTTCGACCGGGCCGTGGACGCGGTGGCCGAGGCCACCTCCCGGCTGCTCGCCGAGCTGGAGGTCCGGGGCTCGCACGCCCGGGCCTCCGGGGCCACCGCCTGACGCGGGCGGGGCCGCCGACAAGGATCGCGGGCGGGGCCGCCGACAAGGATCGCGGGCGGGGCCGCCGACAAGGATCAGGAGCCGGTGATGAAGACCGTCGACCGTTACGCCCTCACCTTTCCCGGGACCCCGGGCACCCACGCCCCGCAGGACGTGGTCGAGGTCAGCCGGACCGACGCCAAGGGCCCGGGGGGCCATCCCGTCTACCAGGACGCCACCGGGATCGTCCGCGCCGAGATCAGCGACGCGGGCGAGGTCCGGATGCTCGCCAGCGGCGGCCACCAGACCCCGCACCTGCCGGTCAGTGCCGAGCCGCTGCCGTGAGGCGGGCCCGGTTGCCGTGCGGCCGGGCCGCGGCCGTGCGCCCGGCCTTTCCCGGTCCTGCGGGCGGCACCCCGTTCGTGGGGCACAATCGGGCCATGACCACAGGGAGTTGGCAGGGAGTCGTCGTCGCCGAGAGCGATGACACCGTCGTCGTCGAGGGCAACCACTACTTTCCGGTCGAATCGGTCCGGGCCGAGTTCCTCCGGCCCTCCGGGACGACCACGGTGTGCGGCTGGAAGGGCACCGCCGGCTACTACACCTTGGAGGTGGCCGGACGGACCAACCCGGACGCGGCCTGGTTCTACGCCGACCCGAAGCCGGAGGCCGAGCACGTGCGCGGCCGGGTGGCGTTCTGGCGCGGGGTGGAGATCGCCGAGTAGGGCGCGGCGCCGGACGGAACGAAGGGGCGTACCGCCGGACGCAACGAGTGGGGCGTACCGCCGGACGGAAGGGGTAACCGCAGACGCATGGGACTCTTCCGCAGACAAGGCCGCGCGGAGCGGCCGGAACGTCCGCAGCCCGGGCCCTCGGAACCCGGGCTCTCCACGCACGAGCCCGCCCGTGCCGGCGGGCCCGCGGTCGACCCCGGCCCGGCCGCCCCAGGGAGCGGGCCGCAGACGGCGGCCGCGCCCGACCTGGCCGACGAGCTCGCCGAGCTGGTCGAGGGCGCCGAGCGGCCGACCGGCGCCTGGCGGGTCGCCGATTACCACGCCGAGCGCGGCCGCGGCCGGGCGCTGGTGGCGACCGGGGCACGGCGGCTCGTCGACGGCGGGCGGGCCGCCACCCGGGGAGCGTCGCTCGGTGGCAAGGCCCTGACCGAGCGGTTGGTGCGGGCGGCGCCGCGGATCCCGGTCCGCGACCTCGCCACCCTCCGCGCCCAGCACCCGGGCGCAGCCGACCCGGAGCAGCTGGCGGACCTGCTGGTCGCCGGCGCCACCCGGGCCTCGGGCGCACTGGGCGCGGGCGTCGGCGCGATGGCGATGCTGCCGGTGCCGCCCGCGATGCCGGTGGAGATCGCGGCCGAGGTGCTCGCCGTGGCGGCCGTGGAGATCAAGCTGCTCGCCGAGCTGCACCAGGTCTACGGCATGCCGGCGCAGGGGAGCACCGCCCAGCGGGGCGGGGCCTACCTGGCCGCCTGGGCGAACCGCCGGGGGATCGACTCGACCCTGCTGATCCGCCCGGCGGGCTTCGCGGCCCTCGCACTCGGCTCGGAGGTGCGCCGCAAGGTGCGCCGCCGGCTCACCCGCAGCTGGATCCGCCGGATGCCGTCGGTGGCCCCGCTGATGCTCGGCGCGGGCATCGGCGCGACGGTCAACCGCCGTGACACCCGGCGGCTGGCCGAGCAGGTCCGCGCCGATCTGCGCTCGCGGACGCCGGCCGACCGCGGCTACTGGGCCGCGGCCGGGCCGACGGTCGGAGGCCGGGTCGTCCGGTAGGAGAGGGGCGGACCGCAGCCGGCCGTGGGGCGGCGTCGGACGCCCTCCGCGGTCGGACGCCTTTTTGCAGTCACAGTCGGGCGCCGGGCTTTCTGCGGTCGGAGGCCGGAGGTCTGCGGTTGGACGTCCCCCTGCGGACGTCGCCCTGCGGGCGTCCCTCTGTGGACGGCCCGCAGCGGGACGTCCGCAGGGGGCGTCCCGGCTGCGGCCTAACCGGCGGGCGAGGTCGGCGCCTTCGCCCCGCGCCCGGCCTTGACGCCGTTGACCATGGCCTGGTGTATCGCCCGCGCGGTGATCTCGTCCGCCGCGGGCACCGGACTGCCCGAGACGGTGTACCAGTCGAGCGCGCCGGTGTACTGGACGGTCAGCCGCGCCTCGCCGTCCACCCAGGTGGTGTGGACGGTGAGGTCCCCGGAGATCGGGCCGACCTCGGCGGTGGCCACCCCGCCGGGGCCGCTGATGATCGACTGGGTGGTCCAGGTCGCCCACGTGGTGCGCGGATCGACGGGCGGCCGGGCCTGCCGGCTCGTTTGATCGTGTTCGGTCATGCGCCTATCCTCCCCCGCCGGTGGACCGCCGCCCGGGCAGCGACACCTGCGGTCGCAGTGACCGCCCGGTCCCGCCGGGCGGTCGAATCGGTGTGGCGGACGGGTCAGCCGGCGATGCCGGGCTCCTCCAGCATGGAGTCGCCCTCCGCCGGGGAGGTGTCCTGGGCGTGCAGGTTCTGCATCGAGGTGATGCCCTCCTCGGGATCGGCGGCGCGGACGTCCTCCTCGCGATCGGTGCTCACCTGGGAGCGTTGGCTCATGTCGCTCATCGGGGGCTCCGTCTCCTCGGCCGGTCCGGGCGCGCCTGCACGCGGGCGCGGCAGGCCGGATCTGTCTTCGCCCTTCAAGCCTGCCCCCGGCCCGGCGCCAGGGCCAGCCGAGTGACCCGCCGGCCGCCCGGGTGACCCGTCGGGCCTTCCGGAAACGGCCGGATTCCGCCGATCCCGCGGGCCTCCCGGCCCCTGAGGCCCGTGCGGCCGCCGCACGGGCCTCAGCGAAGGGCGGTCACCTCGCCACCGGTCACCACGCCACCGGTCACCCTGCCACCGGTCACCACGCCACGGGGAGCGAGCGCATCCCGTAGATGAAGGAGTCCGTACGGAACTCCCGTTCCTCCTCCGCGACGGCCAGCCGCAGCCCGGGCAGCCGTCGGAACAGGGTCTCCAGCGCGATCCGGAGTTCGGCCCTGGCCAGCGGCTGTCCCAGGCACTGGTGCACGCCGAAGCCGAAGGCGAGGTGCCGGCGGGCGTCCCGCTCCAGGTCCAGCTCGTCCACCGGCCGGGCGCCGCCGCCGAACACCGCCTCGTCCCGGTTGGCGGTGGAGAGCATCGCTATCACGCCCTCCCCGGCCCGGATGGTCCGGCCGCCGAGCACCACGTCCTCCAGCGCCACCCGGGGCACCCCGGTGTGCACGATGGTCAGCAGGCGCAGCAGCTCCTCCACCGCGCCGGGCAGCGCGGCCGGGTCGGCCAGCCTGGCGATCTGCTCGGGCTGCTCCAGCAGCAGGGCGGTGGAGAGCGAGATCATGTTCGCGGTGGTCTCGTGCCCCGCGACCAGCAGCAGCACCCCGGTGCTGGCGACGTCGTCCACGGTCAGGTCGTCCCGTGCGGCGAGCCGGCTGAGGATGTCGTCCTCCGGGTGCTCCCGCTTGCGGGCGGCCAGGCCGCGCAGGTAGTCCAGGATCTCGCGCTGCGCGGCGGTGAGCTGCTCGATGCTGCTCCGGTTGTCCAGCAGGGTCCGGCTCAGGCCCTGGAAGCGGTCGCGGTCCTCGTAGGGCACGCCGAGCAGCAGGCAGATCACCAGCGAGGGCACCGGCAGCGCGAAGTCGGCGACGAGGTCGGCCTCCGTCCGGCCGGCGGTCATCGCGTCCAGCGTCTCGTCCACGATCCGCTGGATGGCCGGGCGCAGCGCCTCGATCCGCTTGACCAGGAAGTCTCCGGTGACCATCCGGCGCAGCCGGGCGTGCTCGGGGTCGTCGAGCCGCAGGAAGCTCGGGTTGGCGGTGATCAGCTCCCGGCGGCCGGCCACGAGCAGCGGGA
The DNA here is from genome assembly GCF_043202455.1 of Kitasatospora sp. NPDC048194. Taxonomy (NCBI): domain Bacteria; kingdom Bacillati; phylum Actinomycetota; class Actinomycetes; order Kitasatosporales; family Streptomycetaceae; genus Kitasatospora; species Kitasatospora sp. NPDC048194. The sequence continues at coordinate 34,672 of NZ_JBIDAK010000002.1, forward strand.
AGGACGGGTGGCGCACGTCGGCGCTGAACCGGCGGTCCGACAGGACGGTGCGGACCTCGGCGTACCCGGTGGCCAGCCAGCAGGACTGGCCGTCGGGCAGGTCGGCGCGGGTGACCGGGCCGGCCGCGGCGGCCGCGGTGTACGCGGGCGGCGGGGCGAACGGGCAGCCGCTGGAGTGCGGGGCCGGGAGGCGGACGGCCTCGGTGGCGGGCGTGCTGGTCAAGGCGGGGTCTCCTCGCGTCGCGGTGTCCTCGGGTGGGGGGCTTCGACTCGGTGACGGTCCGTCAAGCTAGCTGACAGCGCGGGTTCGTGGTGCGGTGGGCCTCAGGCGGACGCCGGCCCGGATTCGTCCTCGACGACGGTGATCGCACCGCCGGGGCAGAGCTCGGAGGCCAGCCTGACGTCGGCGGCCTGGTCGGGCCGGACAGTGGTCCGACGCAGCCTCACCAGGCTGTCCTGGTCGTCCTGGTCGAAGACGTCGGGGACGTTCATGACGCACATCCCGGAGCTGCAGCAGCGGTCCCGGTCGACGCTCACCCGCATGTCGGGCACCTCTCGCCAGTACGCCGCCGGCTGCCCGGCGGCCGCCTCTCGTTGTCATTGCCAACCTAACCGCCGCTGATCCGCCCGCGGAGGGCGCGGTGGCCGGATTGCCGAGAATGGCCGATTCGCCCCCCGTCCGAGCTCTTTCGCGGCCCGACAGGTTTGAGGCGGCAGCACTGCGCCGAACGGCGTAACGCGATGGCCCCGGCGGCCCCCGACGGCCCCTGACGGCCCCGCCTCAGAGCCCTTCGGCGGCGGCGAGCTCCCGTACCGTGGCGACGGTGTCGGCCTCGTCGGCGCGCTTGTCCGGCCGGTAGCGCACCACCCGGGCGAAGCGCAGGGCCAGGCCGGCGGGGTAGCGGGGGCTGCGCTGGAGGCCGTCGAAGGCGATCTCGACGACCAGTTCCGGACGGACCCGCACCGTCCACTCGTCCCGCTCGGTCTCCCGGGCGAGCAACTCGGCGGTCTGCCAGGCGAGCGTCTCGTCCGTCAGGCCCTTGAAGGTCTTGCCGAGCATCACCCACTCGCCGGGGCCCGGCTCCTCCGACGCCCGGGCGCCCAGGTGCAGGTTGCTCAGGAAGCCGCGCCGCCGACCGCTGCCCCACTCGGCGGCCAGGACCACCAGGTCCAGGGTGTGTCGGGGCTTCACCTTGATCCAGCCGGCACCCCGCCGCCCCGCGGCGTACCCGGCGGCCGGATCCTTCACCAGCACGCCCTCGTGGCCGAGCGCCAGCGTGCCGCGGAAGAACGCCAGCGCCTCGTCGAGGTCCCCGGTCTCGATGCGCGCGACCCGGAGGCCGTCCGGCACCGCCTCGGCCAGCGCCGCCCAGCGCTCCCGGCCCGGACGGTCCACCAGCTCCTCGCCGTCCCGGTGCAGCAGGTCGAAGAAGTAGACGCTCAACGGGACTTCGGCCCGCAGCCGCTCCGGGTCCTGCCGGGAGGCGGTGCGCGCGGCGGTCTCCTGGAACGGGCGCGGCCGCCCGTCCCGGCCGAGCGCGATCGCCTCGCCGTCCAGCACCGCCGTCTCCACCGGCAGGGCGAGCGCCGCCTCCACCACCTCGGGGACCCGCGCGGTGATGTCGTCCAGGCTGCGGGTGAACACCGCGACCTCCCCGCCCGCACGGTGCACCTGCACCCGGATCCCGTCCAGCTTCCACTCCACCGCCGCCGGGCCCGTGCGCTCCAGCGCCGAGGTGACGTCCGGCGCCGAAGCCGCCAGCATCGGCCGCACCGGCCGCCCCACCTCCAGGCGGAACGCCGCCAGCGCCGGCGCCCCGCCGCCGAGCGCGGCCTCCGCCACCGCCCGCGCCGACCCCCGGAACATCAACGCCCGCCGCACCGCCGCCACCGGCACCCCGGCCGCCTGCGCGACCGCGTCCCCCACCAGCGCGTCCAACGCACCCTGCCGCAGATCACCGACCAGTACCGCCCGCAGGAACCCCTGCTCCACCGCCGTCGCCCGCCCGAACAGCCCCGCCAGCAGCCGCCGCCGCTCCGCCTGCGCCCCCGCGCCGTGCACCCCGGCGATCCGCTCCAGCTCCCGCTCGACCTCCCGCACCCCCAGTGACGCCTCGTCGGCCGGCGTCGGCAGATCGCGCAGCGAAGCCCACCCCACGCCCGTCCGCAGCCGCTGCGCCTCACCGGAGAGCAGCACCACCGCGGCCGCCCCCTCCTCCGGCCCCAACTCGCGCAGGCACTCGGCCAGCAGGGCCACCTTCGCCCGCCGCCCGCCCTCCGCCGCCACGGCCCCCGACACCTCAGCCAACCGCCGCAACCCCATCCGCCGCTCCTCCGCCGGGCCCGACCCCCGCCACCCGTCCAGCATCGGCGGCCGCCCCGGCTCCCGCATCCGGGCCCCGGCGCGGTGCCCCGCCCTCCCGGTTCTCCCCGCCGTCCCCCTCCTCGCCGTCCTCCCGGTCCGTGACGGCGGGGACCGGGAGCCGGAACAGGACCTCGAGACCGGCGGATCCGGCTGCGGGGCGGTCGGGCGGCCGGTAGCCTCGCCCGAATGACAGCCCTGCTGAACGATTCCGTTCGCGCGCTCCTCGACGCGCCCGTCCCCGCCGTCCTCGCCACCGTCAACCCGGACGGCGGCCCGCAGACGTCGGTGGTCTGGGTCGGCCGCGACGGGGACGACCTCCTGGTCTCCACCGCCGCCGGCCGCCGCAAGGAGCGCAACCTGCGCCGCGACCCGCGCGCCAGTCTCACGGTCTTCGATCCGGCGGACCCGCTGCGCTACGCCGAGATCCGCGGACTCGCCACGGTCACCGAGGACACCGGCCGGTCCCTGGCGGTCGCCCTCGCCGAACAGTACGAGGGCCCCGGTGCCGGCAAGGAGTACCTCGACCTCCCCGCCGAGGTGCTCCGGTTGGTCATCCGCATCAGCCCGACGAAGGTGGTCGGCAGCTTGACGGCCTGACCGAGGGGATCGGCGGTTTGACGTCCTGACCGCCCGCCTCCCGCGCCCGCCGCCGCGCTCCACTCCGGCAGCCGGGAAGCCGCCGGAGTGGAGCGCCGGGCCACCGCCGTTGTCCGCGGTGGAGATCGGCGGCGGAGTCGACGGCGCGTCATCCTGGGGCGGATCCGCCCGCCCGACCGAGGGAGACCGCGTTGACCACCACCGCCGTGAACCGCTGGAGCGTCACCGGGCCGACGGCCGACGACTATCCCGCCTGGCGCGAACTCTTCCGCGGCTACTGCGCGTTCTACCGGGTGCCGATGCCGGAGGAGAAGGCCGAGCTGGTCTGGTCGTGGCTGACCGACCCGGCGCACGAGGTGGAGGGCCTGCTGGTCCGGGACGCGGACGGGACGCCGGTCGGCCTCGCGCACTTCCGCCCGTTCTCCCGGCCGCTGCACGGCGCCGTCGGCGGGTTCCTGGACGACCTGTTCGTCGCTCCGGACGTGCGGGGCGGCGGCGCGGTGGACCTGCTGCTGGCCCGGCTGCGGGAGATCGCCGCCGAGCGCGGCTGGACGACTGTGCGGTGGATCACCGCGGACGACAACCACCGGGCGCGCGCCAAGTACGACCAGGTGGCCGTCCGCACCATGTTCGTCACCTACGACATGGCCCCCGACGAGACGGCCCCGGACGCCCCCGCCCACTGAGGCCGCGACCTGGCCCGCGGACATCCGTTCGGACTTTCTGTTATCGGCGCGCCTCCGGGAGGTCTCCCAACCGTCGGCACCCCGACACCGCCGACCCGGACAGGAAGCAGTGGCCACGTGAACAGCGACGACAGGACGATCATCATCCCGCCGAACGGCGGCACCCACGGCACCCAGGGCACGTACGACACCGACGGCATCCACGGCCCCGAGGGGACGGACGACCGCCCGGGCGGTCGGGCCGCGCGGCGGGCCGCCCAGCGGACGGGCGGTCGGGGCCGTCGGGCCCGGAAGCGCGGCGCGCTGGTGCCGGTGACGGCGGTCGTCGCCGCCGTGGCCGGGACGGGCCTGGTCGCGGCGCTGGCCGGCGCCGGGTACGCGGCGTACGGCGGCAAGCAGTCCGACCGCGACCTCGCCGGCCAGGCGGTCGCGGCGGACGCGCTGATAGCCGCCGAGCTCGGGACGCACGACGGCATCCAGGTGCCGGGCGCCGGCGGAGCCGTCGCGGTGGCGGGCAGTCCGGGGGCCGGCGATCCTTCCGCCGTCCCGAGCACGTCGGCCGCCCCCACCGCGACCGCCTCCGCCTCGCCGACCGCCCAGCCCACGCCGACGGCCACCGCGACCGCCCAGCCCACCGCCACCGCCACCGCCAAGCCGAGCCCGACCGCGACCCGCACCGCCGCGAACGGCGCCGGCACCGGAGCCGGGTCCGCCGCCACCGCCCAGCGGGCCACGGCCGGTGCGGCGGCCGCTCCGGCCGGCGGCGGTCCGTCCGCCTCCTACGCCCAGCAGGTGGTGGACCTGGTGAACGCGGAGCGCGCCAAGGCCGGCTGCGCTCCCGTGACCGCCGAGCCCCGGCTGGCGAGCGCCGCCCAGTCGCACAGCGACGACATGGCCGACCGCAACTACTTCGACCACGCCAGCCCCGAGGGCTACCACGCCGACCACCGAATCGAGGCCGCCGGCTACCGCTGGAGCACCTGGGGCGAGAACATAGCCCGCGGCCAGAAGGACCCGGCGGCCGTGATGGACGCCTGGATGAACAGCCCCGGCCACCGCGCCAACATCCTGAACTGCGCGTTCAAGCAGCTCGGCGTGGGCGTGCGGACCGGTTCCGGCGGCCCGTGGTGGACCCAGGTCTTCGCCGCACCGGCCTGACCGTCCCCGGTGGCAGCCCGGCGGCGCACAGCCGTCAAGGCCCCGTCACCGGCCCTTAACCGGTGCGATTTTCCGATTCCGTGCACATTGTTGTTATCTGATCACTCCCCGCCGGTCTCCGAGGAGGCAGCGGCGGACGGAAACACGGCAAGACGGAGTGCGGACCATGAACGCTGATGTGCAGAACAGGGCCGGGACGACCCTGGTACGCGCGGCCCAGGCCGGCGACCGGCAGGCCCAGGAGGCGCTGGTCGCCGCCTGGATGCCGCTCGTCTACAACGTGGCCGGCCGCGCCCTCGGCGGCCACGCCGACGTGGACGACGTGGCCCAGGAGACCATGATCCGCGCCCTGGACGGCCTGGAAGGGCTCCGCGATCCGGAGGCCTTCCGCTCCTGGCTGGTCGCCATCACCATGAACCAGGTGCGCCGCCGGCATGCCGTCGGGCAGCAGCAGCCCACCGTCGGCGGCCTGGACGAGACCTGGGAAGTACCCGACCCGCGTGCCGACTTCACCGATCTGACCATCCTGCGCCTCGGACTCTCCGGCCAGCGCCGCGAGGTGGCCGAAGCCACCCGGTGGCTGGACCCGGACGACCGCGAGCTGCTCGCACTGTGGTGGCTGGAGGCCTGCGGCGAACTCAGCCGCGCGGAACTCGCCGAAGCCCTCGACCTGAGCCCCCAGCACGCCGCCGTCCGCGTCCAGCGGATGAAGAAGCAGCTCGAGGCGGGCCGGGTGGTGGTCCGCGCCCTCGGCGCGTACCCGCGCTGCCCTGGCCTGGCCGACGTCACGGCCGGCTTCGACGGCACCCCCAACTCGGTCTGGCGCAAGCGCATCGCCCGGCACATCCGCGGCTGCGCCGGCTGCGACGGCCTCGGTCGCGACCTCTTCCCGGCCGAAGGACTGCTCGCCGGTCTCGTCCTGGTCCCGATCCCGCTGGACTCGCCCGCCCTGCTCCACTTCCAGCACACGGCGGCCACCGCGGCGACGACCGCCGCGCACTCGACCGCCACTGCGGTTGGTGCGGGTGGCGGGGTCGGTGCAGGGGGCGCGGGCCCAAGTGGCGGAGCGGGCGCGGGAACCGGCACCGGGACGGGCGGCGGCCCCGGCGCGCACGGCGGCTGGGCCGGCAGCGCGGCCCGCAAGGCCGTCCTGGTGGGCGGCTCGGCCGCAGCGGTGGCCGTGACCACGCTCGCCCTGGTCTGGCCGAACCCCGGCGAGCCCCCGCGCGTGACGGCACCCGAACCCAGCGCCCCGGCCGCCGCCCTGGAAGCCCTGCCGACCCTGGTCGCGACCGCCCCGGAGACTCCGACGCCCACGGCGACGCCGACCCCGACACCGACTCCCACCCTCACCGAGACTGTGGCCCCGACCCCCACGCCGGCCGCCCGGCAGACCACCGCAGCACCGCCGCCCACCCCGGAACGGCAGCTGGTGGACCTCGTCAACGCCGAACGCGCCAAGGCGGGTTGCGCCCCGCTGCGGATCGACCCCCGGCTGCACAGCGCCGCCCAGAAGCACGCCGACGACATGGCCGCGCGCAACTTCTTCGACCACGTCAACCCCGACGGCCTCCACCCCGACGCCCGGATCACCGCCGCCGGCTACCGCTGGTCCCAGTGGGGCGAGAACCTCGACCGGGGCTCGACCGCCCCGTCGGCCGTCCTCTCGCACTGGATGGACGGAGGCATCCACCAGTCCAACATGCTCGACTGCGGCTTCAAGGACGTCGGCGTCGGGGTGGCCACGAGCCCCGCCGGCACCCTGTGGACCCAGGACCTCGGCGCACCGCTGTCCTGACCCACGGCGACGCCGAACCGCGCCGCCGCCGTACCGCCGTTCCGTCGGCGCACCGCAGCCGGACCGCGGTGCCGCCCGACGGTTCGGCCGGAGAGGGCCTAGGCGGGCGTGACCGGAACGAGGCCGTCCGCCGGCCCGGTCACGTACCCGGTGGCGTGGCCGACCACGCCACCCGCGTCCCCGACCTGCTCGGGCAACGCGTCCGGGGCACTGGTCAGCGAGCCCGGCAGGCCCTCCTGGCCGCCGACGGCGCTGGCGTGCGCACTCGGTGCGGTGAGGGAGGCCACGAAGCCCACGGCGAGCGAGGCGACGGCGAGCATGCTGCGCTTCTTCATGGCCGGTCCAACGACGTTGCGCCGCAAGGGTTACGGTCCGTTCCGGATCCGCCGGATCCGCCGGATCCACCGGGGCCTGCAGGTGAACGGTGCCGGGGCCGGGGTCAGCCGGCGAACCGGAGCGAGTCGAGGACCTGCCGCACCTGCCGCAGCGTCGCCTCCGAGGGCTCCCGGGCGCAGGCCGTCAGCTCGATCCGCACGGTGACCTGCGGCCCGTCGACGTTGCGGCTGCTGACCGTCTCCCGGTTCCCGCCGTGGCCGAAGCACTCCTTGTCGAGCGCGACGTCCACCGGGCCGGTGGTCCCCCCGGCGGCCGCCTTGGCCTGGTCGGGGACGTCGACGAGCCGCAGGATGAGGTAGGCCCGGTCCGGCGCCAGCGGCCCGATCGGTGTGCAGACGCCCATCACCTGGGTGCAGGGGGCCGTCACGTCGAACGGCTGGTTGGCCAGGTATCCGAGGAGCCGGTTCCCGTCCCTGAAGGCGGCGACGTCGGAGTACCAGCCGGGCGGCACGGTGACGGCGAGCCCGCCGATCTGCAGGAAGTGGACGAACTCCCCGGTCGCCGGCGGCGAGACCGCGGGCGAGACGGACGGCGAGACGGACGGCGTGGCCGTGGACGGGCGGGGCGTCACCGCGCCGGGCGAGGGCGACGACGTACGGGCCGGGCCGGGCGCGGCCGGTCCGACCGCGCCGTGGTCCGGAGCCGGAGCGAGCGCCGGTGCCGCGGCCAGCGCGGCCGCGACCAGCCCGCCGGTGAGCCCGAGCCCGAGGGCGGTGGCCCGTCGTCGCCGCCTGGCCCGGTCCGCGCGCTCGAGCACCCGCTCCATCCGGTCCTCCGGCTCGGCCAGTACGGGGACGGCCCGGTGCAGCAGGACGCGCAGTTCCTCCTCGATCTCCTCGGTGCCGTCGGCCGGTTCAGCCCCGTTCACGGTGTCCTCCGTCCGACAGCAGTTCCCGGGCCGGCAGCTTTCCGCGCAGGGCGGCCAGCGCCCGGTGCGTCTGGCTCTTGACCGTGCCGGTGGTGCAGCGCAGCACCTCGGCGGTCTCCTCCACGCTCAGGTCCTCGAAGAAGCGCAGCACCACCACCGCCCGCTGGCGGGGTGGCAACGCCCGGACGGCCTCGGCGACGACCTGGCCGAGCACCACCCCCTCGAACGGGTCGGCCTGCGCCGAGGGCGGCTCGGGCAGGTCGCCGTGCGGCAGTTCCCCGGTCCAGCGCCGCCGCCACCAGGAGATGTGGCAGTTGACCAGCACCTTGCGCAGGTACGCCTCGGGCCGGTCGGGGGCGATCCGGTCCCAGCGGGGCCAGACCTTGGCCAGCGCGGTCTGCAGCAGGTCCTCGGCCTGGTGCGGGTCGCCGGTCAGCAGCCAGGCCACGCGCAGCAGTTTCGGGCCGCAGGCGGCGACGAACTCCGCGAAGTCCGGTGTCGCGTCCCTCATCCTGCCGCCGCCCTTGCCATGGTGTCCGCACCGTTCCTGTCAGCCGTGGCGGCCGGGCGGGCCGCGTCCTCGTTGGTGTCGTGCTCACGGCTGCTGAACGCGATGGGCGGCGGTGCGGGTTGCCTCTCCGCCGGGAAATCTTCCCACGGGCGCGGAACCGGTCGGAGCGGGAACGTTGGACGGCCCGCGAGCCGGCCGGGACTCGGCCGGGCGGCAGGCGGGCCGTGAGGACCACCATGGACCGCTCGGCGCCGTCCGGCCAGGGGCGCGCGGGGAGCGCCCGGACGCACTCGTCGGCGCGACGGGGCGGGTGGAGGAGGACAGAGGGCACGAAAGGGCTCAGACCGTCCCCGAGCCCTGCGGGGCTCCCGTCCCGGCCGGGCGAGAGGCGGCCGACGGCGGTGTGACCGGCCCGACCGTCCAGTCCGGGTGCCCCGGCATCGGCGGGGTGCGCAGCTCGTACAGCCAGTCGGTGAGGAAACCACCGAGGTCCTGCCCCGACACCTCGGAGGCGGTGCGGACGGCGCGTGCCGGACGCACCGCGCAGGCAGGCTAGAGCTACGGGAGACCGAGCGGCCAGGACCGTGACCACATCCGGACATCGCCCGGACGGCGCACGGTGGTGGCGGAGCGCTGACCCGGCGCCTAGGGTTCGAAGTGCTTCGCCCCCTGACGGACGGAGCCACGGCCGTCGGAGAACCTGGCCAGGTCCGGCGGCCGTACTTCATGCCCTGACGCCCCCGGCGTCAGCCCCGCAGGCTGACGGCCCGGACGACCCCGTAGGCTGGCGGTCGAGACGACGCCCTCGCACCGGAGGCCAGGAGCCGCAGTGACCAGCCCCGCTTCACCCGTCCTGGTGATCGGCGAGTGCGTCGCCGACATCGTCCGCACGGACGGGACACCGGACGTCGTGCACCCCGGCGGCAGTCCTGCCAACCTCGCCTACGGCCTGGCCCGGTTGGGCCGCCCGGCCGTGCTGCTCACCGAACTCGGACCGGACGCCAACGGGCGGCTGATCCGGGCCCACCTGGAGTCCGCCGGGGTGGAGGTGCGCGCCGCCGAGGTCGCGCGCACGCCTTCGGCGGTGGTCCGGCTGGACGGGCACGGGCGGGCGGAGTACACCTTCGACATCGGCTGGACCCTCCCGCCGACCGAGCTCGACGCGCCCCCCGCGGCCGTCCACCTCGGCTCGATCGGGGCGGTCACCGATCCGGGGGCGGCGTCGGCGCTGGCCCTGGTGGAGCGCTGGCGCGGCCGGGCGCAGATCAGCTACGACCCGAACGTGCGCCCCGCGCTGATGGGCCGCCGGGCGGAGGCCGTGCGGCGGGTCGAGCGGCTGGTCGCGCTGAGCGACCTGGTCAAGGCGAGCGACGAGGACCTCGCCTGGCTCTACCCGGGCGAGGCCGCCGAGGCCGTCGCCGAGCGCTGGCTCGCCCTCGGCCCGGCCGTCGTCGCCGTCACGCTGGGCGCCGGTGGCGCCTTCGGGCTCAGCCGCCGGGGCGGACGCCGGCAGGTACCGGCCGTCCCGGTCGCGGTCGCCGACACCGTCGGCGCCGGAGACTCCTTCATGGCCGCCTTCCTGCACGCCCGGATGGCCGGCACCGACCTCACCGGCTGCCTCGTCCAGGCCGTCACCGCCGCCGCCCTGACCGTCTCCCGGCCCGGGGCGAACCCGCCCTCGGCCGCCGAGCTCACGGCGGCGTTGGCCCGCCGGCCGCAGCCGGAAGCACCGTAGGCGCCGGCGCGGGCCGAGTCGCCGACCCGCTCACCGGGTCGGCGCGCCGAGGTCCTTCCCGTACCAGACCTGGGCGTACGGCCCGCTGTTGTAGGCGGGGATCTCCTGGTAGCCGTTGCGCAGGTAGAGCGCGCGGGCCTCGACCAGGTCGAGGCGGGTGTCGAGGACGATCCGGTCGGCGCCCATCGCCCGGGCGGCCGCGTCGACGGCGGCGAGCAGGCGGCCGCCGCCGCCGGTGCCGCGCAGGGCGGGCCGGACGAAGACGCGGGTGAGCTCGACGGTGGTGTCGTCGTAGCGGCGCAGGCCGGCGCAGGCGTGGGCGACTCCGTCGTAGCGGCCGATCAGGAAGAGGCCGCTCGGGGCGGCGAGGTCGTCGCTGGGGGAGTCGGCCAGGCCGCTCTCCAGCTCCTCCGGGGTGCCCTCGCGGCCGAGGTGCAGGCGGTAGTAGCGGTCGGCCACGTCGTAGTAGTAGTCGCGCAGCAGCTCTCCGGCCTCGGGTGTGGTCACGTCGGCCGGGGTGACGGCCCAGAGGTCGGTGCGGTGGGGCGCGGTGTTCGTCATGGGCGCATGATCCGCTCCGGGGTGGCCGCGCCGCAAAGGATTTTCGCCCCGGCAGTGGCCGCTTCGGCCCCCGGGCCCCGGCAGAAGCCCGGCAAGGGTGCCCGGGGCAAGGGTTCGGCGGAGCCCCCCGGCAAAGGAACGGCAAGGCGACCGGCGCGGCGTTGCCCCGCGCGGGTGACGGGGGGATTGGCGGGGGTGCGCGGCGGGGGAGCAGTGCAGCTATGAACGGACCATCAGTTTGTCGCAATAGTGGGGGTCTGAGGTGGAGTCAGCCGAAGCGGAACGGACTGCGGACCGGCCTGCTGGCCACCGTGTGCCTCTCCGCCGTCGTCGCCGGCTGCGCCGGGCCCGCCGGCCCCGCCCAGCCGAAGCCCGTCCAGGCCGGGACGGGCGCCACACCCGCCGCCGGGGCGCCCGCGGCTGACCGCGCCGCGGGCCGCCCGCCGGCCGCGGCACCCCTGCCGGGACTCGCCCGCCAGGAGGAGGAGAGCAGCAGGGAGGCGGCCGCCCGGCAGGAGGCGGTGAGCCGCGCCGCGCTCGAAACCGCCCAGCGCTGGGGCCTGGAGCGCCCGCCGCTGAAGGCGCCGCCCCGCCCGGCGACCAGGGTGGCGCTCGCCCCCGCCCAGGGCGTGAAGATGAAGGACGGCCGCCCGCCCGTGGTCTTCCGGGTGCCGACCGAGGACAAGGTGGTCTTCCTCACCGTCGACGACGGCTACGAGAAGGACCCGCAGTTCTCCAAGATGGCCGAGGAGCTGGGCGTCCCGATCAGCGCCTTCGTCTCCGACTACCTCGCCCGCGACAACTACGGCTACTTCCGCGACCTCCACCACCAGGGCGTGGAGATCAACAACCACACGATCAACCACCGCAACCTCAAGATCCTCGACTACGAGACCCAGCGCGGCGAGATCTGCAACCAGCAGGACCAGCTGGAGCAGCAGATCGGTACCCGCCCCCGGCTGTTCCGCCCGCCGTACGGCGAGTACAACGACGACACGCTGCGCGCGGCGGGGTCCTGCGGGGTCCAGGCGGTGCCGCTGTGGAACGAGGAGGCCTTCCCGGACCACATGGAGTGGCGTTACGACGACCGGAAGCTCCACCCGGGCGACATCATCCTGACCCACTTCCGGGGCACCGACATCTGGAAGGCCACCATGCCTGACCTGCTGCGCAAGGTGCTCAACGACGTCACCGCGGCCGGCTTCGCCCTCGGCCGGCTGGACGACTACCTGTAGCCGGCCGGCGTCGGGGGCTCAGCCGAGCGAGAGGGCGTCCAGGTACACCCAGGCGCCCTCGTGCCGGACGAACCGGCTGTTCTCGGTGAGCACTCCCTCCTCGGAGCCCTCCGTCCAGTACGCCCGGAAGGCGACCGTGCCCTCGGCGTGGAAGGCGCCGCCCTCGGTGGTGGAGACCACCTCCAGCCGGGTCCAGCGCAGCGCCGGGTCGAAGTCCACCTCCGCCGGCCGGGTCTCCGGGTGCCAGGTGCGCAGCAGGTAGGCCTCGTCCTGGGCGGCGAAGGCGCTGAACCGGGAGCGCATCAGCGACTCCGCGGTGGTGGCCGCCGCCTGGCCGCGGTGCAGCCGGCCGCAGCAGTCGCCGTAGGCGGCGGGCAGGCCGCAGGGGCACGGGGAGGAGGGGAGCAGCCGCGGGGCGGCGAGGCGGGGCGCGGAACGACGTCGGGACATGCCGTCCATTCTCCCCCACCGCCGGCTGGGCCCCCGCGGCGCCCGGCCCCGTCGCGTACCCGGGGCCGGGCCCCGGCGGCCGGTACTGCCGCCGGGGCCCGCTGCCGGGGAAGGCTGCCGGGGACCGCCGGCTAGCCGGCCCGCCGGAAGGAGTAGTTGAACTCGGCGTCGCCGAAGTGGCCCATCATCCGGAGCCAGAACGGCATCAGCATCTCCGTCGCCCGGGCACCTGTGATGTCCCCGAGGTCGACGATCCACTCGGACGGCCAGCCGAACTCGCCGAGCAGCGCCACCGTCTCGGCCTTGGCGCCCGCGTCGTTCCCGGCGATGAACAGGTTGTGCTCGCCGGTCAGCTTCGCCGGCTCGACCATCAGCGCGCAGTTCAGCGTGTTGAGCGCCTTCACCACCCGGGCCTCGGGGAACTCGCGCTGGATCCGCTCGCCGACGCTGTCGGTGTTCACCGGGTCGAGGCTCACCCCGCCGTCCGGGCCGAACACCAGCGGGTTGGAGACGTCGATCAGCAGTTTTCCGGACAGGTGCTCGGCCCCGGCCGCGCGCAGCGCCTCGAGCGAGACCGTCCCGCCGGTCGCGTTGATCACCAGCTCGCCGAAGGCCGCGGCCTCGGCGAAGGTCCCGGCGTGCCCGTCGGGACCGGCCTGCCCGGCCCAGGCCAGTGCCTTCTCGTTGTCCTTGTCGCGCGAGCCCAGCGTCACCCGGTGGCCCAGCGAGACCAGCTTGCCGCCCAGCGTCTGCCCGACGACGCCCGTACCGATGATTCCGATCCGCACCGCATCCCCGTTCGTCCGGTCGAGACCCGTGCCCGGTGGCACGGGCCGCGAGGAGCATAGTTGACGGCCGGTCATCCGGAGGGTCATCCGGAGCTGCCATCCGGGTGGGCCGTCCGAGCGGGTCACCCGGGCGGTGATCCGGTGCGGGCCATCCGAGCGCGGTCCGGGGCCCCGGGTGCGGGCGCTCGGTGGTGCCGGGTGCGGGCGCTCAGTGGCGCGGTGCGCCGAACCAGGTGCGCAGCGCCCGCTCCAGCCCCTCCGGGTCCGCCTCGCCGACCTCGCAGGCCCAGGCGACGTAGCCGTCCGGGCGCAGCAGCAGGGCCCCGGCCGGCGGCTCGGCGCACCCGGCCGTCACCAGGTCCACCCGGTCCCGCCACCCGGCGGCTCGCCCGGTGGGCCCGAGCGAGCCGCCGCCCGTCAGGTCGAGCAGCAACGGCCGCCCGCTGCGGGCGAGTTCGGCGAGCCGGAGCTTCCCGTCGGCGGTGGTCAGGGTGAGGTCCGGCGCGAAGCGCCCGGCCGCGGGGTGGGGGCAGCCGGTGTCGTAGCGGATGTCGCTGCCCGCCATCAGCGCGGCGATCCGGGCGAGGTTGTCCTCGTGCGAGAGCAGTTCGCCGACCAGGGCGCGCAGCGCGGTGGTCCCGGGCCCGGGGGCCATCAGCGCGATCTGGGCCTGGGAGTGCATGAACACCCGTCGGCCGATCGGGTGGCGTTCCCGGTGGTAGCTGTCCAGCAGGCCGGGCGGGGCCCAGCCCCGGAGTTCGGCGGCGAGCTTCCAGCTGAGGTTGGCGGCGTCCTGCAGCCCGAGGTTGAGGCCGGGGCCGCCCGTTGCGGCGTGCACGTGGGCGGCGTCGCCGACCAGCAGGACGCGGCCGTCGCGGTAGCGCTCGGCGAGCCGGGTGTGGTGGCCGACGGTGCGGCGCGGGGTGAACGGGCCGGCGGTCCGCGCCGGGGTGAGTGGCAGGTCGGCGCCGGTCACCCGGCGGATGCTGGCGCGCAGTTCGTCCAGGGTGAGTGGAGTCCCCTGGTCCACCGGCGGCCCGCCCCACTCCATGGTGGCGATCATGACGGCGTCCGGGTTGAAGGGGGAGAGCACGAACACGCCGTGCTCGGTGCGGGTGTGGGTGTACGGGCGGAACGGGGTCGGGCAGCCGGGCAGCAGCAGCTCGCCGGCGTCGGTGGTGCGGATCCCCTCGGGCGGCCGTACGTGCGCGATGCGGGAGACCGGGTCGGGCGAGGTGACGCCGGGGAAGCCGATGCCGGCGAGCTTGCGGACGGTGCTGCGGCCCCCGTCCGCGCCGACCAGGTAGCGGGCGCGCAGACGCCCGGTGCCGTCGGGGCCGTGGTACTCGACGGTCACCCCGGTCGCGTCCTGGGTGAACCCGGTGACCTCGCAGCCGCGGCGCACGGTGACGCCGAGCTCTCCGGCGCTGCCCTCCAGGACCTCCTCGATCCGCTGCTGGGGTACGGGCAGGGCGTACAGCGGGTTCCCGGGCAGCAGCGCCAGGTCGAGCGGGAAGGCGCCGAACACGAAGCGGGGGACCGGCCGGGGCGCGTCCGGGCTGCCGCTGAGCGGTTCGTGGAGGCCGCGGTGGTCGAGCAGGCGCAGCACCTGGCCGACCAGTCCGTTGGCCTTCTGCTCGCCGGAACGTCCGGGCAGCCGGTCCAGCACCACCGGCCGGACTCCGGCCAGGGCCAGTTCGCGGGCCAGGAACAGCCCGACCGGGCCGGCGCCGACGATGACGACGTCGTGCATGGGGTCCCCCCTCTGGGACGGTGGTCAGCACGTGGCTCCACGGGGCGGGTTCGCCCGGTGGAGGAGACTGTGTGGGCGCGCGCGGCGGGTGCCGCAGGCGCGTGGCGCGGTGTGCGCTCGGGTGCGCGCGCCGGGTGACGGCCGCGGGGCGGGCGACGGGAGGCGTGCGGCGGCCTCAGCGGGACGACGGATCGGGCAGCCCCGCGGCCAACTGCCGCAGCGCCTCGGCGAACAGCGGTTTGAAGGGCACCACCGGATCGGTGGTCAGGTAGTGCTCGTTGGCCACCTGCAGCGCCGAGAGCGCCGCCGAGGCGACCAGCTTCGGATAGAGGTCGCGCTCGGCGTCGGTGCCGGTCCGGGCGGCCACCGCCGCCGCCAGGTCGGCCCGCGCCCGCGCGCCGCCGCGGACCAGCTCGGCCTGCAGCGAGGGCTCGCGCAGCAGCACCCGCACGGCGGCGACCCAGCCCGGTTCGGGCTCCTCCTCCGCCCCCTCGAAGGGAGCGACAAGGGCGTGGGTGAGCGCCTCCCACAGCGGTTCCCCGGCGGGCCGCGCCCGCAGTGCCTCGGCGGCCCGCAGGATCCGGTCGCGGTGCCGGGAGACGATCGCCTCGGCCTTGCTGGAGAAGTAGTTGTTGTAGGTGCGCGGAGACACCCCGGCCGCGGCCGCGATGTCCTCCACCCGGACGTTCTCCAGCCCCCGTTCCACCGCCAGGCGCAGCGCCGCCCAGCTGAGTGCCTCCCGCGTCGCGGCCTTCTTCCGTTCCCGCAGGCCGGGCTGTCCCTCCGTCATGGACTCCACTGTGGGGTATACGTGCGCGCCGCGCAATAGTGCGCGCCACGCAAGTTTTTCCCGGGTCGGTTCGCCGTGGCGAGCCGCCTCCGACCTGCGGTTGGTCGCTGGTAGTAGTTGCGTGGTCGCGGAGCGATCCCCTCGGGTGCCCGGGCCCCGCGGGTTTTCCGGCGGGACGACTCGACAGGACGTGAGGAGCGGTCATGGGTGGCAGACAGCGTCCGCCGAAGGCGCGGACCCCTCGCCAGGGCAGGCCCGGGGCAGGCGGCGCCGGCCGGGTGAACCCCCGGGTGGGGCTGGCCCGGCTGGAGGGCTTCCTCGCCTGGGAGGCGGAGGTCGCGGCCGCCGAGCGGGACGCCCGGGCCTTCGCCGCCCAGTTCTCCTGGCTGCCGGACGCCGAGCGGGAGGGTCTCGAACGGGCTTATCTGGTCGACCGGTTGAACTACGCCGAGGACGTGGTCGACCGTGCGGTCGAGCGCTGCCGTCGGCTCGCCGCCCGCTACCGGGCCGAATGCCGCCGGATCTGCGCCCGCTGGGCGGCGCTCTGCCTCACCGTCACCCTGGCGGCGGCGCTGTTCGCCGTGGTCCCCGCGGTCCTGCGGGCCTGAGCCCGCCCCCCTGCAGGACGAAGGGCCCGCTGCGCCGATCCCGGCGCAGCGGGCCCTTCCGTGCGGAGGCGGAGCGTCAGTGGTGGCCGTGGCCGCTGGTGATCTCCTCGTGCTCCTCCACCGTCGGCTTGGGGATCTGGCTGCCCCGGCCGTAGAACCCGCGGGACAGCTTCGCCCGGGTGCGCCGCCACAGCCCGGCCCTGCGGACCACGCCGTTCTCGTCCACCTCGGGCTCCAGCGTCATCGGTTGGGGCTGGTCGTGGGAGGTCAGGGTGTACAGCCGGCCCTGCGGCAGCGGCGCGTGCACCTCGATGTACTCGCCGTGCTGGAGCCGGTTGATGACCCCGGTCTCCCGGCCGTGCAGCACCTTCTCCTTGTCCCGCCGCTGCAGGCCCAGGCACCACCGTTTGGTGATCACGAAGACCACCACCGGTACGGCGAAGAAGCCGGCCCGCACCGCGTAGGTGATCGCGTTGATCGACAGGTGGAAGTGCGTCGCCAGCAGGTCGTTGCCGCCGCCGGCCAGCAGGATCAGGTAGAGGCCCATCCAGGCCGCCCCGAAGGCCGTCCGGACCGGGGCGTTGCGGGGCCGGTCGGCGATGTGGTGCTCGCCGCGGTCCCCGGTGACCCAGGCCTCCAGGAACGGGTAGCACCAGATGACCAGCAGGACGAGCGGGAAGACCATCAGCGGGATGAACACCCCGAGGTTCAGGGTGTGGCCGCCCCAGACACTGATCTCCCAGCCGGGCATCACCCGGATCAGGCCCTCGGAGAAGCCCATGTACCAGTCGGGCTGGGCGTCGGTGGACACCTGGTCGGGCCGGTACGGGCCGTACGCCCAGATCGGGTTGATCGTGGCGATCGCCGACATGACCGCGACCACGCCGAAGACCAGGAAGAAGAAGCCGCCGGCCTTCGCCATGTACACCGGCATCAGCGGCATGCCGACCACGTTCTGGTTGGTCCGGCCGGCCCCGGCGAACTGGGTGTGCTTGTGGTAGAAGACCAGGATCAGGTGCGCCGCCAGCAGGCCCAGCATGATGCCCGGGATCAGCAGGATGTGGACGGTGAACAGCCGCGGGATGATGTCCGTGCCCGGGAACTCCCCGCCGAAGATGAAGAACTGCAGGTAGGTGCCGACGATCGGGACGGACAGGATCGCGCCCTCCATGAACCGGATGCCGGTGCCGGAGAGCAGGTCGTCGGGCAGCGAGTAGCCCATGAAGCCGTCGAACATGCCGAGGATCAGCAGCAGCGCGCCGAAGACCCAGTTGATCTCGCGCGGCTTGCGGAAGGCCCCGGTGAAGAAGACGCGCATCATGTGGGTGAGCATCGAGGCGATGAAGACCACGGCCGCCCAGTGGTGGATCTGGCGCATCAGCAGGCCGCCGCGGACCTCGAAGCTGATGTTGATCGTCGAGGCGTAGGCCTCCGACATCGGGATGCCCTTGAGCGGGACGTAGGACCCGTCGTAGACGACCTCGCCCATGCTCGGGTTGAAGAACATGGTGAGCCAGACGCCGGTCAGGATGATGATGATGAAGGTGTAGAGCGCGATCTCGCCCAGCATGAAGGACCAGTGGTCGGGGAAGATCTTGCGCAGGTTGGACTTGGCCAGGGCGTAGATGCCGAGCCGGCCGTCGGTCCAGTCGGCCAGGGCCTCCGCCTTGTTGGCGGGCCTGGCGCGCGTGCTGGTCACCGGTCCCGGCTGCGACTGCTGGTCGGTTCTCACGACGGGCTCCCCGGCGTTCTCGGCGTGCCGTGGTGGAGGCCCGCCGGCGGGAACGCCGGCCGGCGAAGTGTTGTGATCATGGGACCTCTCGATACGGGCCAGCCGGTCTGACCGGCGCGCGGACCAGGTGTTCCGCTGGACCCGTTGCTCAGGGTGATGGAGCGCTTACTCTGTCATGCTGTCGGCAGGGGGCCGACTGTGCACGTCCATCGGCCCGTCCGGCCCTGCGTGTCGGGCCGGACGGGGGGTGCCGACGCCCGATCGGGCTGCCGCCGGCCGGCCCGGCGGGCGGCGATGCTGCGCTCGGGTGCAGCTGGACCGCTCCGGGGCGCGCCGCGTCCGGGCGTCTCCCGGGGTGGGGCCTACGCTGCGCCAATGGCGGATCACCCTGAACTCTTCGAGGACGTCACCGAGGCACTGGCCCGCGCCGGGTTCGACAGCGGACCGGGCCGCTCGCCCCTGTGGATCGGCCACCATCCTGACGGCGTGGTGGTCGGCTGGTCGCCCGGCGCCGCACCCGACGGGCCGCCCTCCGAGGAGGCGCGGGCGGCGGTGCGCGCCGCGGCCGCGCTCGTCCTGCGCGAGTGCGGGTTCCTGGTCACCGAGACGGAGGAGGGGGCGCTGGTGGTGTGCTGCGCCGAACCGGTGACGGTCCCTCCGGAGTCGGAGGCGCCCGAGCAGTGGTGGGGGTGACGCCGGTCTCACTCCGCCCCCGAGGAGCGCCGGGTTGGCGACCGCATGGGTGTTCCCATACCGAATCCTTACCTGCGATAGGGGTCCAGTTGACCCCGGCGACCCTAAGGTTTGCCTAAGCTAAGCGAAGCGCCCTGGACCCCGTGTCCGGGGCGTTCGCCATGCCGTTCCGCCGTCATCGCGGCGGAGCGCCGAGGACAGGTACGACCCGGGGCGCCCCGGGGGAGGAGCCCGCTGCATGTGGGATGAGGCGTTTCCCAGCTTTCTGATCGGGCTGCGTGAAGGACTGGAAGCGGGCCTGGTCGTCTCGATCCTGGTCGCCACCCTGGTGCGGGCCGGTCAGAAGGGCCGGCTGCCCCAGGTGTGGACGGGCGTCGCGGGGGCCGTCGCCCTCAGCCTCAGCTTCGGCGCGGTGCTCACCTTCACCGCCGCCAGCCTCTCCGGCCGCGCCCAGGAGGCCTTCGGCGGGGTGCTGAGCCTGATCGCGGTCGGCTTCGTCACCGCGATGGTGTTCTGGATGCGCCGCTCGGCGCGCACCCTCTCCGCCGACCTGAAGGAGAAGGTGCAGGCCTCGCTGGCGATGGGCGCCGGCGCGCTGGTGCTCACCAGCTTCCTCGCGGTGGCCCGCGAGGGCCTGGAGACCTCGCTCTTCCTGTGGACCAACGTGCGCACCGCCGGGGAGTCCACCGGCCCGCTGATCGGTGCCGCCGTCGGTCTGGTGCTCTCCGCCGGCCTGTGCTGGGGGCTGTACCGCCGGGCGCTGAGGATGAACCTCACCCGGTTCTTCACGGTCACCGGCGTCGGTCTGATCATCGTCGCGGCCGGCGTGCTGGGTTACGGCCTGCGCGACCTCCAGGAGTCCGGGCTGGTGGGCGGCGGCAGCACGTACGCCTTCGACCTGAGCGGGCACCTGGACGCCTCCTCCTGGTACGCCACGCTCGTCCAGGGCACCCTCAACCTGACCGTCACCATGACGGTGCTCCAGGTCGTCGGCTACGTCGCGTACCTGAGCATCGTGATGACGCTGTTCGTCGAGGGCATCCGGGGCGGGAAGGCCGCCCCGGCGGCGGCCGCCACGGGGAAGGCGGCTGCCGGGAAACCCGCCGGAAGCACCGCGGGCGCGGAGAAGGCCGCAGGCGGCGGGGAGGCGGCCGCGACCGGGGAGAAGCCTGCGACTGGGGAGGCGGCGACCGGGGCGAAGGCCGCGACTGTTGATGCGGCGACCGGGGGGAAGGCCGCGCCGGTGCGTTCGGGCCGTCCGCGCTGGGTGCTGTCGACCGCGCTGGTCGCCGTGCCGGTCGTGGTGGCCGGCGTCGTGATCGCCGCGAGCGACGGCAAGCAGGACAGCGCCGCCACCGTCTCGGTGTCCGAGCAGGAGTGCGGCAAGGGCTTCGCCGCCCCGAAGCCCGGGCAGCAGGTGTTCCAGATGCACAACACCGGCGACAAGGTCTCCGAGGTCTACCTCGTCAACCCGGGCACCGGCGCCGTCTACGGCGAGATCGAGGGCCTCGCCCCCGGCACCACCCGTGCGCTCACCGCCACCATCGGCTCCGGTGACTACGCCTGGCGCTGCGTGCCCACCGGCGGGAACTCCGTCACCTCCTCCGCCGTCCACGTCAGCGGCGGTGCCGAGGTCAAGGCCGTCAAGCCGGTCTCCGAGGACGACCTCAAGGGGCCGCTGGACGGCTACAAGGACTACGTCGTCCAGGGCCTCGCGACCCTGATGACCCAGAGCCAGAAGCTCCAGGCCGACGTGCACGGCGGCGACCTCACCGCGGCCAAGGCCGACTGGCTCACCGCCCACCTGCAGTACGCCTCGCTCGGCGCCGCCTACGGCACCTTCGCCGACCTCGACAAGAAGATCGACGGCCGCGCCGACGGATTCGCTGACAAGGCCGACGACAAGGACTTCACCGGCTTCCTGCGGCTGGAGTACGGCCTCTGGCACGGCCAGTCCGCCGCCGACCTGACGCCCGTCGCCGACGAACTCGCCCAGAACGTCGCCAAGCTGGTGCACGACTTCCCCGGCCAGGACTTCAACCCGGGCGACCTGCCGCTGCGCGCGCACGAGATCCTCGAGAACACCCTGCAGTTCGAGCTGACCGGCGACACCGACATGGGCAGCGGCACCAACCTGGCCACCGCCCAGGCCAACCTGGCCGGCACCCAGGAACTGCTGACCCTGCTGAAGCCGCTGCTCGACGAGCGGGACCCGCAGGTGCTGGTCCGGGTCGACGCCGGGATGAAGCGGGTGGGCGACCTGCTCGCCGCCGCCCGCACCGCCGACGGCTGGACCCCGCTGGACAAGCTGCCCGCCGACGACCGCCGCCGGTTGAACGGCGCCACCGGCCAGCTGCTCGAAGACCTCTCGCCCATCCCCGCACTCCTCGAGATCCGGAAGGCCGCCTGATGACCGACCAGACCGCAGCCACCGGGTCCTGCCCGTTCCCGCACGCCGCCGCCGGGGCCGGGGCCCTCGGGGCTGCTCGGGCCGCCGGCGCTGAAGCCCACGCCGGCGCGGGCGCCGCGCAGGGCGGCTGCCCGGCCGGACCGGCCCGGCGCAGCTTCGTGCGGGCCGCACTCGGCGCCGGCGCCGGGGCCGCCGTCCTCGCCGGCGGAGCCTTCACCCTCGGCGCCGGCCCGGCCTCCGCCGGGGACAGCCACCAGACGAAGGCCGGAGCCGTCCCGTTCCACGGCGACCACCAGGCCGGTGTCACCACCCCGGCCCCGGCCCACGCCGCCTTCGTCTCCTGCCAGGTGATCGCCCAGGACCGCAAGGGCCTGGAGGACCTCTTCAGGACGCTGACCGAGCGGATCCGCTTCCTCACCGCCGGCGGGACCCCGCCCGACCTCGGCGTCGGCGCTCCGCCGTCCGACAGCGGCATCCTCGGCCCGGTGGTGCCCACCGACAACCTGACCGTCACGGTCGGCGTCGGCGCCTCGCTCTTCGACGACCGGTACGGACTGGCCAAGGCCAAGCCGGTCCGGCTGACGCCGATGAAGACCTTCCCCAACGACAACCTCCAGGCCGCCGAACTGCACGGCGACCTCTCGCTGCAGATCTGCGCCGACCGGCAGGACACCGTGCTGCACGCGCTGCGCGACATCACCCGGCACACCCGCGGTGCGCTGCAGATCCTCTGGCGGATCGACGGCTTCCAGAACCAGTCCCGGCCGGACGGCGCCCAGCGCAACCTGCTCGGCTTCAAGGACGGCATCGTCAACCCGGACACCACCTCCTCCCGCGAGATGGACCGACTGGTCTGGGTGACCGACGGGACGGGCGAGCCCGGCTGGGCGACCGGCGGCAGCTACCAGGTCATCCGGATCATCCGGATGCTGATCGAGTTCTGGGACCGCGTCACCCTCACCGAGCAGGAGAAGATGTTCGGCCGCCGCCGCGACACCGGCGCCCCGCTGGACGGCCACCGGGAGACCGACGCACCGGACTACGGCAAGGACCCGGAGGGCAAGGCGATCCCGCTGGACGCGCACATCCGCCTCGCCAACCCGCGCACCGCCGACACCGACACCTCGCGCATCCTGCGCCGCGGCTACAACTACGACCGGGGCGTCGACAAGGCCGGCAACCTGGACATGGGCCTGGTGTTCTGCTGCTACCAGCAGGACGTCGTGCGGCAGTTCGAGGCCACCCAGACCCGGCTGATCGACGAGCCGCTGGTCGACTACATCTCGCCGACCGGCGGCGGGTACTTCTTCGTCCTGCCGGGCGTGAAGGACGAGGCCGACTGGCTCGGGCGGGGACTGCTCGCCGCCGTCTGAGGGCGGGTGCGACGGCGGGCCGGTGCCGGGAGCACCGGCCCGCCGTCGCGTCCGTCCCACCGGGCCGGCTGCGGTGCGTTCGGCGCGGTCGGTGGCGTCCCGGCCGGCTCCGGCTGCGACCAGGCGTGGCCGGACGTGGCCGGCTGTGTCCGGCTGTCCCTGGTCGGCTGTCCGTGGTCGGCTGCTCCGGCCGTGGTCGGCTGGTCGGCCGTGGCCAGTTGTTCCGGCCGTGGTCGGCTCCCCCCGGGTGGGGCGGGCTCAGGAGCCCAGGGTGAAACCGATGACCGCGCCGCCGCCCTCCCGGTTCGCGGCGAACGCGGCCCCGCCGTGCGAGCGCGCCACCTCGGCCACGATGGCCAGGCCGAGGCCCGAACCGGGCAGGCTGCGTGCGGCCGTGGCCCGGTAGAAGCGGTCGAAGACCCGGTCGAGATCGACCGTGTCGATGCCAGGACCCCGGTCGCGCACCTCGACCCGCCGACCGCGCACCACCAGCTCGATCGGGGAGGTCCCGGCCGGGTCGAACTTGGCGGCGTTGTCCAGCAGGTTGCCCACCGCGCGGGCCAGCGCGTCCGGGCGGGCGGTCACCACCGTGTCGTCAGCGTCGACCGTGATCGCCCGGTCGCTGCGCCTGCGGGCCTGGGCGGCGGCCTCCCGGACCAGCTCCGCGAGCGCCACCTCGACGGGCTCCTCGTCCGCCTTGCGGTCCGCCGCGAGTGCCACCAGCTCGTCCACCAGCAGGGTCAACTCCCGTGCTTCCTCGGCGAGGTCGGCCATCAGAGCGGTGCGCTCGGCGGGCGGCAGCCGGTCCAGGCTGGGCAGCACCGAGAGGTTGGTGCGCAGGCTGGTCAGCGGGGTGCGCAGCTCGTGCCCGGCATCCTGGACCAGACGGCGCTGGTTCTCCTTCGCGGTGGCGAGGCGCACCAGCATCCGGTGGAAGGCGCGGCCGAGCCGGCCCACCTCGTCCGACCCGGCGGCAGGCACCGGCACGTCCAACCGGCCGCTGGCGGCGACCCGTTCGGCCGCCTCGGTGAGCCGCACCAGCCGACCGGTGATCCGCCGGGCGAGCAGCCAGCCGACCGCCCCCGCGATCAGCACGACGGCCAGCACCACCGACACCATCTGCTGCCGCAGCTTCGCCAACAACTGCTCGATGTCGCCGAGCCGCTGGACGATCTGGACGGCGCCCCGGCCCCCGCCCAGCGAGACCACGCCCACCCGGCAGGTCTCGCCGTCGAGGCGCCGGTCCTCGGTCACCGTCCGGCCGGGGACGTCGGCCCGGGCGAGCTGGCGGTCCTCCGCCGTCGGCGGGAGATCGAGGCGGGTGGTGCCCGCGAGGGGGACCCCGTCGGAGTCCAGGGCCTGGGCGGTGACCCGGATCGGGTGCAGCAACTGCTCGCTCAGCCCGCTGGGACCGTTGAAGTCCCCCGGGAACAGCTTCTCCCGCTGCACCTGGCTGCTCACCGCACGCACGGCCGAACCGAAGTCGTCCGCCTCGTCGTCGAGGATCAGGCGGGCGGCGGCGTGGTAGCCGAGCGTGCCGATCACCACCGCGACCAGGGCAGCCATCGCGGCGAACGCGAGCGACAAGGTGGTGCGCAGACCCGGGCGGGGCAGCCGGTCGCTCAGCCGCGCGGGGCCGGTCACGGCTCGCGCAGCGTGTAGCCGACGCCGCGGACGGTGTGGATCAGCGGGACCAGGCCCGGGCGGTCGAGCTTGCGGCGCAGGTAGCCGATGAACACCGCGAGGTTCTTCGACCCGGGGCCGAAGTCGTAGCCCCAGATCCGCTCGTACAGGGTGGTCTGGTCGAGCACCGCACCGGCGTGCCGGGTCAGCAGCTCCAGCAGGTCGAACTCGGTGCGGGACAGCTCCAGTTCCTCCCCGGCGCGCCAGGCCCGCCGGGCGGCCGGCTCGACCCGCAGGTCGGCGACGGTCAGCACGTCCTCGGCCGGCCCGGGCGGGCGGCGGCGCAGCAGGGCGCGCAGGCGGGCGAACAGCTCGTCCACGTCGAAGGGTTTGACCAGGTAGTCGTCGGCCCCGGCGTCCAGTCCGGCGATGCGGTCGGGCACCTCGACCCTGGCGGTGAGCATCAGCACCGGGGTGCGGTCGCCGGTCGCGCGCAGTCGGCGGCAGACCTCCAGGCCGTCGGGCTGGGGCATCATCACGTCGAGCACCAGGACGTCCGGGCGCTGCTCCGCGAGCACCGCGAGGGTCTGGGTGCCGTCCGCCGCGATCCGCACCCGGTAGCCCTCCAGTGTCAGGGCGCGGGAGAGCGAGTCGCGGATGGCGCGGTCGTCCTCGGCGATCAGCACGGTGTGAGTCATGCGGGGATTCTCCCTGGCGTGCCCACGGCAGGGGAGGGCGGGGCGCGGGATTTCCCGGACCGGGTGGGTTCCGCGCGCTGCTTCGTGGGCGTACGGTGGCCACACGGTGGCGCGCCGCCGGGTGGGCCGCCGGATCCGTGTCGGCACGCCCCGCCGGAGGCCGAGATGGCAGACCGGATGGCTTTCCTCACCACCCCGCGCGCGGAGCGGGCGCGGCGGGACGCACGGGAACGGCTGGCGGACCGGCGGGAGGTGTACCGGCCGGGGGCGCTGCTGCCGGTCGTGGGCGGACAGGCAGGGCGGTGCATGGACTGCGGGCTGCCGTTCTGCCACGCCGCCTGTCCGCTCGGGAACCTGGTTCCCGACTGGAACGCGCTGGTGGCGGCCGGGGACTGGCAGGCGGCGGCCGCGCGGCTGCTGGCGACCAACAACTTCCCGGAGTTCACCGGACGGCTCTGCCCGGCACCGTGCGAGAGCGCCTGCGTGCTGGCGATCGACGGGGCCGCGGTGACGATCAAGAACATCGAGCTGGCGATCGCCGACCGGGCCTGGGAGGAGGGCTGGGACCGCCCGCACCCGCCGGAGCGGCGCGGCCGGGAACTGCGCGTCGCGGTGGTCGGCTCGGGCCCGGCCGGCCTGGCTGCCGCCCAGCAGCTGACCCGCGCCGGGTACGCCACGACCGTGTTCGAGCGGGCCGACCGCCCGGGCGGCCTGCTGCGCTACGGGATCCCGCCGTTCCGGCTGGAGAAGCACCGGCTGGAGCGGCGGCTGAACCAACTGCGGGCCGAGGGGACGGAGTTCCGCACCGGGGTGCGGGTGGGATCGGACGTCACCGGTGTGGAACTGCGGGCCCGGTACGACGCGGTGGTGGTCGCGGTGGGCGCGACGGCGGCCCGGGAGCTGGCGGTGCCCGGCGCCCGGCTGCCCGGGGTGCACTCCGCGATGGAGTACCTGACCTGGGCGAACCGGGTGGACGAGGGCGACTGCACGGACCCGCCGTTGACCGCAGAGGGGAGCGAGGTGGTGATCGTCGGTGGCGGGGACACCGCGGCCGACTGCCTCGGGACGGCGCTGCGCCAGCGCGCGGCCTCCGTCACCCAGCTGGACATCAACCCGCGTCCGCCGGAGCGCCGTGCGGCCGGGCAGCCCTGGCCGGTCCACCCCAAGGTGTACCGGGAGACCACCTCGCACGAGGAAGCGGGGGCGGACTGCCGGGTGTTCGGGGCGGCCACCGTCGGCTTCGAGCCGGGTCCGGAAGGGCGGCTGGCGGGCGTGCGCTTCGCCGAGGCCGTGCCGGGGGAGCGCGGGGTCCGGCCGGGTGGTGGGCGGAGCTCGCCGGGTGCTGGGCGGGGTGCGTCGGGCGCCTCGCCGTCCGGGGCCGGCGCCTCGCCGTCCGGGGCCGGCGCCTCGCGGACCGTGCCTGGCGCCTCGCGGACCGTGCCCGGCGCCTCGCGGACCGTGCCCGGCACCGAGCGGACCGTACGGGCGCAGCTCGCGCTGCTCGCCCTGGGCTTCGTCGGGCCGGAGCCGGACCAGCCCCTGTTCCCCCAACTCGGGCTCACCGTCGGCCTGGACGGCACGCTGGAGCGGGACGACGGGTACCGCACCGCGGTGGAGGGCGTGTTCGTCGCCGGGGACGCCGGGCGCGGCCAGTCGTTGATCGTCTGGGCGATCGCGGAGGGCCGGTCGGCGGCCGCGGCGGTGGACCGCTACCTGCGCGGGAGCACCGAACTCCCGTCGCCGGTCAGCGCCTCGGCGCGGGCGCTCACGCTGTGAGGGCGCGGGCGCCGGCGCCGGACGGCCGGGTGCTCAGCCGAGGCCGAGGACGGAGAGCGCGGTGGTCCAGTCGGTCGCGATGGCCCGCTGGGCGGGCACCAGGTCCACCTGGTGGTTGCAGACGGCCCGGTAGAGCTTGTACTCGACGCTGTCCTTGTCGGTGGAGGCCTGGCTGTCCGGGCCGACGGCGTAGCGGGGCTCGGGCCAGAGGTTGCGCGGGTCGGTGGGGTGGCCGCCGAGCGACAGCGGGATGAAGTGGTCCTCCTCGTAGTCCGCCGTGTTGGTGTCGGCGTAGCCGTACTGGGCGATCTGCTGGACCTTCAGGCGGTTGGTGTAGCTGGTGGACGGGCGGATCGAGGTGCTGTACCCGCCGACGCAGATGGTGTCGTCGATGGTGTCCTGGGTGACGTCCGGGTTGGTGGCGCCGGGGGTGCAGACCGGGTCGGGCAGCGGGAGGTAGGACTGCGAGCAGGTCGCGGCGAGGGCGGCGCGGGTGTGCGGGGCCGTGGTGGCGTGCGCGCTGGCGGTGGCGGCGTGTGCGGTGCCGGCGGTGGTGAGCGCCGCCGCGGTGAGCACGGCGGTCGCGAGGGCGGGGGCGATGCGGTGGGCGCGAAGCATGGGGAGCTCCCTGGCACGGGCCCGGCACGGGCGTGCCGGGGCGGTGTGTCCATGTCACCATCGGCAGGTCTATGCGAGTAGACCGGGTTCGGTGAACAGCTGCCGAAGCGTCAGTCCCTTGGTGGGGCAAGTGTTCGCTTGACGCCGCGACGGATGACGGTGACGGTGGTGACGGCCTCGGGTGGGAGCACGGTGACAGCGTGCGGGCGGATGGTGCCGGGGCCTCGTCAGCGGCGCGTGGAGCGGCGGAGGAACACGTCCGTTGCCGTGTTGGTGTCCCCGGGGGTGAGGGTGCCGTCCTCCGAGCTGAACACCGCCGTCGTGCCATGGGCGTCGACGTACGGACCGAACGAGGCGCCGGGGCTCTGCGAGCCGTCGTCCGAGAGGCTGACGCGCTCGGTTCGGCCGGTCCGCAGGTCGCGCCGGAACACGTCGGAGGCGCCGTTGGTGTCGCCGGGCACCAGCTTCTCCGCCGTGGAGTCGAAGTACACCCAGCGGCCGTCCGCGGTCAGCCGGCCGTCGGAGGAGTCGCCGGTGGTCTTCGTCCCCGGCAGGCCGGCACTCACCAGGGTCTCGGTGCCCTCCTCCAGATCGCGGAGGTACACCTCGAAGTGCCGGTCCCACCCGCTGTCGCCGTGCTGGACCAAGGCGGAGTAGACGACGTACCGGCCGTCGGGACCGAGCGACGGGTAGTCCGCCCCTCGGGCGCCGCCCTTGTCGTCGGTGCTGGCCACCCTCGTCTCCTCGGCGCGCAGGTCCCGGACGTACAGCGGGTACAGGCGCGGTTTGAGGATCCGGGGCCGGGCATCGGCTCGGAACGAGTCCCGGAAGAACTGCTCGTCCGATTCCTGGCCGGCCTCGGCGGTCAGCTCGGCGGCGGCCTCCGGGGAGAGGGCGCCGGGCTGGTCCGGGGCGGTGATGTTGGTCGCCTTGGAGACGAAGGCGACGGAGCCGCCGTCGGCGCTGATCACGGGCGAGGCGGACGAACCGTTCGCCTCCTTGCCGTCCGCGCCGATGCTCACCAGGCCGTTCCCGCCGGTCCAGAGGTCGTGGACGTAGATGTTGCCGCCCTGCCAGGTGACCGTGCCGGGGGCCAGGTCGGTGCGGTTGGACTGGAAGGCGATGTAGCGGCCGTCCCGGCTGAGCGACGGGTGGCCGGAGAGCCGGTCGGTCTGCGGTGT
Organism: Kitasatospora sp. NPDC048194; assembly: GCF_043202455.1. Classification (NCBI taxonomy): domain Bacteria; kingdom Bacillati; phylum Actinomycetota; class Actinomycetes; order Kitasatosporales; family Streptomycetaceae; genus Kitasatospora; species Kitasatospora sp. NPDC048194. The sequence continues at coordinate 63,075 of NZ_JBIDAK010000002.1, forward strand.
GCCGGGGGCCGGTCGGCCCTGCGGCGTGTCAGGGGTCCGGCCGTGCGGACGTCCCGGGGCCTGGCTGCCCGGCCTGTCGGGGTCCTGGCCGACGGAGACGAGCGTGGTCCTGCCCGTCCAGCGGTCGTGGACGTAGACGTCCTCGAAGCCCAGGTTCGCGCCCGGCACCAGGTTGGTGGCGCCGGAACTGAAGGCGACGTAGCGGCCGTTGCCACTGATCGCGGCCTCGAAGGAGTCCCCGTTCGCCTGGGCGCCGTCCGGCCCGGTGTCGACCCGCTCGGTGCGGCCGGACCAGAGGTCGCGGACGAAGACGTCGGACTTGCCGTTGGTGTCGCCGGGCACCAGGTTGGTGGCGCTGGAGGTGAAGACGGCGTAGCGGCCGTCGGCGCTCAGACCGCCGGCGAACGAGGCGCCGTCGGGCTGCGACCCGCCGATGCCGGAGGACACCCGCTCGGTGCCCGGGCCACGGTGCGGGTCGGCTTGGGCCGACGGCGTGGTGGTGAGCGCGAGCGCGGCGGCCGCGCCGAGCGCACAGACGGCGCGCAGCAGGCGTGCGGGGCTCGGAGCGGGGCGCCGTTCCGACTGCCGCGCGGGCTGCCGTTCGGACTGCCACGCCGGCTGTCGTTCCGACTGCCACGCCGGCTGTCGTTCTGACTGCCGCTCGGGGCGCCGGGCGGGGCGACCGGACGGGTGGGCGGTGGTGGACGTGCGGGTCATCGGTCCCTCCCCTGGGAACGGCCGGACCGCCCCGACGGTGACGCCTCCTGGCGTCGAGTGACGGTTCGTCGCACTCCCCGGCGGCCGGCTCGGAACGAGCCAACCGCCGGACGGGGCGGGCGGTCAATGGCGGTTGGCCGGGAGGGGCGGTTTCGCGTCAGGGGAGGGGCGGAGCGGGCCGCCGTGGTCGCTATCGGGCGACGGTGCGGCGCTGGACCGAGCCGCCGCTACCCGTGCGGCGGCAGCGGCTTCGGAGGCCCGGTCGGCCGCCGTGTCGACGCGCCGGCGCGTCCGAGCCGCGCGTCAGCTCAGCTCGGAGGTGTCCGCCCGTCGTTGATCCGGAAGGAGACGACGTCGACCTCGTCGGTTCCCGCCAGATCCGGGTAGTGGCCCTTGAGGCCTTCCCTGAGCTCGGCTGCGGTCGTCAGCCCCTCGGCTCGGGCGTCGTCGTCGGTGAGGTCGTCGACCAGGCAGTGCCTGATGCCGGTCACCTCCGCCGACAGGACGACCTCGGGGTCGCTCTCGAACACCAACCGTGCCGGCCCGAGTCGTGCCGGGTCCCGGAAGCGGGTGGTTCCGGTCTTGGCGCCGGAGCGGACGGCCTCGAGGTAGCGGGGGTTGAACCGGATGATCGGCGGGCCGGCTGTCTCCGGGTCCTGGTAGAGCGAGGGGTCGAGACCGTTCATGCCCGCCTCCGCGGTCCATCGCTGAGCCAGCGGCATCAGGTCGGCGGCGAGCACGGACCGGAGCCCCTCGGGCGTGGGCACGATGACACGCATCGTGGGGTAGTAGTCGACGAAGACCTGTCGATCGCGCCCGCACGGGCCGATGACCCCGCGCCCGTGGTTGCCCACGGCAACGATGCAGCGCGGCTGGCGCATGCCCTGGGCTCGCGCGGCTCCCAGAGCCACGAGTTCGGCGCAGGGTCCGCCGGTGAAGTGGTGGAGATTCACGCCGGCGAACATCCGGTAGTCGGCGCCCATGACCGCGGCGCCCACCGTGTGGACCCCGTCTTCGTCGGGCCCCGCGTCGGTGTGCGCGTCGATGGTGCGGCGCGCCAGCTCCACGAGCTCACGCTCGTCGTCATCGAGGGCTCGAGCAGATGGCGGGACGTACACCTTGCGACCTTCCCTTCCGTCAGCAGTCGCCCAAGATCATTCCATGCTGCGCAGGTGGGCTCCACGGGATTTCGGCTCGCCGCGCCCGGACCTCTGCAGTGGTCGGAAGGGCGGGGTGGCGCACCGCGGCGGCTGGCCGTGGTCACGAATGGCGATCGGTGGGTGAAGTGCCGCCACGTTCCAGCGCTCGGGAGGCGCGACGACGGCGTGCATGTCGTCGCTGCGGCTGACGATCGCGCGGATCAGGGCGAGGACGGCGGAGTAGTACTCGACAAGGCTGCCGGTGTAGCCGCCGTCGGCCCGACCAGGGCCAGCGTGTGATGCGCCTCAGCTCGGAAGGCCGAGGGTCACTGGCTATTGCTGGGGCCTGTCCCGGCCGTGCCAGGATGCTCGGCATGTCTGCTCGTGCACTGAGCTTCGGCGCGATCGCCGAAGCCTACGAAAGGTTCCGGCCGGGGTACCCCGATGAGCTCTTCGACTTGGTGATGACGTATGCGGGCCGACCGGTTCGGACCGCCTTGGAGATCGGTGCAGGGACAGGCAAAGCTACCCGTCTGTTCGCGGGGCACGGGGTCATGGTGACAGCTACGGACCCGGACGCTGCCATGCTTGCCGAACTGAGCAAGACCGTGCCTGCGAACGTGACGCCCGTGCGAACCGTGTTCGAAGACCTGCGGCCAAGCGAACCATATGGGCTGGTCTATGCGGCGGCTGCCCTGCATTGGACACGCCAGGATGGGCGATGGTCCAGGGTGGCGGCGCTCCTTGAACCGGAGGGTGTGTTCGCTTCATGCGGTGGGCCGGTCCAGCTGGCTGACCCAGCTCTCGAGGAGTCGGTGCATGCGGCCCGGGCGCCGTTCCTGGAAAGCGATGAGTTCCCCTCTCCCGACGGAACCGGTCCGGATGAGGAGATGCAGTGGCCGGGTACGGAACTGCAACGGTCTCAGCTGTTCCGTGACGTTCAGCAGGTCGTCATCGAGCGGCGCTTGACGATGTGCTCTGCTGACTACCTTGGTTACCTGTCGACCGTCTCGGCCTATCTCCAGCTGCCGCAATCGACGCGCCAGCAGGCGTATGACGCGATCACGCGGGTCCTGCCCGAGACAGTCGAGGTCGCTGCCGACATCACTGTCCATCTCGCACGCCGGCGACCCGAGTAGGGTGACTTCAGCCTGGCACTCACCGCAGTCAGCCGAGACTGTCACTCCCGTTCGAGTGACACTCAAGATCGGAAGAGCAGAGCGGTCACTGAGCTCGCGCGGTTGACCCGTCTAGCTGGTCGGCCGAGGCGACTTCGGGTTAGGAGTGCCTGCTGCTTCCTGGGCGGCCATCACCTCGTCGCCGTACTCGAAGGCCCAGGCGCCGACGGCGTCGATGGGCGCCAGCAACGTCCGACCCAGAGCGGTGAGTCGGTACTCGACCCGTGTGGGTGCGTTGGGGTCCGCCAGCCGGTCGACCAGTCCGTTGAACTGCAGCCGGCGCAGAGTCTCGGTGAGGACCTTGGAACTGATGCCACCGATCCGCTCCCGTAGCTCGACCGGGCGCCTCGGGCCGTCGCGCAGTGCCCAGAGCACCACGGCGTTCCAGGTGTTGGAGAGCAGGTCGAAGGCGAGGCGGGCGCGGCAGTCGGCGAGGAAGGTGTCTGTCGTCACGTACCACATGGTGCCCGAACCGCCGTCTAGCGTCGGTGTGAACGATCGGAACAGGCGCGGAGAGGGAACGTGTGATGAGGATCGGCGTGCTGGGGACGGGAAACATGGCCGATGCGCTCGCCACCCACTGGGTGCGGGCCGGGCACCAGGTGACCATCGGGGGGCGGGACGCACACAAGGCGGCACGGCTCGCGGCGCGCATCGGAGGTGGCGTGAAGCCCGCCGGCCTGCGCGCGGCGGCGGAGTCCGGTCAGGAGGTGGTGTTGGCCGCGCTGCCCTTCGGGGTGGGGGTGGAGGTGGCACGGGATCTGCACGCGGCCCTGGAGGGCAAGGTGCTGGTCGACTGCTCGAACCCGGTCGGGCCGGGCTTCCGGCTGCTGACGGAAGGGGGCCCCTCGGCCGCGCAGCAACTGGCTGCGGCGGCGCCGGGAGCCCATGTGGTCAAGGCGTTCAACCTCTGCCACGAGGACGTGTGGCGCATGCGGCCGCCGGTCTTCGACGGGCGCCCACTGGCCGTGCCGGTCTGCGGGGACGACGAGACTGCCCTCGCCCGGGTACGGGAGTTGGTGCGCGACGTGGGCTGCGAGCCCGTGGCCGGCGGCGGTCTCGAACGTGCGGGACTTCTGGAAGCGACCGCCGCGCTGTTCATCGCCCTGTGGGTCGGCGAGGGAGCGGACGCGCAGGCGATCGCACCGCCGCTGGCCTATGCGGCCGGACCGAGTCACGGGGAGGCAGAAGGCGGGGCGGGGTCTTCTCGCTCCTCAGGTTGAACTCGCATGCCATTCAGCAGTAGCACCGGCAGACAGCCCGCCCTTTACTGCGCAACGCGACGACCGCTTGTGCGCGGTCCAGAACAGTCCCGCGTTCTCGGTGGTCCGCTCGCCGGCGCGCGCGGTCCGGGTCGAGCCGTTGATGCCGGCCGATCCGGTCGTGCGTCGCGTCACTGATCGTCAACTGGGCCGACGCGTCCGATCAGCGGCTCGGCGCCGTGGGGAGGCGCGCCTTAGGGCGGTCACGGCGGCAGATGGCGGCCTGCGCGTGGGCGGGGCGCATCCGGCAGGGGTGGTGGGGCAGGGGGAGCGGGGGTGCTTCCGCTGTTCATGCGGTGGCGTCCTGGGCCGGAGTCTGTCGCCCGTGCCGTTCGTGCGGCCGGTGGTCGCGTCGGTCGTAGCGCCAGAGCGCCGGGAGTGCGGCGGACAGGAGGGCGCTGCTGCCCAGGCAGAGCAGGCCGCCGGTGCGCAGCGCGGCCCGGACGCCCTGGCGGGCAGCGAGCCCGCCTGCCCGCAGGTCGCCGAGCGCGGGTCCGGCGGAGCCGATCAGCATCTCCAGTCCGGCGGCGCGGCCTCGGAGTTCGTCCGGAATGGACTGGTTCCAGATGGCGCCGCGGAAGGTGTCGCCGACCCAGTGGGCGGCGCCCGTGAGGACCAGGCAGAGCAACACGGCCCACAGGCCTGGCGCGAAGGCGGCCGCAGCGGTGGCCGCGCCGACCACGGCTGCGGAGAGCAGGACCAGCCGTCCGTGCCGGTGCACCCGCTCGGTCCAGCCGCCGGTGGCAGCCGCGATCAGGCTGCCGGTGGCGGTGGCCGAGTAGAGCGGCCCGAGCGCCCAGAGCGAGTCCAGCTCCTGCGCCAGGAAGGGGAAGAGTGCGGTCGGCAGGGCGAACACGGTGGCCGCCAGGTCGGCCAGGTAGGTGCCGACCAGGTCGGGGCGCCGCGCCGCGTACCGGAAGCCGTCGGTGAACTCCCGCAGACGGGGAGCCTCGGCGTCGCGCTCCGAGGGGACCGGCCGGACCTGGGCGAGCAGGGCGATCGACAGCAGGAAGGTGGCGAGGTCGACCAGGTACGCCGCCGGCACCCCGGCGGTCGCGATCAGCAGTCCGGCGGCGGCCGGCCCGGCGACACCGCCGATGCTCCAGCGCAGCGAGAGCAGTGCCCCGGCCGCGACCAACTGGTCGTGGGGCACCAACCGGGGGACCATCGCCTCGACCGAGGGCTGTTGCAGGCCGTGGACCGCCGCTGTCAGCCCGGCGGCGAGGTAGAGCGGCCAGACCGCGGGCGCGCCGAGCAGCGCGTTGACCAGCAGCAGGGCGCTGAGCCCGGCCAGTGCGACTTCGGTCAGCAGGACGACGGTGCGGCGGTCGGCGCGGTCGGCGAGTACGCCGCCGTAGAGGCCGAAGAGGACGGTGGGCACGAGCTCGACCGCGCCGACCGCGCCCACGGCGAGCGGCGAGTGGGTGAGCTCCGCGATCTGCAAGGGGATCGCCGTCATGGTGAAGATCGAGCCGAGCAGGGTGACCGCACCGGAGGTCCAGGTCAACCGGAAGTCCCGGGACGATCGCCAGGGGGCGGTGTTCGGCAGCAGTCGGGACCGGAGTCGGTCCGTTCCTGAGGTCATGAAAGGGGTGGTCCCTTCGTGGCGGTCGCGTCGTCGGCGTCCTTGGGCGGGGGGGCGGGGGCCGTGGGCCCGGGGTGGGGTGCGGGGCGGGCGTCCGTGTTCGTCCTTATCGCTGATAAGCGGCGGGTTCGGAATTTATCGGCGATAAGGTGGGCCCTCGCAAGCGAATTCCGGGAGGCCGATCGATGGCGCTGCGACGCGAGGACGTGGTGCGCACCGCGCTGCGCGTGCTCAACGAGGAGGGCATCGACGGGCTCACCACCCGCCGGCTGGCCCGCGAGCTCGGTGTGCAGTCACCCGCGCTCTACTGGCACTTCAAGAACAAGCGGGAGTTGCTCGACCTGATGGCCGAGGCGATGCTCGCCGAGGCGCTCCCGGCCGATCGCACTCCCGACGCGGAGCACTGGCCCGACTGGATCGCCGCCGACGCCCGGGCCAAGCGCCGCGCCCTGCTGGCCTACCGCGACGGCGCCCGGGTGCACGCCGGGACCCTACCGACGGACGACGAACTCCCGGCCGTCGAAGCGCAGTTGAGTGCGCTGTGCAAAGCCGGGCTGAGACCGCGCACCGCACTGCGGCTGCTGCTGACCGTCGACCGGTACATCATGGGCTGGGTCACCGAGGAGCAGGCCTGGCGGCAGGACGCCGCCGATCGCGCCCGACCGCTCTTCCCTGACGAGGCGTTGCGCGATCTGCCGCTGCTGAGCGAGGCGGTCGGCGTACTGCGGATGACCGACCACGACGCCGACTTCGAGTACGGGCTGCGCGTGCTGATCGAGGGCTTCCGGGTCGAGATCGCGCGCGAGGCCGGGGAGGGGCAGGCGGATCCCGGTGCAGCGGCGGCCGGCGCTGACGGGCATGAGCTAGCGTGAGCGCCATGACCACCCTCGATCCCCGCAGCACGGCTCTGGTCCTGATCGACCTGATGGACCGGATCGTCGCCAACCCGCTCGCACCCCGCCCCGGTCCGGAGGTGGTGGCCTCCTCGCTGGACCTCGCCCGGGCCTTCCGCGCGGCCGGTGCCCCCGTCATCGCCGTGCGGGTCGAGCGGCCCGGTGTCGCCGAGCAGCCGCCCGGCAGCGAACTGCTGGCCGAGGTCGCGGCGGCTGCCGACGAGGTCGTGGTAAAGCGCACCATCGGTGCCTTCCAGGGCACCGGGCTGCACGAACTCCTCCAGGCCCGGGGCGTGGAGACGCTGGTGTTCACCGGAATCGCCACCAACCTGGGCGTGGAGTCCAGCGCCCGGGCGGCGGCCGACCACGGGTACCGGCTGGTGTTCGTCGAGGACGCGATGACCGCCCTGACGGAGGCGGAGCACAAGGCCTCCGTGGAACTCGACTTCCCGCGCCTGGGCGAGGTCGTGGCGGCGGCCGACCTGCGCCTGGGCTAGAGGCGTTCCGGGCGGGTCCGGGCCCGAACGGGCAGGTTGAGTTGATGGTCGATCTCAGTTGGGCTGGCGTGGCTCGGCCGGAGGACGTGTGCTGGCCGATCCGGTGAAGCGACCCGGGTGAGGCGACCCGGTGGAGCGACCTGGTGAGGTGAGCGGCTCACCGGGTCGGTTGGCTGGAGGTCGGCGGACTGAGGGCGCCCGCTGGTGAGAACGGCGCTGATCCGGTCGGGTGCTAGGTGACCGGGAGGCCCGGATCAGCGGCTGCGGGAGGTTCGAAACCGGCCAGCATCTGTGCCAGTGCCGCCTGGTCAGGGCCCACGAAGGGCGATGCTCCCGCTGCGGACCCGAGCGTGTCGATCATCCGCTCGGTCATCCCGACCGCAGCCGGCAGGTGGGTCGACAGGACGAGCTCGGGTTCGCGGTCCCGCAGCAGGCGGAAGGTGTCGAAGAATCTCTTCGGATCGACGTTCTCGACCCAGGGGCTGTCCACACTGGCCCACAACAGCTGCGCCGCCCGGAGGTCCTCCGCCGGGACACCGGCGAGGTCCGGTCCCTCCGCGGTGTCCGCGGTGGGCATCGGGGCGCCGAAGCAGTCCGAGCTGAAGCAGACGCCGGTGAGGTCGTCGAAGAAGCCGACGGTGGCGGGATTGTCGAACAGGGGCGGCCGGAACGCGCTGAGCGTGCGGTCGCCGACGTCGAGTGACTGGCCGGGGTTGAGCAGGTGCACCCGGTTCAGCGGCAGCGGACGCTCACAGGACATGATCCCCACCGCGATGAAGGTGGTCACCACCTTCGCGTTCGGCGCCGCCTCCAGGAGCGTGTGGATTCCGCCGGTGTGGTCGCGGTCGGGGTGGGTGAGCCAGATCCAGCGCACATCTGCCGGATCGAGCGCCTCGGCGAGCGTGGACAAGAAGCTGCGGTCCGGCAACCCGAGGCCGGTGTCGACGACGACGGGTTGCTCCGCGTGGAGCACGAAGGCGTTGACGGGAATGTGGCCGATCCCCGGGACCTCGAGGCTGTCGCTGAGGACGCTGACATCGGGTCGGACTCGGTGGACGGACATGGGTGCTCTCCCTCCAGAGTGGGATCGCTCGCAGCCGTCGAAATCCACTGTAGACGCACGGTTGCGACCGGCCCAGTGCTCTGCGGCAGCTTCTTCCTTTCTGCTGGTTGGCGAACCCCGGGGCGTTCTCCGGGTGGGCGGCGACGCGGTGCGGCGGGCGGCGGCGCGGCGGGCGGCAGCGCGGCGCGGGGCGGGCCGGGCACGAGGGCGCGGCGGTGCGGGCAGGCTGGACGGCGCCGCGTCGGCGCGGGGGCGGGCGCGAGGGCGCGGCGGTGCGGGCAGGCTGGACGGCGCCGCGTCGGCGCGGGGGCGGGCTGGACGGGGACGTGTTCCTAGCGCCTGGCGAGCTCCAGCGCCTCGCGCAGCCGTCCGGCCGAAGCGGCGAGCAAGCGGGCGGCGGTGGGCGCGTCCACGTCGGCGAGCAGGGACAGGATCGCGTCCTTGGTCCGGCCGTCCGTCGCGGCCAGGGCCTGGTCAACCGCCTTCGCCTCGGCGCCGGTGGCCTCGGCGACGATCCGCCGGACGCGCTCGCGGAGCTTGGCGTTGGTGGCCCGGAGGTCGACCATCAGGTTCCCGTACGTCCGGCCGAGACGGATCATCACGGCCGTGGACAGCATGTTGAGCACCAGCTTCTGGGCCGTACCCGCCTTCAGCCGGGTGGACCCGGCCAGCACCTCGGGGCCGACCTCCACCTCGATGCCCAGCTCCGCCGCAGCCGCCAGCGCCGAGCCCCGGTTGCACGCCAGCCCGATGGTCAGCGCTCCGGCCGCCCGCGCGGCGCGGATGGCCGCGAGGGGGTACGGCGTACGGCCGGAGGCGGAGATTCCGACCAGGGCGTCGGCCGGGGTGAGGTTGAGCGCGGCGACGTCGGCCTCGGCGAGGTCCGCTCTGTCCTCGGCTCCCTCGGCGGCCTCCGTCACGGCCGTCCGGCCGCCGGCGATCAAGCCGACGACCAGGCCGGGATCGGTCCCGAAGGTGGGCGGGCACTCAGCGGCGTCCAGCACCCCGAGCCGCCCGGCGGTGCCCGCCCCGGCGTAGACCAGCCGTCCGCCTCGCGCCATCCGGGCGGCCACGGCGTCGACGGCGGTGGCGATCCGCTCCAGTTCGCCGGCGACGGCGATGGGGACGGAGCGGTCCTCGGTGTTGATGAGGCGGAGCAGGTCGAGGGTGGGCAGCCGGTCGATTCCGGCCCACTCGGGGCGGATCGTCTCGGTCGTGGTTGTGGTGGTCGTGGTGGGTGTCGGTGGTGACAGGGGTGAGGGAGACAGGGGCGGCGGGGGCGGTGCGGATGAAGCGTCGGGGTTCATGCGGCGAGCGTCCCCACGTGCGGGCGGCCTGAACCAGGGGCGGTGACGTGGTCGGGCGAATGCGGCGGCGACGCTCGGCGCTTCTGTGTCCGCTGTATCCGCCCGACTGCCGACGGACGGGTCGTCAGGCCATCCAGAAGAAGACGGCGGTCATCCGGCGGTCCGCCAGCTCGCCCCCGTAGTAGCCGGTGGCGCTGTGGATCAGGTTGGCGTGGTAGAGGAGCAACTGGTTGTAGCGGTTGGGGACGCGGACGTCCTCGGTGAAGTGGTCGGCGGGCACGTGGCGGGTGCCGAGCGCTTCGACCAGGTTGTTGTGCGGAGCGCTGACCAGGTTTCCGCCGAGGCGGCCGCCGGGGAACTGCTGCCGGTAGAAGCTGGTGCCGGCGTCCTTCGGCGCACCCGGGCTGAGGTAGAGCACGGCGGCGTAGCGGCAGAGCGCACGGGAGTCGGTGTGTGGGCGGGACTCCGACTCCACGGCCCCGACGACCTGGACGCAGTTGTGGTTGAGCGTGCCACCGCCCGGGGTGCTCTGTACCCACAGCCGGGAGGCGCCGGTGGCCTTGCGGACCAGGGACTCGACCCGGGACAGCTCGTCCGGCTCCAGACCCGGCATGGTGCGCAGGCCCGGCCAGGTCTCGGGGCGGTACGGGTAGCCCTCGGTCCAGTCGCCGCGTGCCAGGACACGCTCGCGGACGGCGTCCGGATCGGGCAGGACGTTGTCCAGGACCCAGTAGTCCCTGCCGCGGGTGGGCTTGCGGTACGGCAGCACCGGCAGGGCGGTGGGCCTGATGGGCTGTGAGGGCATGGGCCGACCATAGGGGCGGGGATCGTCAACCTTCTGCCGTGAACGGGTCAACCTTTCGTCAAGGGCCCTCGGGGGCAGTGTTCTTCTTCCAGCGGATGGCAGAGCCCGGTGCGAGGCCCGGCCCCAAGGGGTCCTCGGGGTGAGGTTCAACCCTCGCGGACGGCGTAGTTGCCGAGGGCGCCCTCCAATCGGTCGAAGGCCTGGGCGGCCCACGGGCGTACCGCGGCGGTGATCGCGGCGTGGTCCTCGCCGGCCAGCGTGCGGCGGAACACCTCGGTGGACACCGCCCGGTCGACGGCGGCGAGCAGGGCGGCGGCGACCCGGCTCTCGAAGTCGACGGGTATCGCGTGCACGGCGTCGGCCAGCGCCTCGGCCAGCGCGGCCTCGGCCTGCTCGTTCAGCTCGCGCAGTCGGGCGCCGAGGGCCGGGCTGTCGGCGATCGTGCGGGCGAAGTCGGCACCCGAGAAGCCGAGCCAGGGGTCGTGCCGGTCGAGCCCGGTCAGACAGTCGCGGCGCAGTGCGGCGAGGGCGGACTCGCCGGGCTCGCGCTCGGTGACGGTGCGGGCCAGCCGGCCGACGAGTTCCTCGTGGATGTCGAAGAAGAGGTCCTCCTTGCGCGGGAAGTGGTTGGTGACGGTCATTTTGGCGACGCCTGCGGCGGCCGCTACCTCGGCGATCGTCGTCCGGTCGAAGCCGCGCTCGATGAAGAGCCTGGTCGCGGCATGTGAGATCGCCTCGCGGGTGCGGCGTTTGTTGAGCTCGCGCAGGTTCGGCGGGGTCCCGGTCTCGGTCATGGTGGTGAGCTTAGCGCAGATCCTTGGGTCGAGCACAGGAATTATGCTTGACCCATTCACTGGGTCCGTCCTAAGTTTGTCGCGTCGGCCGGAGCGGTCGGCAGAGGGACGGTCCGGGGAGGGTTCATGACCGCATCGGTCGGAACGCAGGCCGCGGTGAGCGCGGTGGAGTTGAGCGGTGAGAACGACGAGGGGAAAGGGGCCCTGAACAGCGGCCGGGGGAAGGGCGAGGCGCGGGGCGGGTGTCGGGCGGCAGGACCGAAGCGGTCGGAGCCCTTGCCACCCGGCTTGTGGAAGACGGCCACGGTGCTCGCGCTGGGGCCGATCCTGGCCCTGCTGGACACCACGATCGTCAACGTCGGCGTCGACTCCGTCGCCCGAGATCTGCGCGGCTCGATGGGGGCAGTGCAGTGGGTGGCCACCGGGTACCTGCTGGCGATCGCGCTGACCATGCCGCTCTCCGCTTGGGCCGCCGGCCGGTTCGGTGCCCGGTGCGCCTGGCTCGGATCAGTCGTCCTGTTCGTGTTGGGTTCCGCGCTGTGCGGCCTGGCCTGGTCCACGGGCAGCCTGATCGGCTTCCGGGTCCTGCAGGGGGTCGGCGGTGCCATGATCCAGCCGCTGGGGCAGACGATCATGGTGCAGGCGGCCGGTCGGTCCCGGATCGCCCGGGTCATGGGCACCATGCTGCTTCCGATCAGCCTGGCGCCGGTCCTCGGGCCGGTCCTCGGCGGGCTGGTGCTGGACCACCTGGGGTGGCGCTGGATGTTCCTGCTGAACGTCCCGGTGGGGCTGCTCACCCTGCTCCTGGCGCTTCGGTGGCTCCCGGCGCCGGAGCGGTCCCGACGTCCCGGGCCCCGGCTGGACGTGACCGGGCTGGTGCAACTGTCCCCGGGCCTGACGGCGCTGGTCTACGGGCTCTCCACGATCGGGGAGGGCGGTTCGGTCGGACCGGCGGCGATCGCGGCGGGTGTGCTGCTGCTGGCGGCGTACGGACGGCACGCGTTGCGAGTGGGGCGGGACGCGGCTCGCCCGCCGCTGATCGACCTGAGGCTGTTCGGGCGGCGCGGCTTCGCGGTGGTGACGGCGAACAGCTTCCTCCAGGGCGCCGTGCTCTACGGCTCGATGTTCCTGGTGCCCCTCTACTACCAGCAGGTGGAGCACGCCGGGGCGGTGGAGGCGGGCTTGCTGCTCGCACCGCAGGCGCTCGGCACGGCAGTCACCTCGTTGTTGGCCGGCCGAATAGCCGACCGCGTCGCGCCGCGGCCGCTGATCCTGCTCGGCATCGGTTGCTCGCTGCTCGGGACGCTCGCGTTCACCCGGCTGGGAACGGGCTCCGGCCCGGCGGACTGGCTGCTCGCCGCCTCCTTGGCGCTGCGAGGGGCAGGTATGGGGATCGTCATGATCCCCGGCATGGCGGCGCTGTACGGGAGCGTCGAGAAGTCCCGGGTTCCTGCGGCCGCAGGTGCGATCAACGTCCTCAACCGGCTCGGCGGGGCGCTCGGTACGGCGGCGCTGACATTGGTCCTCCAATATGCGCAGGCGGGGCACCCTGGGCGCCCGGGCACCGCCTTCGGGGCGACTTTCTGGTGGGTGCTGGCGCTGTCAGCACTTGCCATCGCACCGGCCCTGCTCTACCCGGGCACTGCCCGTAAGGCAGATTGACCGGCCGCCGGCCGCCTGCCGCCTGCCGCCGGCCACCGACCACCGGCCGCTGAACGCTGGACGCTGACCACCTGATCGCGAATCACCTACGTATCGACTCCCACACACCACGGAGGCACTCATGTTCACCAAGCACCCGGGCGGCCTGCGCCTGCTCACCGTGCACGCTCACCCCGACGACGAATCGAGCAAGGGCGCGGCCACTCTCGCCCGCTACGCGGCCGAGGGCGTGGACGTCCTGGTCGCCACCTGTACCGGCGGCGAGCGCGGTTCGGTGCTCAATCCGGCGATGGACCGGCCCGAGGTGTGGGAAGATCTCGCCCGGATCCGGCGTCGGGAGATGGAGGCCGCCCGTGAAATCCTCGGCGTGCGGCAGCAGTTCCTCGGCTTCATCGACTCGGGGATGCCGGGTCCAGGTGAGCCGCTGCCAGAGGGCTGCTTCGCCGCCCAGCCGGTGGAGGTTGCTGCAGCCCCGTTGGTCGCCCTGATCCGGAAGTTCCGCCCGCATGTGGTGATCACCTACGACGAGACGGGCGGGTACCCGCACCCCGACCACGTGATGACCCACCGGGTCACCGTGGCGGCTTTCGAGGCAGCCGCCGACCCCGACCGTCACCAGGAGGCGGGCGAGCCCTGGCAGGCGGCCAAGCTCTACTACCACCTGGCGCTCTCCCGGTCCTGGTTCCAGACCATGTACGACGCCATGACGGCGCGCGGAGTCCCATCGGCCATGGGCGAACTGCTCGCCGACTGGCCCGACACCCCGCCGGCGCTCGCGACGACCACCCGAATCGCCTGCTCGGAATACTTCGCCGTACGGGACGCGGCGATGCTGGCCCACGCCACCCAGGTCGAAGCGGGCGTCGCCTTCATGGCCCACCCCCGGGACATCGAGCGCCAGGTCTGGCCCACGGAGGACTACCACCTGGCCCGGAGCTTCGTGGGCGGCCCCGCTCCGGGCGCGGTCGAGACCGACTTGTTCGCCGGGCTGCGCGCGGCAGAGGGGAGGAAATGAGCCAGGAGTTGACAAGGGGCGGGCCCTCTCAACGGCCAGAGCTTGAGCCATGGGACCAGACAGGGCACGTTGATCCCATGACGAATCATCAGCGCACCTACTCGGAGCAGGGGTCACCGTCCGGTCAGGAGCTGCGGTCCCGTACCCACACCTGGACGGTCGGTTCGCCGATCGCCGAGTACCCGCACCTCACGGGCGAGGAGATCCTGCTGGAATGGATCGCGGGTCGGATCCCGGAGCCGTCGATCTGCAGCACCATGGGCTTCCGCCTGGTCGAGGTGAAGCAGGGCACGGCGGTGTTCGAGGGGGAGCCGGGTGACCACCTCTTCAACCCGATGAACACCGTGCACGGCGGGTACCTGGCCACCCTGCTCGACTCGGCGCTCGGCAGCGCCGTGCTGAGCAAGCTGCCGGCCGGGACCGGCTACACGACCACCCAGTTGAACGTCCACATGCTGCGCCCACTGTTCGCGGACTCGGGTCTGCTGCGATGTGAGGGCGTGGTGCTGCACCTGGGCCGGACGATGGCGACCGCGGAGGCCAGGGTGGTCGGCGCAGAGAACGGAAAGCTCTACGCCCATGCCACGACCACCTGCGCGATCCTCGCGCCCCGTCCGGCGGTCTGACCGGTCACCCGATCCGCCGCCGAACGGTCGGCGCTCCGGTCGTTCGGTCGTTCGGTGGCGACTGCGGCCCGCCTGCCGGCTGCGCCGGGCGCGCCGGTCTGCCGCGACGGCTCCACCGATTGGCCGCCTGGACGACACAGGCGCACTCGGGACATCTGTTCTCAGGCGAACCGTTCGACGGCCGCGAGGACCGCCTCCGTCATCCGCGGGCTGCCGGTGTGCCCGGCTTCGTCGACGACCGTCAGGTTGGCGTCGGGCCAGGCCTGGGCGAGCCGCCAGGCGGTGCGCAGCGGACTACCGAGGTCGAGCCGCCCGTGGATGAGTTCGCCCGGGATGCCGGCCAGTCGGTCGGTGTCGCGCAGCAGTTGGCCGTCCTGGAGGAAGGCCTGGTGCGAGAAGTAGTGCGCCGTGATCCGGGTGAAGGCCATCAGGGCATCGGAGTGCCGGTCGGTGTACGCGTTCGGCTTCCCCAGCACCTCGTGCGAGATGACGGCGTCCTCCCAGGTGGCCCAGGCCCGGGCGGCGGCCCGACGGACGGTCTCCTCGGGGTCGTTGAGCAGCCGGTTGTAGGCAGCGAGGAGGTCGAACACGTCACCGTCCGGGTCGGCGCCCGGAGGGAAGGCCCGGAACGCCTCCCACGGGCCTGGAAGGAAGCGTCCGACACCCCGGTAGAGCCAGTCGGTTTCCTCGCGGCTCCTCATGGTCACCCCGCAGATCACGATCGCGGAGACCCGCTTCGGGTGGGCCTGTGCGTAGGCGAGGATCAGCGTGGAGCCCCACGAGCCGCCGTACAGCATCCACTTTTCGATGCCCAAGTGCTCGCGCAGCCGTTCCAGGTCTGCGACCAGATGCGCGGTGGTGTTGTGCTCCAGCCCGGTCGACGGGTCGGCGGCATGCGGCCGGCTGCGTCCGCAGCCACGCTGGTCGTACTGCACCACGCGGAAGCGCTCGGGGTCGAAGTACCGCCGGGACCCGGGATGGTGGCCGGAGCCCGGCCCGCCGTGCACCACGACGGCCGGCGTGCCCGCCGGATTGCCGGAGGAGTTCCAGTGGATCCGCTGCCCGTCGCCGACGTCCAACAGGCCGTCTTCGTAGGGGCTGTCGTGGGTATACAGCTCGAGCACGGGGGAACTCCTCCGCAAAAGTTCGGATGGGCGCCGCGCGAGCCTACCCGCGGTCGGTTCCGTCGGATTCGGAAATCCAGCCCGATGACAGCCTCGAAGAAGGCCTATCTCCAAGAGGCGCGTCGTCGACGGAGCCGGCAACCACCTTGCGGGCACTGACGTCCCGGACCGCGCACATGCCGTGGAACGCCTCGCTGCCAGCGATGACCCAGCGCGCTCGGCTCAGGACCTGGCACTGGCACCTCACCCGCCCGCTCGGTCAACACCATTGCCTAGCGGTACCTGATCGCGCCCTTCACCCAGGAGAAGGGCATCGTCGACAAGTCCTCCGCTCGACCGGCCATCACCGAGACCCACACGAGCGATTAGCCATCGGCCGTTGCCGGGGGCGGGCACCTGCAGCCATCCAAAGCCGTTGGACAGTCCATCTCCGCAGGTGACAGGCTCCCGCCTCATGGAGCTACTCGACGTTCTGACGGAACTTGCCCGCTCGGGACAGCTGGGCCCGGTCGCGAACGGCGCCGACTGGAACGCGGTGACCGAGGTGCTCGGCGAGCCCTTCGAGGTGGTCGTCGGGAAGCGGCGATCCTGGCCGTGGCTGCTCGCTTTTGGCGACCTTGAGCTCAGCGTCTGCCGCTGCCAGAAGATCATCTTGATCTGCCTCCAGACCTGGCGGGACGTCGTCGAGCTCCCCGCGGGCCTGGCTACCGAGCAGACGTTCCCCGGCCACCCCAAGTACGCGGACGTGATTGCAGCTCTCGACGACGCCGGTTGCGCCTGGGAGCCCTACACGCCCCTGACGTTCGACAACCAATGCGCCATACAGGCCATCTCCTCCGGCGTCGTCTTCGTTTTCGAAATCCCCGAAGGAGAAGACCCCGTCCTCAACATCGCGGGACCGCAGCCCCACCAACACGAGTGCGTGGCTGCCGCCAAGACCCGCGCGGCACCATGAGCATGAAAGCGTCACCGCGTTCACGATGTCCCCGGCGTCCCTGACGGTCGCCGGCGACATTTTGCAGAAGCCGGACTCGCCAACCACCCGTCGACGTCACAGCGGCGGACTCGGCGCCGCAGCGCCGGCCCACGGCGTCGGCCGGGGCGGCGTCTGTGACCTCAACGGACCGGATCACCGGGGCGCGGGTGCCGGGACCGTCCTCCGGACCGCCGCCGGACACGGCTGGGTGCTCGATCGCGCCTTCCTCGCCGACCCGCAGGGCACTCTCCGCCTCTGCTGTCTGGAGGAGCGCAACCCCGCCGGACCCTCTGGCCCGGCTCACTCGCGGGTCCACGGCGGGAAGCACCCAAGGAGGACCGGTTCGGCCTGCGGCGGACCGTGTGGCGGGCCCGCTCGGGGTGCGGGGGGCCATGGGGAGCGCCCGGCGGCGA
The DNA here is from genome assembly GCF_043202455.1 of Kitasatospora sp. NPDC048194. Classification (NCBI taxonomy): domain Bacteria; kingdom Bacillati; phylum Actinomycetota; class Actinomycetes; order Kitasatosporales; family Streptomycetaceae; genus Kitasatospora; species Kitasatospora sp. NPDC048194. The sequence goes on from NZ_JBIDAK010000002.1 coordinate 80,131, forward strand.
CGGATCCGGCCGGGCGGGCGGTTACCGGGGGAAGCGGTTGCGCAGGGTCTGCTCGGCGTCGGTGCCTTCGAGCAGGCTGTACAACAGGCCGGAGAGGGTCGTGATGCCGGCCGCCGAGAGCGGTTCGGCCATCGCGCTGGTGAGCCGACCGATCGTCTCGCCGAGCTGGGCGGCCAGGGACTGGCCGGCGGGGGTGAGTTCGAGCAGGACGGCACGCTTGTCCTGCTCGTGCGGGACGCGGCTGACCAGGTCGCGCTGGACCAGGGACTCGACCAGTCGGCTCGGGCTGCCCTGCTCGCAGACCAGCAGGCGCCCCAGCGCAGCCAGGGTGACCGGCTGGTGGTCCGCCAGGACTTCGAGCACCTCGGCCTGGGCCGGGGTCAGGCCCAGGGGGCGCAGGGCCTCGCCGAGCCGGCGGCTTCCCTCGCGCTGGGCGGCCAGCAGCAGATAGCGCAGTTCGTCGTGGGCTGCCCGGGGTGAGCGGCTGCGGTCGGCGGTCACGTGCACTCCTTCGCTTCGGCGGGCCCAGGTCTCGGCCTGTCCGACCCGGGCGCTTGGAGCGAGCATATCAATGACGCGACATCGATGATCCAGCATTGATGCATCGACATCAATGGGGCGTCATCGATGCCTCAACATCGATGTCCCAACATCGATGACGAAGCATTGATGACGTAACATCGATGTTGTGTCATGATGTTCCTGGCTGACGGGAACGCCCCGCCAGCGGGAAGGGGCATGGTCATGCGCAGTGACTTCGTAGTCCTCGGTGCCTCCGGCACCACCGGTGGACTGATCGCCGAGGAGCTCGTCCGGCAGGGCGGCCGCGTCGTGCTGGCCGGCCGGGACGCCGCGCGGCTGGCGCGGGCAGCGGCCCGGTTCGAGGGCGGGGCGGTTTCGGTCCTGGCCGTGGACCTCGCGGACCCCGCGTCGCTGGCCGCGGCGGCCGGCGCGGGCAAGGTGCTGGTCAACACGGTCGGTCCGTTCGCCCGGCTCGCCGCGCCGGTGGTGGCGGCTTGCCTGGAGGCAGGCACCGCCTACCTCGACCTCGCCAACGAGCGGGCCGCCGTGCGCGCCCTGCTCGACCGGGATGCCGAGGCGCGGGAACGCGGCGCCACCCTGGTGACCGGCGCCGGGTTCGGTCCGGCCGCCACCGAGGCCCTGGTGCTCGCCCTGCTCGAGACGGGCGCCGACGCGGCTTCGGTGAAGGTCGCCGCCGCCGCGCACAGCGCCTACGACACCGACGGCGTGCGCGGCACCGTCGCCGAGGCCATGGCCGAGGGTGCCACCAGCTACCGGGCGGGTGAGCTGGTGCGCGCGCCGCTCGGTGAGGGCGCGACCGTCCTCACCTTCGGCGGCGCGGCCCGTCCCGTGATCCCGGTGCCGGTCGGCGACCTGGAGGCGGCGCGGGAGGCCACCGGTGCACCGGAGGTCACCGCGTACGCGGTGCCGCGCGGCGGCGGGGTCGACAGCGCCGGGTTCGACAGCGGCGGGGCGGGCGACGCCGGCTCCTACGCCTACGCGGAGCTCATCAGCGCGGACGGTCAGGTGCGCACCGCGGAGCTGAGTACCGGCGAGGGGTTCGCGTTCACCACGGCCGTGGCCGCCGCGGCCGCTGCCCGGTTGCTGACGAGCCCTCCGCCCGGCGCCTTCACGGCGGCGCGGCTGCTCGGCGCCGACCTGATCGCATCCCTGCCCGGCACCAAGATCCAGCTGGGCCGGTGAGCGCCGTGATCACCGTGCACCGTCTGGGCGACCACCTGGTGAACTTCTACCTGGTCGACACGGGACCGGCCCTGGTGCTGGTCGACGCCGGGCTGCCCCGGCACTGGGACGCCCTCCGAACCGCACTGCGCGACCTCGGCCGCCCGGTCACCGACATCGCGGCGGTCCTCGTCACCCATGGCCACCCCGACCACACGGGCGTCGCCGAGCGGGTCCGCGCGGCCTCCGGCGCCGAGGTCTGGGTGCACGAGTCCGATGCGCCGATCCTCACCGAGCCGCGGCGGCTGAACGAGCTCTGGACGCCGGAGCGTTCGCTGCTCGGCTACGCGGCCCGCCGCCCGAGCGGCCTGCGCGCGCCGCTGCACCTGGTCCGCGGCGGTGCCCTGCGCGTCCCGGCCGTGCGCTCCGTCCGCACCTTCGGCAGTGACCAGCAACTCGACCTGCCCGGAGCTCCGTTGGCGGTCCACACGCCCGGCCACACGCACGGCAGCAGCAGCTACCTCTTCCCGGAGGCCTCGATCGCCTTCACCGGCGACGCCCTGGTCACCCACGACTCGGTGGCCGGCCGGGTCGGACCGTGCGTCATCTGCCGGGCCTTCACCCAGGACAGTCAGGCCGCGCTGGCGTCGCTGGAGAAGATCGCCGAACACGAGCTCACCACCGTGCTGCCGGGGCATGGCGAGCCCTGGACGGACGGTTTGACGCAGGCCGCACGGCAGGCGGTGGCGGGCGGCATCCGCTAGAGCGCCGGTCGTGCGGCTCCGGGGGCCACGCGAGGGGACATGCGGGGTGCCACGCGAGGGGAAACGCCGCCACCGCCGGTCCGCGCCTGGACGCGGAGGCGTGTCCTGCCCTCCCGGCGAACGACAGTGGTCGGGAACCACTCCGGTCACCTGCACCGGGACTACCGCGACCGCCGACGCCGACCTCGACGACCACCGCCCGGACCGGCTCCGGCCAGGAGCCGGCGGACCGGCGGTGCGCCGGTAGCCCGCGGCTGCCCTGGCCGCACCGGACCGGGGCGGGTGGCCGTGCAGGGGCCGCGGAGGACCGGCGCCGTGGTGGCGCCGGTCCCTCGGGATAGTCAGGCCTCAGATCCTCCGTGAGGGATCAGAGTTGGGCGACGGAACCCATCACCTCGACGAAGGAGAGCCGGGTGCGCAGGTCGTTGAAATTGCGGACGGTGTGTCCGAAGAGGTCGAGGTAAGACGAACCGTTGCGACGGACGTCGTGGGCGAACCGGGAGATCTCGTCCCACTGGTTCTCCAGCCCGGCGAGGTCCCGGCCGAGCGGGGTCTCGTTGTGGTTGTAGATGTTGTTGTAGACCTGGGAGAAGATCGGGCCGAAGCGGGCCGCCTCGGAGAACGCCTGGATCATGAGCAGCAGGGACGCGCCGACGCTGTCGTTGTAGCCGGTGGCGTGGCCGAGCACGTAGGCCGCGTTGTAGAGGGTGGCCGGGGTGATCCGGAGGTTCTCCCGGTTGTTGCCGCCGGGCAGGCTGGTGTAGTTGCCGGTCCGGACCGGGCTGCGGGTGCCGACGCCGAGTGAGGCCGCCATGTCGCGGCCGTCGGCGAAGGAGAAGTGGTGCCGGCCGGAGCCGGCGTCGCCGCCGTACGGGGCGTAGAAGCCGGCCAGGTAGAGGTTGTCGGCCCAGAAGTAGAGCGAGACGAGCTCGTTGCCGCCGGTGTCGCGGATGCGGATCTGGACGATGCGGGAGCGGTCGGTCGTGGTCTGCATGACCGCGTTCTCGTGGGTGGCGTTCCCGTAGGTGTTCTGGTGCAGGCCGTCGACCGCGTGGTAGTACCGCGCGGCGTGCTCCTGGCCGCCGTCGGTGATCCGGGAGATGTCCCAGTCGACGATCCGGTAGTTGGTGGCCGACGCGGTGCCGCTGAGACCGGTCACCAGCCCGAGGGCCAGGGCGACGCAGATCAGCGCGGAGTGCAGCTTCTTCAGGGGGTTCACAGGATTCAGGGGCTCCCGTCAGGAGGTCCGGGCCTGGTGACGGCCCGTTCGGTGAGGTCGGCTCAGCCTAGGAACCCCGTCCCCGCCCCATCATTCCGATCGCGCACGCGTCAGCGCCTGTCCGTGCACGGTGGACGGGCTTGCCCTGTGCGGTGCCCGGACGGGCCGTGAGCCCCCGTCACCGACCCGCGTGACCGGTACGCCTACCTCGTTACGCCTACCTTGTTGCGCCTACCCCATTGCTCCGACTGCGCGCACCTCGGCGAGCGCTTGCCGCGCCAGCGGGCCGAAGCCCTCCGTGCTGTCGGTGCCGATCCACTGGTCGTAGGCCATCTCCCAGGCGAGTGTGCCGAGTTGTGCGGCCACGCGCGCGGTGAGGATCGGCACTCCGCGGCGGTCGAGGGCCTCGATCATCGAGGTGGTGAGGTCGATCCTCTTCAGGGCTTCGCGTTCACGCAGTTCCGTGTTGGCGTTCAGTACGGCCTGGCGCCGGCGGCTGAACTCCCGGCGGTCGGCGGTGAAGAACGTCCGGCCGAGCGCGTCGAGGGCGTGTGCCACCGCGTCGAGCGGCCCGGCCTCCGGGGGCGCCGAGGCGATCGCTTCGACGAGCAGACCGGTCACCGTGCCCCCGCCGAAGAGCACTTCGCGCTTGTCCGGGAAGTACCGGAAGAACGTGCTCTTGGTGAGCCCCGCACGTTCGGCGATCTCGATCACGGTCGTGTTCTCGTAGCCGTGCTCCTCGAAGAGGTCGAGGGCGGCGGCGGCGAGTCGTCCGGGTGCGTCGGGTTGCCAGCGAGCCATGCGAGCAGTGTACGGGACTTCGTCCCATCACTGGTGTACGGTCGATGAGACCAAGTCCCATCACTGGCCAGGGAGGCCAACGATGAGTAAAGCTGTCCGCTACCGGCGATTCGGCGGTCCCGAGGTGCTCGAGCTTCAGGAGATACCGGAGCCGCACGCCGCGCCGGGCGAGGTTCGCGTCCGTGTCGCGGCCGCCGGGCTGAATCCGATGGATTGGCAGATCACCACTCAGCCCGACATGGCTGCGCGGTTCGGCATCACCCTGCCCGCCGGCTTCGGCAGCGACTTCGCCGGAGTGGTGGACGAAGTGGGCGCCCACGCCACCGGGTTCTCGATCGGTGACCGGGTGTACGGGGCCGCGATCGGCCGCTCGGTCGCCGAGTTCGTGCTGGTCAAGGCGCCTGCGGCGCACCTGTGGCACACCCCGCAGGGGGTCGGGGACGAGGTGGCGTGCACGCTTCCGGTGTCCGGCCTGACGGCCGCCGCGGCGCTCGATGCGATCGGGCTCCGCGCCGGGGACGCCGTTCTGATCGGAGGTGCGGCGGGTGGCGTCGGCGTCTTCGCCGTACAGTTGGCGAAGCTTGCGGGTGCCCGGGTGATCGGTACTGCCTCCGCGGGCACGTTCGGATTCCTGCGCGAGCTGGGCGCCGAACCCGTGGCGTACGGCCCTGGCCTGGCGGACCGGGTGCGGGCCCTGGCACCCGAGGGGATCACCGCCGCAACCGACCTGTTCGGGCGGGAGGCGGTCGGGACCGCGCTCGAGCTCGGGGTGGCACCCGAGCGGATCTCCGTCGTCGCCGACGGCCCCGCCCCGCCGCCCGGCGTGCGCAGGACGGGCGCCCTCGATGCGGACCCTGGCGCCCTGGAGCGGATCGCGGAGGCGATCGGCTCCGGCGCGATCGCGGTGCCGATCGCGGCGACCTTCCCGGTCGAGCGGATTCACGAAGCCGTGACGACGCAGGCCGCGCGGCACGTTCACGGGAAGATCGTGATCACGCTGTGAACCGGCCTACCGGCCCGGTGACTTGCCCGGCGTGACGCGGCTCGCAGCAGCCCTGGGTGGCGGATCGGACGGTGCGTCGGATCTCGTCGCTTTGTGCCGGGTGCCGGGTGCCGGGTGCCGAGATGAGCGGAGGTGGGCGGCCCAGCCGTCCCGTTCTTCCGATCTCGCCGTCGATCGTCTCGTCACGTACCGTGCGTCGAGGAGGTGTTCAGCTCGATCGTCACAAACTGATCCTGTACGTCCTCCTCTCTTTTGCCGGGGCGGAACTTCGGATCTACTCGAGGTCGGTCCCGGATTCGACCCGGGCGAGACGAAGGGAGAGACGATCGTGGGGGAACTGGACGGCAGGACCGCATTGGTGACGGGCGGCTCGCGCGGGATCGGGCGCGCGGTCGCCCTGCGGCTCGCCGCCGAGGGGGCGCTGGTCGCGGTCCACTACGGCGCCAACGAAGCGGCCGCCGCGGAGACCGTGGCGCTGATCGCGAAGGGCGGCGGACGGGCGTTCGCGGTGCAGGCCAGGTTCGGCGACAGCGGCGCGGTGGATCGGTTGTTCGAGGCGCTCGCCGCCGGCCTGGCGGACCACGGCGCGAACGGCCTGGACGTCCTGGTCAACAACGCGGGCATCCACTCGGTCGGTTCGATCGGGCAGCTCACCGAGGAGGAGTTCGAGCGGCTGCTCTCGGTCAACGTGCGAACGCCGGTCTTCGTGATCCAGCGGGCGCTGCCACTGCTGCGGGACGGTGGGCGGATCATCAACATGGCCTCGGCGGCGACCCGGATCGCGGCCCCCGTCCAGATCGGCTACACCGTCACCAAGGCGGCGCTGGCAGCTCTTGGCGCACCACTCGCCAACGAGCTCGGTCGACGCGGGATCACCGTGAACACGGTCAACCCCGGGGTGGTCCGGACCGACATGACCGCCGGGTGGACCAACGCTCCCGAGGCGGTGGCCGGACTCGAGTCGCTCACCGCGCTCGGACGGCTCGGCGAGCCGGAGGACATCGCGGACGTGGTGGGCTTCCTGGCGGGTCCGCAGGGCCGGTGGGTGACCGGCCAGATCATCGACGTCTCGGGCGGCACCTACCTCGGGCCCATCGCGCGCGGCTGATCCGCCGCTCGGGAGCTGCCTCCCGCCCGCGGTATTCCGTCGGGCGACCAGGTGGTGTCCGCGATCGCTTCCCGCCACCGTCGGTCGGCACCGGTCCGGTCAGCTGCCCCCTTCAGGGTGGGCATGCTGACCGGGTCGACCGCCGGGCGGGACCGGTCCGGCCTCGCGCCCGGCGCGGACCGGAACGACCCGGGCGACCGTCACCAGTCTGCGGGGGCCCGGCGGAACACCGTCACCGGATGCCCTCCACGGCGGCCTGGGCCGCGCGGGCCAGTTCCCGTCGGGCTCCCGCCCGGGTGGACTGCGGCCGGGGCGGCGGGATCGGCGGCAGGAACGTGACGTCCGCGACCAGGCCGCGCACGGCGACCACCCGGGCGAGGGAGGTGAGCAGTCCGTCGTCGCCGACGAAGGCGGGCGCGCTGGTGGGCTGTCCGTCCGCCAGCCGGTACCGGATCGTCACCGGTTGGACGAACGCACCCGCGTCCACCGCGGCCTGGAACAGGGCCGGCCGGAACCGTCCGCTCTCCCGGCCGCACCAGGTCGAGCCCTCCGGGAAGACGATCACGGAATGCCCCGAGCGCAGCACCTCGGCCACCGCAGCCACCGTGTCCGGGAGGGTCCGCAGCCGGTCGCGTTCCAGGAACACGGTGCCGCCCCAGGCGACCAGGTGGCCGAGGACCGGCCACTGCCGGACCTCGGTCTTGGCCAGCGACCGACCGGGCCGCCCGGCCGCGAGCAGGGGTATGTCCAGCCACGACACGTGGTTGGCCACCACCAGCGCTCCGCCGCCGCCGACCGTGCCGCTGGCCGCGCCGCGGGCCGTGCGTCCGCTGATGCCCGATCCGCCTGGCTCGGGAGATCCGAGGGAACCGGCGGATCCAACGGACCACGCGGATCCGACCGGACCGGCGGATCCGACGGAATCAGCGGAATGAGCGGAACCGGCGGAACCGTGAGCGCCGGACGAGCTCAGGTGGACGGTCACGCCGAGGGTGCGCAGCAGTACCCGCGCCCAGCACCGGATCAGCCCCTCCCGGGCGCCGTACGGCAGCAGCCGTACCGGCAGGCTGAGCACCAGCCCGGCCAGTACCGCGGTCAGGCAGGCGGCCAGCCGCAGCACTCGGCGGAGGTGGGAGACCTCCGGTGCCCGCTCGCTCAGGCAGGTCTCCGGCCGGCAGGGGGCGGTCGGCAGCCACACGCTCATGACGAGGCGCCCGACGCGGGGGCTCCGGAGAGGAAGTGCCGCAGGTAGCGGGGGTCGGTGCGCTCCAGCGACAGCAGCACGTAGAGGTCGGCGCAGCCGAAGTCCGGGTCGTACGCGGGCTCGCCGCAGACCCAGGCGCCGAGTCGCAGGTAGCCGCGGAGCAGGGCGGGCAGGGCGCCGCGCTCGGCACGCGGAACACCCTCGGCGTCCCAGCGGCGGTGCGGGGTGACCCGGTACTGCTCGGGGGCGAGGTGCTTGGTGCGGACGGTGTCCCAGACCCGGGCCGCGGTGGCACCGCCGTCCTCAAGGTCGATCGAGCAGCAGCCGCCGACCCAGGTGTTGCCGGTGTCGGCGAGGTAGCGGGCGATGCCGCCCCACATCAGGTTGATCACCGCGCCGTTGCCCCGGTGGTCGGGGCGGATGCAGGAGCGGCCGAGCTCGACCAGGCCGGGGCGCACCGGTGCGAGCGCGGAGAGGTCGAACTCGCCGTCGGAGTAGAGCCGCCCGGCGCGTCGGGCGGCCTCCGGGCGCAGCAGCCGGTAGGTGCCGACCACGGCGCCGGCGTCGCCCTCGCGGACCAGCAGGTGGTCGCAGTACTCGTCGAAGGGGTCGACGTCGAGCCCGGCGACCGGGCTGTGCAGGACGGCGCCGAGTTCGGCGGCGAAGACCTGGTGCCGGAGCCGCTGGGCGGCGCGCACGTCGTCCTCGTCGCGGGCGAGACCGACGGTGTAGGCGGCCGTGGTGGGCCGGCGGCGAGGCGCGGGGACCGCCGGGGCGTCGTGGGCGGGGACGACTGCGGACGGAGCGTACGTGGGGACGGTGGTCATGGCGGACCCTCCAGGGCAGCACGGTCGGCGGTGCCGTGGATGTACCAGGGCACCGTCCCGGCCCGCAGGGGTTGGGCATGGACGCGAACCGGTCACCGTATGTCTCTCCGAGCCGGTTGGCATTCACGTTGCGGCCCGGCGGAGCGCAGATGTGCACCTGTTGAATGGGACCACCCTTGGCCTGCCGGTCATCTGCCGGGCACCGGCTGGTCGTTGGCGCGAGGTGGACAACGGGGGCGCACACCTGCATCGCACGTCCCCGCCGTCAGCGCCACCCCCGCCGTCACCACCGTCGGGGAGCCGTCGGGGAGCCGTCCCAGCGGCGCCCGGTGGGCTCAGAACGCCTGCCAACCCTGGGGGTCGACGCCGCCCGGGACGGCCTCGGCCGGTCCGTAGGGCTCGCGGGTGTAGACGAAGGAGCCGACGTCCAGGTGGCCGGCCGTGCCGTCGGCGCGCCGGACCACCCGCAGGGTCTCGCCCGCGTGGTAGTTGTCCAGCCCGATCCAGGTGCCGTCCGGCCGCGGCCGGAACCGCGAGCCCCGGCGGCCGCCCGTCAGTTCGGTGAGCTCCAGGACGCGGTCGGCCTTCAGCCGCAGCAGGTGGGGCGCGGCGCCCCAGTACCAGGGGCCGGTGAGGGCGAGCAGTTCGTCGTCCACGTCGGGCAGCGGCCGCCAGGGTTCGGGCAGCCGGGGTTCGTGCTCCGCGGTGATGCTGATCAGCTGGGCGGCCAGTTGCGGGGCGTTGGCGCCGCTGGTGGCGTTGGACAGGGCGAACCCGGCCAGGCCGTCGTCCTCGCTGACCCACAGGCCCGCCGTGAAGCCGGGCATCGAGCCGGAGTGGCCGTACAGCAACCGGCCGCCCTCGCGGCGCAGTTGCAGACCGAAGCCGTAACAGGAGGTCCAGGCGGCGTCGTCCGGTCCGACGGCGGGTCGGCGCATCTCGGCGAGGGACTCGGCGCCCAGCACCTTGTCGTTGCCGCCGGCCAGGAAGGCGGCCCAACGGGCCAGGTCGGCGCCGGTGGACCAGAGCTGGCCGGCGGGTCCCATCCGGCCGGTGTCGGTGAGCGGTTCGGGCAGCATGACGTCGGCCCACGGGTGGACGGCGAAGCCGCCGGCGTGCGGGTGCCGGGGCAGCAGCGTGGTGCGGTCCATGCGCAGCGGCGCCAGCACTTCCCGGCGCAGCACCTCGCCCCAGGGCTCGCCGCGCAGTTCCTCCACCAGGGCGCCGAGCAGGGCGTAGCCGGGGTTGGAGTAGTGGTGGCGTCGGCCGGCCGGGTGCTTGAGCGAGCCCTCCGGCTCCAGCAGGTCGGCGAGTTCGGGCCGCAGCGTGCCCTCGGTCCGTTCCCACCAGGGGCCGGGCGTCTCGGCGGCCAGCCCGGCAGAGTGGGCGAGCAACTGGGCGATGGTCACGCCGTCAGCCGCGGTGCCGGGCAGGTGGCGGCCCAGCGGGTCGTCGAGGCCGAGCCGGCCCTCGTCGCGCAGCCGCAGCACCAGCACGGCGACGAAGGTCTTGGTGAGGGAACCGATCCGGTACTGGACGTCCGGGGTCGGCGCGTGCCCGTCGACCATGCTCCGGGCGCCGCTCCACACCAGCCGCCCGTCCCGGACCACCCCGGCGACCAGGGAGGGCGTACGGCCCTCGCGCTGGGCGACGGCGATGCGGTGCAGCAGGGCACGGCGGGTGGCGGGCAGCAGCTCGTCGAGCTGATCGTCCAGCTGGACAGCGGGCTGGTCGGCCGTCTGATCGTCTGAGGTCATCGACATGGACGGACAGTAGCCCAGCCCCGGAGCTTCGAAGCCGCGGTGCCCCGGAGCAGCAGGAGGAGCCGTGAAAGCCACAGGAGCGGACGCCGCTTCAGGTTCAGGCGGGCAGGGCCGGGAGCTCGGGACGCTCCAGCCAGGCCTCGAACAGCGGGCCGAGCGGAGCCGCGGTGTAGCGGGAGGCGTGGGCGAGCAGGTCGGCGGTGGCGACCACACCGTGTCGATTGGCCCCCGTCCAGTCCCGCAGCATGGCGAAGAAGGCGTCCTCGCCGAGTGCCCGCCGCAGGGCGTGCACCGCCAGGCCGCCGCGCTGGTACAGCCGGTCGTCGAACATCAGCTTGCGGCCCGGGTCAACGAGCCGGAGGTCCTGCGGCAGCCCGGCCAGCAGCCGGTGCGCGGCGGCGGCGTGCACGGCCGCGGCCGGACCGCCGGCGTGCTCCGACCAGAGCCACTCCGCGTACTTGGCGAAGCCCTCGTTGAGCCAGATGTGCCGCCAGTCGGCGATCGAGACGCTGTTGCCGAACCACTGGTGGGCCAGCTCGTGGGCGATCAGCCGCTCGCGGTCCCAGCCGCCGCCGAGGTGGTTGGTGCCGAAGGTGGCCACGCCCTGGGCCTCGACCGGGACGTCCAGTTCCTCGTCCGCGACCACGACCGCGTACTCGCCGAACGGGTACGGCCCGAAGGCCTGGGTGAAGTACGCCATCATCTCCGGCTGCCGGGCGAAGTCCCGGGTGAAGGCCTCGACCAGTGGCCGCGGCACGTAGCCGGACTGGGACACGTGCCCGGCCTGCGGGAGGTGCCCGGCGCCGGCGTGCGGGTGCTGCCCGGTGCCGGGCTGCGCCGGGCGCGCGGTCAGCGGCACCGGCACGTAGTGCCCGATCGAGACCGTCACCAGGTACGGCGAGGTCGGCGCGCTCTGCTCGTACACCCAGGTGGTGCTGGAGGCCCGGGTGGTCCGGGTGAGCAGCCGTCCGCTCGCCACCACGGTGAACGGGGACGGCGTGGTGACCGCTATCTGGTAGGTCGCCTTGTCCGCGGGCCGGTCGTTGCACGGGAACCACGACGGCGAGCCGACCGGCTGGCTGGCCACGAGCGCGCCCTCGGTCAGCTCCTCCCAGCCGAGGCCGCCCCACGGGCTGCGCACCGGCCGGGGGTTGCCGGTGTAGTGCACCTCGACCGTGAAGACGGCGCCTGCCCCGAGCGCCTTCGCCGGGCGGATCCGCAGCTTGCCGCCGCGGTGGGTGTAGCGGGCGGCCTTGCCGTCCACCAGCACCCGCCCGATCCGGAACTCGGCCAGGTCGAGCGCGAACTCGGCCAGGGCCGTGTTCGCCACCGCGCTCAGCCGGGCCGAGCCGGCCAGCCGGTTGGGCCCGGGCCGGTAGTCCAGCGCGAGTTCGTAGCGGTGCACCCGGTAGCGGTGGTCGCCGCTGGTGGGGAAGTACGGGTCCGGGCCGCCGACGGCCGGCGGGACGTGCTTGGACTTCACGGGGACGGGCGCTCCCTGCGGGCCGGGACGGGTGGTCGGTGGAGTGGTCGGAGGAGTTGTGGTCGAAGTCGTCGTCGAGGTGGTCGTCGACGTGGTCGTGCGGGTGGCCCACGCCGTGGTGGTCGGGCCGGCCGGAGGCGGAGGGGCCGTCACGACGTCGCCTGCCACGCCTCGATCGGGTTGCCCAGCCACCGCGTGTCCGCGGGGACGGACTCGGCGCGCATCACCAGCGACGCCGGGCCCAGCGTGCTGCGCGCGCCGACCGTGCTGCCGGGCAGCACGATCCCGCCCGGGCCCAGGGTGGCGCCCTCGCGGAGGACCACAGTATCCATCCGCATGATCCGGTCGTGGAAGAGGTGCGTCTGCAGCACGCAGCCCCGGTTGACGCTCACTCCGTCCCCGAGGGTGACGAGGTCGGCCTCCGGCAGCCAGTAGCTCTCGCACCACACGCCGTGGCCGACCTTTGCGCCGAGCGCCCGCAGCCACAGGTTCAGCACCGGGGTGCCGGGCACCGCGCCGACCAGCCACGGCACCGCCAGCACCTCAACGAAGGTGTCGGCGAGCTCGTTGCGCCACACGAAGCCGCTCCACAGCGGGTGCTCCACCGCGCGGAACCGTCCGACCAGCAGCCACTTCGCCGCCACCGCGACCAGGCAGGCCACGCCGCCGGCCGCCAGCAGCACCGGCCCCGAGACCACGGCCGCGCCGAGCGGCGACCAGGCCGTCGCCAGCCGGGCCAGCGTCGCCGCCGTCAGCAGACCCAACGCGCCCGAGGCCAGCACCGGCACCAGCCGGCCCAGCTCGACCAGCCCGCGCGCCCAGAGCAGCCGGGCCGGCGGCTCGTAGGTCAGGCTCTGGTCCGCCTCGTCCGCCGCGCGCGGCAGTCGCATCGGCGGCATGCCCAGGTACGAACCGCCCTTCTTCGCCTTCTCCGGCGTCGCGGACAGCACGCCCACCAGGCCCCGCTTGGGCACCGAGCGGCCCGGGGCGGTCATCCCCGAGTTCCCGAGGAAGGCCCGCTCGCCGACCTTCGCCTCGCCGAGCCGCATCCAGCCGCCACCCAGCTCGTACGGCGCCATCAGGGTGTCGTCGGCGAGGAACGCGCCGTCGCCGACCGTGGTCAGACTGGGCAGCGCCAGCACCGTGGACACCTCGGCGCCCCGGCCGACCCGCATCCCCAGCGCGCGCAGCCACAGCGGGGTGACCAGCCCGGCGTACAGCGGGAACAGCACCTCGCGGGCCCGGTCCATCAGCTGGGTGACCACCCACGCCTGCCAGCCGACCCGGCCGTGCAGCGGGTGCACCCCCGGCACGAGCCCGATGCTCAGCAGCCGTACGAGCACCACCAGCTGCGCGGCGTACCCGGCACCGAAGGCCAGGGTGGCCGGCAGCAGCCCGAGCAGCGCGCCGCCGAGTGCCCGGCCGAGGTCCGCGCCCTGGTCGACGAAGCACGAGAGCACCGCCAGCGCGGCCACGGCCGGCAGCACCGGGAGCAGGCTGAGCACCGCGCCGCCCGCGCCGTACAGGGCGGCCCAATGGGCCCGGCGCGACGGACGCTCCTTGGGCCAGGTGCGCTCCGCCCGGCCCAGCTTGACCGCGGGCGCCCCGCCCCAGCGCTGCCCGGTCGGCACCTGGCCGGTGACGCTGGAGCCGGCCAGCACCTGGGCGCGCTTGCCGATCCGGGTACCCGGCAGCAGGGTCGAGCGGGTGCCGACCACGGCGCCGGACCCGACCTTGACCGGGCCGACCTCCAACCGGTCGCCGTCCAGCCAGTAGCCGGACAGGTCCACCTCGGCCTCGACGGCGCAGCCCCGGCCCAGCTTGAGCATCCCGGTGACCGGCGGCAGCGAGTGCAGGTCCACCTCGGGCGCGACCTTGGCACCCAGCGCGCGGGCGTAGCGCACCAGCCAGGCGCCGGACAGCGAGGTCGCACCGCTCAGCTCGGCCAGCCGCTCGGCCGCCCAGAGCCGCAGGTGCAGCGCGCCGCCGCGCGGATACCGGCCGGGGCGCAGACCGCGCAACAGCAGCCGGGCGCCGCCAGCCGCGATCGCGAGGCGCCCCGGCGGGGTGTACAGCGCGAGCACACCCGCGCCGACCGCCCACCAGGAGGCGGTGGGCGCCCACGGGTAGTCGCCCAGGTGGGAGAGCAGGTTCCCGGCGGCCAGCAGGGCGACCGTCCAGCGCAGGCCGACCACCGTGAACAGCGGGACGAGCAGGAGCAGCTGCAGCAGTTTGGCCCGGGTGGGCACCAGGGTGACGGTACGGGCCTCGCCGCCCTCGGGGGCCGTACGCTCCAGGTGCCGGGCGAGCTTGCGCAGCGTGGGGTGCTGGTAGATGTCCAGCACGGCGGCGCTCGGGTAGCGGGAGCGCAGCAGGGTGGTCAGCCGGGCGGCGGCCAGACTGCTGCCGCCGATCGCGAAGAAGTCGTCCCGGGCACTGGCGACCTGCACCCCGAGGATCTCGGCCCACTGCTCGGCGAGCCACGCCTCGGTGCCGTACAGCTGCTCGCTCGGCCCGGCGGCCTCCAGATCGGGCAGTGGCCACGGCAGCGCGTTCCGGTCGACCTTGCCGGAGGTACGGGTGGGCAGGGCGTCCACCGGGGCGAGCAGCGGGACCAGGGCGGCGGGCAGTTCCGCGCGCAGCCGCTCGACCGCCCGCTCCCGGTCGAAGCCGTCCTGGACCACCAGGTAGCCGACCAGCAGCTGATTGCCTCCGCGTGCAGTCCGGACGGCCGCGGCGGCGCCCGCCACGCCCGGCAGCGCCTGCAGCGCCGCGTCCACCTCGCCGAGCTCGATCCGGCGGCCGCCGAGCTTGATCTGCTCGTCGGTGCGGCCGAGGAACAGCAGGCCGGCCGGATCGGCCTGGACCAGGTCGCCGCTGCGGTAGGCCCGCTCCCAGCCGAGCGAGGCCAGCGGCGCGTACTTCTCGGCGTCCTTCTCCGGATCCAGGTAGCGGGCCAGGCCGGCCCCGCCGATCACCAGCTGCCCGGTGCCGCCGACGGGGACCGGCTCGCCGGCCTCGTCCACGACCGCGAGGTCCCAGCCGTCCAGCGGCAGGCCGATCCGCACCGAGCCCGCGCCGGTCAGCAGCGCGGCGCAGGCCACCACGGTGGCCTCGGTCGGGCCGTAGGTGTTCCACACCTCCCGGCCCTCGGTGACCAGCCGTTGCACCAGCTCGGGCGGGCAGGCCTCGCCGCCGAAGATCAGCAGCCGGACCTCGTTGAGCGCCTCGGCGGGCCACAGCGCGGCGAGGGTGGGGACGGTGGAGACCACGGTGATCTCCTGCTCGGCCAGCCAGGGGCCGAGGTCCGCGCCGCTGCGCACCTGGGACCGGGGCACGGGCACCAGGCAGGCGCCGTGCCGCCAGGCCAGCCACATCTCCTCGCAGGAGGCGTCGAAGGCGACCGACAGGCCGGCCATGACCCGGTCCCCGGGGCCGATCGGCTCCTCCTGGAGGAAGAGCGCGGCCTCGGCGTCGACGAAGGCGGCGGCGTTGCGGTGGGTGACGGCGACGCCCTTGGGCTTCCCGGTCGAGCCGGAGGTGAAGATGATCCAGGCGTCGTCGTCCGGGGTGGGGCGGCGCGCGGGCGCCAGGGGCTCCCGGGAACCGGTGGTGGCCGGGGTGCTCCTGGCGGCGGTCGGGGTGCTCGTGATGCCGGTGGCGGCGGTCGGAGTGCTCGTGACGCCGGTGGCGTCGCTCGGGGTGCCCGTGATGCCGGTGGCGTCGCTCGGGGTGCCCGTGACGCCGATGGCGTCGTTCGAGGTGTGCGCGATGCTGATGGCGCGCTCGGCGCCGAGGACGGCGGCGACCTGCGCCTCGCCGAAGACCAGGTGGGCGCGCTCGTCCGGGTCCTCCGCGTCCACCGGGACGTAGGCGGCCCCGGCGGCCAGCACGGCGAGGATCGAGACGTACAGGTCGTTGGTGCCGGAGGGCACCCGCACGCCCACCCGGTCTCCCGGCCCGATTCCGGCGGCGGCCAGTCGGCGGCGCAGCTGCTCCACCTCGGCGGCCAGGGCGCGGTAGCTCAGCACGGTGCGGCCGTCGTCCAGGGCCGGTTCGTCGGGGTGGGCGCGCACGGTGGTGTCCAGGACGTCGACCAGGGTGCGCGGCGCGGCGGCCGGACGCCCGGGGAACAGCGCGCGCGTCGGCTCGGCCTGCGGCGGCCCGGGGAACAGCGCGCGCGTCGGCTCGGCCTGCGGCGGCCCGGTGTACTGCTCCAGATGGATCGGTTCAGCGGTCATGGCAGCCCGTGCGCTCCTCGTCCTCGCCCCGTTCCGACCGATGCCCGGCCCCTGGGGCGGTGGGAGCACCGCTCGGCCGGGTGACCCCACTCCAGGGCCGGAGCGGACAACCCGACCGATGGTAGCTCCGCCCATCCGGTCCGGCAGGAACGCAGCTTCGGTCCAACTGGGCTCGCAGTGGCTCGATCTGACGAGTCATCAGCACCCAAAATCGGCGCACGGGGCTTGATGTGACGAGGCGTCATCGATATTGACGGACAGTCAGGTGGCATCTCGGTGCGTGATCCATGCCACAGGGAATGCTGCTCCCTTCGAGTGGCGGGCCCGGCATTTCGGCCATTTCCCGGGCCCGCCGTGTCGGAAGGGGGTGCAGTGCGCCTCGCCGTACGGGGTGGTGCGGCGCGTTGCGGTGCGGCGCGATGCCATGGCTAGGCGGCGCGGGGAGCGATCCGGGGCGGCGTCCAGTCGGCGTGCTTCAGGACGGTTCGGACCATCGCCCCGGGCGGGGTGAGCCGGATCGCGGCGTTGCGCAGGCCGACCGCCAGCGGATTGGCCAGCTGCTGACCCATCCGACCGGCCCGGCGGGCGTCGCGGGCCACGGCCTGGCTGCGCGGGCGGCGCACCGCGTCGTAGCGGGCGAGCGCGCCCTCGACCGTCGGCCCCTCGGCGACCGCCGCCGCGAGCGTCACCGCGTCCTCCAGGGCCTGGCAGGCGCCCTGTCCGAGATGCGGGGTCATGGCATGCGCGGCGTCGCCCAGCAGGGCGATCCGGCCCGAGACGTACGAGGGCAGCGGGGTGACCAGTTCGTTGACGTCGTGATGGAGCACGCCCTCCGGGCGGGTCGCGGCCAGCAGATCGGAGATCGGGGCGTGCCAGCCGGCGAAGCGGCGGCGCACCTCCGTCAGCGGATCCCGGTAGCGGACCCCGGCCGGGGCGTTGAGCACGGCGTGCCACTCCGCCCGGCCGTCCGGGAAGGCGATGTGGCCGAACTCGGCGCCGTGGCCCCAGGTCAGCTCGAAGTCGGCGGACAACCCGTCGACCGCGCGCTCGGTGATCGCCCGCAGCACCGTCGAGCCGCTGTACACCGGGCCGGGGTGGGAGGGGAAGAGGCGGCGCCGGATCCGGCTGTTGATGCCGTCGGCGGCCACCAGGAGGTCGGCCTCCAGGACATCGGCAGCCGGATGGCCGGTGTTCGGGGAGCCGGCGTTCAGGGGGTCGGTGCTCGCGGAGCCGGCCGCCGAGGCGGTGCGGGTGGAGGTCACTGCGACCCGGCCGGGCCGGGAGGTGTCGACCTCGGTCACCTCGGCGCCGATGAGCAGGGACTCGGCGGGAAGGGCCTCGCGTAGGATGCGGTGCAGGTCGGCGCGCGGGATGCCGACGATCGGTGACCCCAGCTCCCGTTCCAGCGCCCTGCCGTCCATCACGGCGAGCCGACGGCCGTCCGGCGTCCGGGTCCCGCCGGTGTACTGGCGCCGTGAGGCCGCCTCGACGGCCTTGTCCACGCCGAGGAGCGCCAGTGCCCGCATGCCGTTGGCGTGGAGGGAGATCCCGGCGCCGGCGTCGTCCAGAACGGCGGCCCGCTCGATCACGGTCACGTCCCACCCCGCGAGTCGGAGCCCGATCGCGGCCGCCAGCCCGCCGATCCCGCCGCCGACCACCACCGCGTTGCTGCTGCCCATGCCCGGTCCCTCCCGTGTCGTCGCAGTGTTTTCTACACCTGTAGAAGGAGCGTACTACGGGCTCGTCCGACGGCCGGGCGGGGGTTGGGTGGACCGGGCGGGGCTCGGCCGGTACCGGCAACCGGTCGCGGAGAAGGGCTGCGCGGTAGCCGTTCGTCCGCCCGACCACCCCGAAATGACAGGGCCCCCCGGCCCCTCGCGCCGCCGGTCCACCGGTGAACCCTCGCGAGGCCGCGGCGTCGACCGGCCCGATGCGGCCGAGCGGGAGGTCTGCCGACGGCCCCGCCAGCACCGGGAAGGGCGATGCCCAGGCCGGACCCGGTAGAAAGGAGGGATGCGGCGAGATGAGGAGCAGGAGCGCGGGCAGCGCCGGGGTGTTGTGGGTCGGGCCGGTCGCCCGGACCGCCGGACCGCGCTGGCGGACGCGGCGATCGCCGTGCTGGCGGACGCGGGTGTGCGGGGACTGACCCACCGGGCGGTGGATGCGGCGGCCGGACTGCCGGTCGGCACCACCTCCGCCTATCTGCGGACCAGACAGGCGCTGCTCACCGCCCTGGTGCGGCGGCTGGTCGAACTGGACCAGGGTGAGCTGCAGGCCATGGGGGAGCGGGCCGTGATCCGCACCACGGACGAACTGGTCAGCGGCATCCTTGAGTTGATGCACCACCGGCTGACCGGCGAGGGCCGCCGGCGCTCGCTCGCGCGGTACGCCTGCGCGGTGGAGAGCGTACGCGACCCCGAACTGCGGGAGATCCTCGTGCCGCGCGAGAACGCGGGGCGGGCCGTCGTCCGCACCTTCCTCGCGGACCAGGGAGTGGCCGACCCCGACGGACGGACCACCACGCTGCTGGCCTGCATCGATGGCCTGGTCTTCGACCGCCTGGTGGGCGGCGGGGAGACCGGGGCGGACGAGATCCACGGACTGGTGGCTGCGGCCCTGCGTGGCGCGACCGGAGGCCAAGGGCTGCTCCGCAGTTGATCTTCGGCAGTGGCTGAGCAGTCTCGCCCATCGCGGCAGACCTGGACCGTGCGGCCTGGAGAAGGCCTTGGCGCCGAACTCGGCCCATGCTCTACGGCCGTTCCGGCTGCCCGAAAACGGCAACCGTGTGCGACCGCGACGACCAGCCGGGTGGGCGTCGACGACGACCCGGTGATCGGTGGAGGACCCGTGGTTCTTCGACTTCTCCGCGATGGCGTGGTCGGGGGTGGGGGCGGGGTGCCCTCGACGATCAGCCCTGCGTCCGTGGGGAACCGGCGTCGGGGCTTGAGAGCCAGCAGGGGTCGACGAGGTCGATGATGCGGTCGGCCGCCGACTCGCACACGCTGAAGAGTGGCAGGAGCGGTCGTAGCGTCAGGTTGGTCCGTCGGTACGCCGCAACCAGCAGGACCCGATCCTTCAGCGGAGGACTCCAGGGCCGCCCAGCCACGCGGTGTCAGCGCCGTCCCGGGGAGGACTGTCATTAGCTTGTGGAAATTCGCGCGGGCTCGGCCCCGCGCGAAGGGGCTATCAAGGAACAGGTGCGCCGTGATCACAACAGCCGTGGCCGTGATCACCCCATTTCGGTACGGGGCCGATCGAGGGTCCGCTCATCCCCACTCCGACGTGTCAGCCAGGCGGCGGTACCACCAGAACTCCGTGCGCCACTCACGCCGGTAGGCGAACGGGTCGGGCAGGGTGCGGCGCAAGAACACCGTATCCAGAGGCTCCACAAGCAGGCCGAGTTCGGCGTGAGCCCGCTTCGGTAGTCTCTCCAGGATCTCCTCCAGCACGTCGCGCGCATGCCGGACATCGTCGAAGGAACACGACGGGCACGAGCAATGCGACTCCTGCGGGTACAGAGGACGTCGTCCCGGCGGGTGCAGGAACATGCGGTATCGCCGCAATGCCCGGTCGGTGGCGCCCAGGTGTAGGTAGAAGCTGTTGCTCAGGTACTCGACCCGGTGCACAGCCAAGCTCGCCTCGGCGGAGAGTCCGTGAATCCGGAGCGGAGGAGCCGGCCCCCAGACGCGGGCGACCGGTCGTTCAGCGCGCAGCGCGCGTGGCCGTCTATGCGGCATCGGCCTTTCGACACATGATCATGGGATCCATGATGCCAGGCAGGACAGCCCGCCCGCACCTGGGGCGCGTTTGAAAAGTGCTGGTCAAAGCCACTCGTTGATGGCTGTGACCAGCACGGTCCCAGTATCGTGATGACCTTGTGCCGCGAACCCGGCCCACAGAAAAGGTCACGCCACTACGCGTGCGCTGGGCGATGATGGCAACCATGACGGATGGAACCGGACCCGAGCCGCTGGGCGTGTGCGTTGTGGCAAATGTCGCCCCGGAGACCAGCCACGGTGAAGGCGGGCTCGAGATTCGCAGGGGGATCCGGCACTTCGCGCCGGGGGCGAAGGTGTGGATCGCACCGCCGGCCTGGGGAGACGGTGGCGAGAGCGTCATTGTGGCTGGACGCCGTCGGGGCAACAGCCGTCGTTACATGCGGATCGTGATCAAAAGTCGATTTCTCGTGAACTTCCGGGTCCGCGCCGTCTACAGCCCAGCGCTGGTAAGGGCATTGACGGCAGCAGAACCTGGCGACGAGAAGGAGTTCGGCACCCGCTCCCTGTGGTCCCCGGAACAGGCAGAGAACTGGGCGCGCTCCTGGAACACGCCGAAGATGGCGGCTCAGGTGGACGGCCAGCGCGGTCGGGCCCACCTGGTTACCGATCCTCCCCCCATGGAACTGCGCCTCGACGGTGTCACCTACCACCTGGCGCATTTCAACGCCCGTGGCGCTCGCTACTCACCCGAGCCGCCACCGGCGGAGCCGTCGCCGACGAGCGGCTGAGGGAAGCTGCCCGCCGCCAGAAGTGGATCAAGGTCGTGCGATGATCGTGCCCCATGGCCCGAGGAGATCTGACGGCCACCCCATGGGCCGTGCTGGAAGCGCTGCTGCCTCAGAGCGTCAAGCCCGGTCGGCCGTCCCCCATGGCCCGTAGCGCCCCGACAGGTCCTGCCATGGGATGCCATGGCAGGACCGATATCCGTGGTGGGAAGCAAGCGGTTCGAGCTGGTTGTCACGCTGCGGGAGGGCCTGATCTCTTCGCGGCGGACTTCGTCGAACGGGGTCTCGCCTTCGACTGTCCCTGCGATAGTGGGCGCATGCGTTTGACCAAGTACGGCCACGCCTGTGTGCGCCTGGAGGCGGACGACCGGGTTCTGGTGATCGACCCGGGGACGTTCTCGGAGGCCGAAGCGCTCGACGGCGTCGACGAGGTGCTGGTGACCCATGAGCACCCCGACCACCTCGACGTCGCCAAGCTCGTGGCGGCGGGTCGGCGCAACTCCGCGTTCCGGGTGTACCTGCCGTCGGCAGCGATCGAGGCGGCCCCCGAGCTGGGTGGCACGGCGGTCGCGGTCGAGGTGGGGCAGCGGTTCACGGCGGCCGGTTTCGCCGTCGACGTCGTGGGCGGGACGCACGCCGAGATCTACGACGGGCTGCCCGGCTGCGCCAACGTCGGGTTCGTCATCGACGGCACGCTCTACCACCCGGGCGACTCGCTGTTCGTCCCGCCGTCGCCGGTGGAGACGCTGCTCGTGCCGGCCGCCGCACCTTGGCTCAAGCTCTCCGAGGCGCTGGACTTCGTGCGGGCGGTGCGGCCGGAGCGGGCGTTCCCGATCCACGACGCCACGCTCAACGAGCTCGGCCAGGAGTACTTCGACGGCTGGCTGGACTTCAAGGGCGGCACCGCGTACGCGCGCATCCCGGTCGGGGAGTCCGTGGCAATCCGATAGGAGCGTGTCCCGGCAAGCGGCAAGCGGCAAGCGGCAAGCGGCAAGCGGCAAGCGGCAAGCGGCAACCGGTGACCGGCACGCGCGCGGAGTGGAGGGCACATGAACTGCGCCCCCGGCCCTGCCAGCGCCTGCCGTCGTCTCCGCCAGGTCTTCCGCCGCGCCGAGGCAAGGCAGGGGCCGCCGCCGCCCTGGAGCAGAGTGGCCTGCTCGCTATTGACCCGCGCTCCCAGCTGGTCGTGGGTGCGGTCCCTTCGCGGACTCCGATTCGGCGAATCCCTGCTTCGCGCGCTCCAACTCGGCGGCGTAGCCCGCGAGCAGGATGCGGAGGGTGCGGTGGAAGCACTGCTCGGAGTCGAGGCCCTCGCCGGTGGCGAAGGCCCGCGCCAGGTGAGGATAGGTGTCGCGGTCCAGGGCTGAGAACTCTTCGGGTTGGGGCTCGGTGCCCTCGTGATGGGGTGTCTCGCCGACCTCGGCCAGGGCGTGTCCGAGGGTCCAGCGGACCACGGAGTTCAGCACGTCGAGAGCATCGGCCAGGGGAACGCCGTCGTCGCGCAGCACGGTGATGCCGCGTTCGAGCAGGGCCAGTGAGGCCGGGGTGGCGGCCGGGCGAGTGGCGAGGACGGTGAGCATCGCCGGGTGGTCCAGCAGCATCCGACGCAGCGCGACGGCGAAGTCGCGGACCACGTCCGTCCACGGTCCGCTGGGCGCGGCGAAGAGGTCCCCGGCGGAGAGTTCCAGCAGGCGCTCGACCATGCCGTCCAGGAGGGCGGCCTTGCTGGGGACGTAGTAGTAGAGCGTCATCCCCTCGACGCCGAGCGCCGCGCCGAGCTTGCGGTTGGAGAGCGCGGCGAGGCCGTGCTCATCGACGTAGGCGATGGCGGCGTCGATGACCTTCTCGCGGGTCAGGCCCGTCCTGGGGCGTGTGCGTCGGCTCGGCATCGGCTCCTCCTTGGTACCGGGTCAGCTCGGGGGACGTCCGGCTGGACCCTTGACAACTCTTGCGGTGTAAGAAAACAATAGCGCCATCGTCTTCTTGCACTGCAAGAAACTGACTCGGAGGGGGACTCATGCAGCTCGTCGCCGTCATGGTGCGCAAGCTCAACGAAGGTGTGGAGTACGGGGAGTTCCGCGAGGCGTGGATCCCTGACGAGGTGTTCCCCGACGACCCGCGCACCCGGGTGATCACTGCCACCGCGATGGAGGACTCGCGGGAGATCGTCACCATCGCGCTCATCGAGGGCGACCACGGGCCGGAGTCCATCCAGGCGTGGATGGAGAAGCTCGCCCCGGTCGAGGAGCGTCGTTTCGAGCGGATCAAGGACCTGGTCGGTCCGCCGACCCTGAACGCCGTGTACCAGGTCGTCGCCGAGGACAACCTGTCGCAGCCGATCGCCCGGTAGGGGAATCGCCCGTGCGGGCGGTATCCGGAAATCCGCCGCCGGCGCAGCCGGCCGACGTCCACCGGCGGGGAGAGTCGTCGGCCGAATACCCCTGGCTTCAAGGTCAACGCATCGTCAAGTCGGTTCATTCACAGAATATTCCGACCAGGTATGACATGGCGTCCGGAACATTTACGCCGCGTCGAGGTCTTCACAGGGAGATCTCAGACTGACAGGCTGGGGCCGCCCTTTCAGTACGGAGGAGGTTCCTTGTCCCGCATAACCACGTTGGCCGGAGCGGTCACCTGCGCGCTCGCCCTTGTCACCGGTACCGCCGTCGCCGCGTCGGCCGCGCCTTTCGATCCGGCGCCAGGTGCCGCGGCCGCCGAGGCGAAGGTCGACCCCGTCGACTGGAAGCCGTGCAACCCGGACCCGAGCAAGCCGGACCCCGGCATCTACGACTGTGCCGTCTACCCGGTGCCGCTGGACTACGACAACCCGTCGGGTGAGAAGATCGGCATCGCCATGATGCGGCGGCGGGCGAGCGACCCGTCGAAGAGGATCGGCTCGCTGTTCCTCAACCCGGGCGGCCCGGGCGGCAGCGGATACCTGTGGGCGACCACCACCCGGTTCGGCGCCGAGGTGCAGTCCAAGTTCGACCTGGTCGGCTTCGACCCCCGGGGCGTGGCCCGGAGCAACCCGCTGAAGTGCTTCAAGACCCAGGAAGAAGCGGACGCGGTCAACAACCGCATGGTCGGCGTGCCGGTGACCAAGGCCGAGGTCGACGAGACCCTGGACGCGGACCAGGACTACACCGACGCCTGCAGCAAGAACGCCGGCCCGCTGATCGAGCACATGTCGACCATCAACGTGGTGCGCGACCTCGACCGGATGCGCCGGGCCGTCGGTGACTCCCAGCTCACCTTCGCCGGTTTCTCCTACGGCACCCTGATCGGCTCGACCTACGCGAACATGTACCCGAACAAGGTGCGGGCGATCATCATCGACGGCAACGTCGACCCCAATCTGCGCCTGCACAACGGCCTCGAGTACGACCGCCAGCGGGCAGGCGGCTTCGAGCTGGCCCTGGACGAGTTCCTGAAGCGCTGCCAGGCGGCCGGCGCCCCGCGTTGCGCCTTCGGCGACGGTGACACCCGCGCCAAGTTCGATGCGCTCCGCGACCACCTGCGGACCAGCCCGATCACGCTGTCGAACGGGACCCAGGTGACCCTGAGCAGCTTCACCAGTGAGGTGGCCAGCGCCCTGTACTCGCAGGCCAAGCTGGCTCCGCTGGCGAAGTCGCTGCAGGCCACCTACCAGGTGATGCAGAAGCCGGCCGCGACCGCTCTGCTCGCCCCGAAGGCGAACGTCCCGGACGACGAGGCCAACCAGCTCGCGGTGAACGTCCCGCGTGCGCTGCGCGAGGCCCCGGCCGACTCCGAGTACACGGCCGACGACTCCTACATGGGTGTCAACTGCCAGGACAAGCCGTACCCGTCCAACGACCGGGTGTTCGCCAACGCCGCCCGGGCCTGGGAGAAGGACTCCCCGACCTTCGGTCGCTACCAGGCCTTCGACGCGCCCGCCTGCGCGAGCTGGCCGGCGCCGGCCCGGGACGCCGAGCGCTTCAGCGGCCCGTGGAACAAGAAGACCTCCAACACCGTGATGGTGATCGGCAACCTCTACGACCCGGCGACCCAGTACAAGTTCGCCCAGCGGATGCAGCAGGAGCTGGGCAACGCCGTGCTGGTCAGCGTCGACGCCATCGAGCACTGTGCGGTCGGCCGCAGCAAGGCGCTGAACGCCCTCGTCACCCGCTACCTGGTGGACGGCACCGCGCCGCAGCCCGGGCAGCTGCTGAAGCCGGACGCGGAGATCTTCCCGGCGGTCTGAGGGATCACCCCTCGTACGCCCGGCCGTTGAGGCCGGGGCTGTGGTGGCCGGTGGCCCTGCCGGCCACCACAGTCGTGTCGACCACCGGGCCGGCCACCACAGTCGTGTCGACCACCGTGCCCGTGCTTCCGGGCCGGTGCCCGGGATCGTGCGGAAAATGCGACAGAGGATCGTCATCGAATCTCCTGCGGAGCGGATTCTGCTGAGTCGTCGAGGACCGTATCCGATGCCACTGACAATCGACTCGCGGGGAGTTCTCCACGGATCTCCCATGCCCGAGGAAATGGCGTACTGTCACACTAATTCGTCAATGAATTCACACAGCTGGATGCCCGTGTTAGCGTGCGGCTCGCCGGACTCTCTCGAACCTGGGAAGTGGAGGACAGCCATGCGACACGAATTCTCCGGGCGCACGATCCTGCCGGGCGATCCCCGCTACCGGACGGTGGGTCAGAGCTTCCGGGCAACTACTCATGACTGCGGCAGGCCACGGCCCGTCGGGGCGGGGAGGAGGTGTTCCATCGTGTTCAGGTGATGGTGGGCACGGCATCCGGCGCGCCGCGACTGGCTCACCGCGTCGGGCCCGGTGGACCTGTGCCAATGCGCCTGTGCCAATGCGCCTGTGCCAATGCACCTGTCCCAATGCACCTGTCGCAGTGCGCCTGTCGCCGTGCATGGCCCGGGGCACCCACCTCACCCGCATCCGCCCAACCGGCGCTATGCCGCCCGGTCCGCCGACTCCGGCTCGACGATCCGGCCGTCACGGAGCTCGATCACCCGGTCGGCGAGCTCCATCAGCGTCGGGTCGTGCGTCGCCACCAGTACTGTGACGCCCTCGCTGCGGACCACCGCGCGCAGCAGCTCCATGATCGAGCGGCCGGTCTCCGAGTCCAGTTGGCCGGTGGGTTCGTCGGCGATGATCAGGCCGGGGTCGTTGGCCAGTGCGCGGGCGATGGCGACGCGCTGCTGCTGGCCGCCGGAGAGCTCGCCGGGGCGCTGGTTGGCGTGGTCGGCGAGGCCGACCAGGGCCAGCAGGGTGTGCGCGCGCTCCTCGCGCTCGGCGGCCGGCACCTTGCGAAGACGCATCGGTATGCCGACGTTCTCGGCGGCGGTGAGCATCGGGATCAGCCCGAAGGACTGGAAGACGAAGCCGAGCCGCTCGCGGCGCAGGGCGAGGCGGCCGTCCTCGTCCAGCCCGGAGAGGTCGATGCCGTCCAGGGCGATGGCGCCGGCGGTCGGGTCGTCCAGGCCACCGACGAGGTTGAGCAGGGTGGTCTTGCCGGAGCCCGATCGGCCCTTCAGCGCGGTGAGTTCACCGCGCTCGATCGAGAAGCTGACGCCGCGCAGCGCGTGGACGGCCCGTTCGCCGGAGCCGAAGCTGCGCCGGAGTTCGGTCACGGACACCATCGGCCCGGCGGGCGTGGCGGTTGCGGTGTCGGCCTGGTGCTGCGTCATTCGGCATCCCCCTGTGGGCGTGGCTACCCGGTTCGGTCCGGGTCGACGGGTGCGGTGGCTGCTCGGGCTCAGGTGTCCGGGCAGGAGGTGCGAGAAGGCGGAATCCCCTGGTCAAAGGAGTGGGCGAAGCTGAAATTGTGAAGTGTTCATGGCATTCAAGGCGGCACTCCGGGACGGGGATGCTACCAATACATGGAATTTGCTCATTGGTTACTTGATTCGCGCAAGTCCCTTCCGTTTCTGGATCGAATCTGACAGCATCGTCCGCTATCCGGCGAGCCGTTGCCGGTGATCACTGCACCGGTGTGCCCGTGGGGTGTCCGTCTGTGGCCGTTTCGTGCCTGGACCGGGTCGATGGGGCGGGCCGGGACACGGCTGGGACGCCACCGGGGGAGGAATTCGATGCTCGGCTTCGTCGTGCGCAGACTGCGCGGGCGACTGCCGCTGGCTGCCGCCGTCCTGCTGACGGTGCTGATCACCACGGCGGTCCTGACCGCCTTGGTGACCTTCAACAGCGGGGTCGGTCAGGCCGGTCTGCGGCAGGCGCTCCAGGGCCCCGGCCACGCCCGGACCGCGGTGGTGGTGACCGCCGAGCACGGGCTGGACCAGCGGACCAAGGACGAGGAAGCAGTCGCCGCCTACCGGCAGCAGCTCTTCGGCGCTCTGCCCGTGCACACCGACAGCCTCCTGCGCAGCCGTTCCTACGGCCTCCCGGCCCCCGGAGCCTCAGCCGCTCCGGCCGGCGAGGCCGCTTCGGCCACCGCGGCCGGCGCCCCCGCCGGTACCTCCGCCACTGCCCCCGCCGGTACCTCCGCCACTGCCCCCGCCGGTAGCTCTGCCGCTTCCCCCGGCGCTGGCTCCGCCAATACCCCCGGCGCCGCCGGGCCGGGCGGTCAGGCCCCCGGGGCCAAGGTCGACCTGACGGTCCTCGCCGACCTCGACCGCAGCCGGGTCCGGCTGATCGCCGGTGCCTGGCCGGGCGTCGCCGCCGGACCGGTCCGGTCCACCGCCCCGGAGGTCGCCGTTCCCCGGGCCGTGCTGACCCGACTGGGCCTGAACGAGCAGGCGTTGCCCGTCGACGTCCAACTCACCGACCGGATCGACGGCAAGCCGCTCACCGTCCGGATCGCCGGGGCCTACCGCGCCGCCGACCCCGCCGACCCGTACTGGCGGATCGACCCGGTCGGCGGCCGGGAGGTCGCGACCGGCGGCTTCACCACGCTCGGCCCGATGATGGTCGACCAGAGCGCCTTCACCGTGGGAGGCCTGCTGCAGAGCAGCCGCGGGTGGCTGCTCGACGCCGACTTCGCGGGCGTCGACCAGGCCGCCGTGGAAGCCATCGGCAACCGCGCCGGGGGACTGGGTGAGGACCTGCGGAAGAGCTCGTCGCTCACGGCGACGACCGAACTCCCCGAGGTCGTGCGCGAGTTGTCGGCCGGCCTGGTGGTCGCCCGGTCCACCCTGCTGATCGGCGCCCTCCAACTGGCGGTACTCGCCGCAGCGGCCCTGATGCTGGTCGCCCGGCTGATCTCGGGCCGCCAGGAACGCGAGAACGAACTACTCGCCGCCCGTGGCGCCTCCGGCCTCCGGCTCGGTGGCCTGACCGCCCTGGAACTGGTGCTGCTCGCCCTCCCCGCCGCGGCGTTCGCGCCCCTGCTCACCCCCTTCCTGGTCCGCGTCCTGGCCGGCCTCGGCCGGTCCCACCAGGTGGCCATGGACACCGGCATCGGCTGGGGGCTCTGGCCGGTGGCCGTGCTCTGCTCCCTCGCCTGCATCCTGCTCGCCACCGCGCCGAGCCTGCTGCGCGGAGCCGGCGCCGCCCTGCACATCGGGGGCGGCCGGCGCCAGGCCCTCGTCTCCGGCATCGCCCGCAACGGCGGCGACCTCGCCGTGCTCGGCCTGGCCGCGCTCGCCTACCAGCAACTCGACCAGTACGGCGGCGGGCTGTCCGCCGACTCCTCCGGCCGACTGGGCGTCGACCTGCTGCTGGTCGCCACCCCCACCCTGGCCCTGTGCGCGGGCACCCTGGTGGTGCTGCGCCTGCTGCCGCTCGCCGCCAAGCTGGGCGCCCGGGTGGCGGCCCGGGGACGCGGCCTCGGCCCGGCGCTGGTCGGCTGGCAGCTGGCCCGTCAACCCGCCCGGGCCGCCGGCCCGGTGCTGCTGCTCGTCCTGGCCGTGGCCACCGGGGTGCTCGCCATCGGCCAACACGCCACCTGGACCGCCTCCCAGCGGGACCAGGCGGCCTTCAGCACCGGCGGCGGCCTGCGGATCAGCGCCGTGCACGGTTCCGTGATGGGGCAGGGCGGCCGGTTCGCGGCCCTGCCCGGCGGCGATCGGCTGATCCCGGTCGTCCGCGAGGAACAGTCGCTGCCCACCGGTACGGGCCAGCTGCTGGCCGTGGACACCGCCGCCCTCGCCGACCGCCTCCCGATCCGCAGCGACCTGCTCGGCGGGCACACCGCCGGCGAACTGTTCCGCCCGCTCGCCCAGTCGGCACCGACCGGCGCGCAGGCCGGGCTCCCGCTGCCCGGCCGCCCGAGGCGGATCGACGCCGACCTGTCCGTCCGCCAGGAGTTCGGCCGTCCGGCGTTCGGATCGCCGTCGATCCCGTCCGCGCCGGAAGTGACGCTGCTGCTGCGGGACCGCTTCGGCTACGTCCACAAGGCCCCCTTCACCGACCTTCCGCTCAACGGCGAGCTGCGCGCCTCGGCTCCCCTGAGCGCGCTGGTCGACGCCCCGACCGGCTCCGCCGCCGCGCCACTGACCCTGGTGGGGGCCACCGTCTCCTTCGGTGCCCGGGCCGGCGGGGAGGTGACCGTCCGCCGACTGGCCGTGTCGGACACCGCCGACGGTCCCGCGACCGCCGTCCCGCCGCCGACCGGCCTGTCCTGGAAGGGAACCGTGGTCGACGCCCCGGCACTCGGCGCCACGACCGGGCCGATCGCCACCGTCAGCCCCGAACCGGTCGACGCCGAGCGGCTGTTCGCCGTCGACTACCGCATGGCGGGCGGCATCGGAAGCAGCTACCGGGCCGTCCTCGGCCCCGCCGGGGCGACCGCGCCGACCGCCGTCTCCGGTGTCGCCGCCCGCGGCTACCTCGAACTCGTCGGCGCGTCGGTCGGCGACACCGTGCAGGTGCCCTTCGACGGCACCGTCCTCCCGGTCACGATCACCGGGGTGGTCGAGGCCCTCCCGGTGGCAGGACGGAACGCGCTCGTCATCGACCTCGACACGACCGCGCGCCTGCTGGCCGCCCAGGGCCGCTCCCTGCCCAGCCGCGCCGAGTGGTGGCTACCCGCCACCGGACCGGGGGACCCGACTCCGGCCCGGGCCGCGGCCGTGCTGCGGTCGGCCCCCGGCTCCCAGGACGTCCAGCTCGCCGACGAGGTCTCCGAAGGCCTGCTCAGCGACCCGGTGGGCGCCGCCCCGCAGACCGCGCTGATGGCCATCGCGATCGTCACCGCGGTGCTCGCCGCGATCGGCTTCGCCGCCGCCGTGGCCGGTTCCGCCCACGAGCGCGCCCGGGACTCCGCCCTGCTGCTCGCCCTCGGCGCGCCCCGCAAACAGGTCACCCGCACCGTGGCCGCCGAACAGGCGCTGCTGGTAGGGCTCGGCGCAGCCGTGGGCATCGGGCTCGGCACCCTGCTCGTCCATCTGATCGTGCCGTTCGTCGTCCTGACCCCCGCTGCCGGACGACCGGTGCCCGGAGCCCGGATCGAGCTGCCGGCCGGCCAGGCGGTGCTGTTCACGGCCGCGATCGCCGTCGTCCCGCTGCTGGCGGCCTTCCTCATCGGACGCCGTCGTCGAGACGTGGCCTCCCGGCTGCGCCACGTGGAGGAGATGTGACCACCAAGGCCGGGACCACCGCGCCCACGCCCACGCCCGCCCCGGCACCCGGCCACCGCCCGGCGCCCTGGGTCCGGACCAGACTGCGTGCGATGCCGCTGGCCGCCCTGCTCACCGCGGCCCTCGCTCTCGTCACCGTGTTCCTGGCCGCGGCCTTCCCCCGGCTCCAGGACCGCGGCGCGGACGCCGCCCTCCAGGACTTCGTGCGCCACAAGGGCCTCAACCCGACCAGCCTGCACTCCACCGCCCGGACCGGTGGCGCCGGGACAGCCGCCGACCTCGACGCCGTGCGGCAGAAGCTCACCGCGGAGGTCGGCCGGGAGCTGACGCTCGCTCCGTCGGGCCTGGCCACCGGCGCCCGGGCCCTGAACCCGCGCGGCATGTTCAATCCGGGGTACGCCCGGATCTCCGGCGACCCCTCCCTCCTCACCCTCTACTACCTGAGCGACCTGACCGCCCGGGCCACCCTGACCGACGGCACCTGGCCGACCCCCGCCCCTCCCGACGGCCCGCTGCCGATCGTCCTGAGCAAGAAGGCCGCCGAGACCCTCCACGTCGAACTCGGCGACGTCGTCGACAACGGCACCCTGGGAGAGGGCACCTGGCGGAGCACCGTGGTGGTCGGGTTCTACCGCGTCAACGAGCCCCAGGACCCGTTCTGGGACGACCTCGGTTGCCCGGCCCGCGCCTGCCTCCAGCCCGATCCGCAGCACGAGCACTGGGCCACCAGCGGTTTCGTCGACGGCGGAAGCCTGCCGGCGCTGGCCCGCTGGGGCGCCGGCGGCGAGGACTTCTGGCGGCTTCCCGTCGACCCCGCCTCCCTGCGCGCGGACCGCCTCGACCGGACCCGCAGCGCCGTCAGCTCGTTCCTCGCCGGCCCCGGCGCCACGGCCCTGGCCTCCGCGACCGGCCGCTCCGACCTGCACACCAGCTCGAACCTGCCCGACATCCTCAGCCGTGCCGACGACCGCTACCGGGCATCACTGCCGCTGAGCGCGATCGGACCGGCCGGTGTCGCGGGAGTGGGCACCGTGGTGCTGTGCCTGGCCGCCGCCCTCACCACCGACCGGCGCACCGCCGAGATCCGCCTGCTGCGGGCCCGCGGTGGCTCCCGCACCGGGGTGCTGGCGCGGCTGCTCGGCGAAGGCGCCGCCACCGTCCTGCCCGCGGCCGTCGTCGGCACGGTCCTCGCGCTGGTGCTGCTGCCCACCCCCCGGTGGGGCCACGCGGTCCTGGCGGCGCTCGCCGCGACCCTGCTGGCCCTGCTGGCCTTCCCCGCCCGCGCCGCCCTGCTGCGGCCACGCCGCCGGGGGGCCGGGGGCTGGCGCCGGATCGTCGGTGAGCTCGTCGTCCTGGCCGTCACCGCGGCGGCGGTCGCCGAGGTCCGCCGCCGAGGCGTCGGAGTGACGGACGCAGGATCGGATCCGCTGCTGATCGCCGCCCCCCTGCTGCTCGCCGTCACCGGCGGGCTGCTGCTGGCACGGATCGAGCCGGTGGTGGTCGGTTGGCTGGCCGCCGTCGCGAGGCGCGGGCGCGGCCTGATCGGCTTCCTCGGCCTGGCCCGGGCGGCCCGCGACGCCTCGAGCCGCCGCCGGCCCTCCGCCCTGCCGCTGCTCGCCCTGCTGATAGCCGTCACCACGACGGGTTTCGGCGCCACCGTGCTCGACACGGTCGACCACGTCCGGACCCGCGCCGCACGCATCGCCACGGGTGGGGACGTCGCCGTCTCCCTCCCTCAGTACGCCAGCCTGACCGAGGCGTTCACCAAGGCCGCCGCCGGGCTGCCGGGCGTCCGGGCCGCGACCGGGGCCTGGGTCGAGACCAACGCCCGCTTCGTCGGCGCCGACGGGGACTACACCGATGCCATCCTCGTGGTCGTCGAGCCGACCGCCTACGCCGAGATCTCCCGCACGCTCGGCGTCGGCGAGTTCGACCCGGCGAAGCTCGCCGCCGCCCCCGGCGGCCCGGACACCAGGATCCCCGCGCTGTTCAGCCGGGACCTGGCCAAGCGCCTGAGCGCCGGCGCACCCGAGGTCCGCACGCCCAACGGGAACGGGCTGCGCACCACCGTGGCCGGGATCGTCACCGCCAGCCCGGCCGTCCCCGACCCGGGCAGACCCTTCGTCGTGGTGGCCGCCGGCCCGGCCTGGGAGCGGCTGCCGGAGTCCCAGCGCACGAACAAGTGGTTCGCCGTCGGCGACCCGGACCCCGAGCGGGTCAGGGCGGCGCTGCGCGACAGCGGCCTCGCCCAACCGAGCGGACTGGCCAAGCTGATCGCGGACGACGCCGCGGCCGCCGGCAAGGGCACGCACGGCCTGCCCGTCGGGTACACGGTGCACAGCAGCCGGGAACTCGGCGTCCAACTGGCCGACGACCCGCTGCAGCACGCCGCCGGGCGGCTGTTCCGGTACGCGGCCGCCGCCGGAGCCGGATTCGCCCTGCTAGCCGTGCTGCTGACGCTGTTCCGAGCGGCGCCCGAGCGCACCGCCGTGCTCGCCCGGCTGCGCACGATGGGTCTGCGGCCCCGGCAGGGGCTGGCACTGATCCTCGCCGAGGCCCTGCCGCAGACCCTGGCGGCGGCCGTCGGTGGTGGGCTGGCCGCGGTGGCGGCGGTCGGACTGCTGGGCAGCGCCTTCGACATCTCGACCTTGGTCGGCGCCAAGGTCGGGGACGTCATCACCCCCACGCTGATGCCGGTGCTGCTGCCCACGGCGGGCCTGGCCCTGCTGATCGGCCTCGCGGTGGTGCTGGAGACGCTGATCGCCGGCCGGCGCCAGATCGCCGTCGAGCTGCGGGCCGGGGAGCAGTCATGACGCCCCGGCGGGCCGCAGGGGCCTTGACGGCGCGGGCCACCGGGAGCCGATGGGCGGCCGGGACCGGCAGTACCCGCTGTACGGGCAGTACCGGCACGATCAGCCGCACCGGCATGATCGGCCGCACCGGCACGACCAGCCGGGCCGACCGGGCCATCGGGATCAGCCGGACCGGCCGGACCAGCCGGATCCGCACGACCGTCAGGACAGCTGAGACAGGCCGACCAGCCGGGACCGTCCGGACGGCCCGGACAATCCAGACAGCCGAGTCAGGAGACCAACGGTGAACACCAGCCACCAGGAGCGGCCGACGGTCGAGGCCCCCAGCCTGCAGGAGCTCCGGCAGCGGGCGCTCGCCGCCGCCTCGCCCACGGCCCACGCGGAGGGCGCGGCCATCGTCTGCGATCGGCTGGTCCGGATCTTCAGCGCCGAGGGCATCGAGGTCCAGGCGCTCCAAGGCCTGGAGCTGACCATCCGGCAGGGCGACCTGGTCGCCCTGGTCGGCGCGTCCGGCAGCGGGAAGTCCACCCTGCTCACCATCCTCGCCGGGCTGGACGTGCCGACCGCCGGCACCGCCACCGTGGCGGGCTGCGACCTGCTCGAGATGTCCGCCAAGGAGCGGCTGCGCTACCGGCGCGAGGTGGTCGGCTTCATCTGGCAGCAGACCGCCCGGAACCTGCTGCCGTTCCTGACCGCGGCCGAGAACATCGCCCTGCCGATGCAGCTGCGCGGTCGTCGCTCCGGAGCCGGGGGATCGAGGCGGCAGGCCGCCCGCGTGGCCGAGTTGATGGAGGCCCTGGAGATCGGGGACCTCGCCCACCGGCGGCCCGGCGAGCTCTCCGGAGGCCAGCAGCAGCGGGTCGCCATCGCGGTGGCGATGGCCAACAACCCGCCCGTGCTGCTCGCCGACGAGCCGACCGGCGAGCTCGACTCGGAGACCGGCGCGGTGATCTTCGACGCCTTCCGCACCGTCAACCGGGAACTCGGTGCCACCGTCGTCATCGTCACCCACGACCCGATGGTGGCCGGTGAGGTGCGCCGCACGGTCGCCATCCGGGACGGACGGACCAGCAGCGAGGTGCTGCGCCGCACGGTGACGGACGAGCACGGGGAGGAGTCGGTCAACGAGCGCGAGTACGTGATGCTGGACCGCACCGGGCGGGTGCAGCTGCCCGTCAAGTTCCTGGAGGCGCTCGGCATGGAGCACCGGGTGGCGGTCGACCTCGCCGCCGACCACATCGAGGTCCGGCCGGACGACGTCGCCGGTCACTGACGACGCTCAGCCGTCGCCGCCCATCCGCTGGAAGAGGCCGCTGTTCTCGGCGTCCCTCCGGAGGTCGGGAGGCGCGGCCCCGTCGCGGTCGCCGTGGGATGGGGCGGTGCAGCGGGCGAAGACGAGCACGGCACTGGCTGCCACGGCCAGGATGCCCAGTGCGGTGAGGATGCGTAGCCAGGTCAAGATGTGCCTCCTGGAGGCAGTGCGAGGGAACGCCGCCGGAGGTGTATCGGCAGTTCGGCTCGCACGGTCGAGTGCCCACGGTCGGTTCTTCCCGGCGACCGCCGCGCGAGAGGTCGCCCGCGCGGGCGCTCGAAGCATCATGGGGGCGCGTCACGCCCCTTCGCGCGCCCCGGCGACGGCCACGACCCGACCGCGCGCCCGGTACGGGACCCGCCGCCACCTGCCGTGCGGCGCCCCGTCCGGGCCCGCCTCGGGTGGCGGCGGACCGGCCGGGGGCGGCGCGTTGTTAGGGTTCCCCGTCGGGCGCAGCGCGGAAGCGCTGGGCGGGCGATCGATGCGCGGACACATCGGTGCGCGGCCAAGCGGTAGACGTGAGAGCGGTGGACGGGGGAGCGGTGGGTGGCACGGTGACTGCGGTGCTGGCTCCGGACGGGGTGGTGGATCTACGGGGCGCGGACGGGGCGGAGTTCGTCGTGGCGTACCCGGCTGACGCCGTGGTGGTGGTGTCGGGGCTGCCGGGGGCCGGGAAGAGCACCTTGCTGCGGCGCTGGTCCGGGGGCCGGGCCGGTGACGGTTGCGGCGCCCCGGTGGTGGACCCGCGGGCGGTGCACGAGGCCTGCGAGGCGCTGATGCCCGCGTGGTTGCCGTACGGGGTGTACCGGCCGTGGGCGCGGTGGGAGCACTTCCGGTTGCTGCGCAGGTCGGTCCGGCGGGGCGGGCCGTTGCTGGTGCACGACTGCGGCAGCCGCGCGTGGATGCGGCGATGGCTCGCGTGGGAGGCCGGTCGGCGGGGGCGAGAGCTGCACCTGGTGCTGCTGGACGTCGGCGCCATGACCGCGCTCGAGGGCCAGCGGGCGCGCGGGCGGCACGCCTCGGTACGGGTGTTCGCCCGCCATCGGCGTGGTCTGGAACGGCTGTCGCGGGCCTTCACGGGCCACGTGCGGTCGAACGGGCCGACCCTGCCCCCTCCGGTGGCGCCCGCGCCGACACCTGCGCTGCCGGCCGTGCGTACGCGTGCAGCTGCGCCGGTGCCCCACCCGACGCCGGAGGCGGTGTCGGTCCTGTTGCTGGACGGGGTCTCCCGGTCGCGCGCCGTGGGGGTTCGGTTCGGCTGACCTCCACCGCGGGGCGCACGGCACCCATGGCCCGTGCGGTCGGCCCGGGCGGGCGACGGGCCACGGTGCGGCCACGGCGGCCGGGACCCGGGCCCCGCGGGCACGCGTCCCGTCGGGGCCCGTCGGCCGGCCGCCTGCTCAGCGGAGTCCGTCCCAGAGGAGGCGTTCGTCCCGCCGCGGATCCCGGACCACCGCCGGTGCGTCGGCCGTCAGCCGCAGCACCTCCCGGTCAGGAAGATAGGCGGGCCAGGACGGCAGCCCTCGGTGGCGGGGGCGCCCGTCGCGGGCGAAGGACGTCCAGGCGGCTCGGACGGTCTCGGACAGCTTCGGATGGTGCGCCGGGTCCGCGAGCGGGTCGGAGCCACCGGCGAACAGGTATCCGAGCTCGGCCATGTGGCAGGCGCCGAGCACGCCGTCCAGCACGGGGGAGGGCTGCGCGAACTCGTAGACGTAGGTGTCGGCGCCGTGGAGGGCGCGCGCCTCGGCGACCCGGAGGGCGGGTATCCGGTAGCCGTGGTCGGTCATCACCGCGGAGAACAGGTCGGCGGCACCGGCCTGCGGCCGGGAGGCGGCGTAGCGCGTCCGCGCGGCGGCGGGGTCGAGTCCGAGGGCGGCGAGGAAGCCGTACAGGAAGGTGTCGTCGATGCGGTCCGCCATGCCGAGCGGCACCAGGAAGAGTCGGAACTCCTCGCTGGTGACGCCCGTGAGCAGGTCGAGATGACGGCCCGCGCCCGCGGCGACCGCGTCGACGGGTCGTTCGGGAAGGTTCTGCGTCCCGAAGACGGGCAGGACGGTGGTGCCCCCGCCCGCGGACTCGCCCCAGCGGCCCGGGTCGGTGCTACGGGCGATCTCCTGCGCGAGCAGGGCGTCAGCGGCGATCAGATCCTGCGGGGAGACGGCGGCCAGGGCCTCGGTGGTGCACTCCACACCGGCGAGTTCGGCGAGGCGCTCGGTGAGGAGGCGCGCGGTCGCGGGGGAGTGGGCGTGGTGCCCGGCCCCGCTCTGGGTGATGGCCCGGTGGAAGAGGCCTTCGGCGCGGGGCATGGCCATGAGGGCGGTGATGCTGATCGCCCCGGCTGACTGGCCGAACACCGTCACGTTGTCCGGATTCCCGCCGAACTCGGCGATGTTGTCGCGCACCCACTCCAGGGCGGCGATCTGGTCCAGCAGCCCGAGGTTCGCCGTGCCGTCGGGCAGGAGGAGGAAACCCTCGGGCCCCAGACGGTAGTTGAGGGTCACGCAGACGACGCCGTCGCGGGCGAACGCGGAGCCGTCGTACGTCGGCAGCGAACCGGACCCGTTGCGGAACGCGCCGCCGTGGATCCACACCATGACGGGCAGTCCGGCCTGCGAGCGGTGTGCGGAGGGCGTCCAGACGTTGAGGTTCAGACAGTCCTCGCCCTGTTCCCCGGCGGGGAGGAGCAGGCCGGCCATGGCCGGACCGTAACCCGGTTGGGGCGCCGCCGGACCGGGCCGCAGGGCGTCACGCACCTCGCTCCAGGGCTCGGGCGGCCGGGGCGCACGCATCCGGTCCGGGCCGAACGGGGGAGCGGCGTAGCGGACGCCGAGGAACGACGCGGTGCCGTCCCGGAAGCGGCCGCGAACCGGACCGTGGAGGGTGTTGACGACGATGGTGTCCATGGCGGTGAGTGGTCCCGGGAGGTAGTGCGGTGTTCGTGTGCGATGCAGACCCTTCCGGGTGTCCCCGTCCCTCGCAACCGAATTCCGGCACCGGCGCACTGACCGAACGCACCGGCGTACTGACACACCGACGAGCTGACGCACCGGCGCACCGGCGCACCGGCGCACCGACGCACCGGCGCACCGACGCACCGACAGGCCGGAGATCGCCGCCGTCGGCGCCGGCCGGGCGAGCGCACTGCGAGACTGGGGGCGGCAGGTTCCGTCACGGAGAGAGGTCACACCCCGCATGCCCAGCAGCGCCGCCGTCGACAACCCCTGGTTCCGTCGGTTCAACCCGTCCGACTCCGCGCCCGCCCGGGTGGTGATCTTCCCGCACGCAGGCGGCTCCGCCAGCTACTACCTGGACCACGCCAACGCGCTCGCGCCGCACGCCGACGTGCTCACCGTCCAGTACCCGGGGCGGCAGAACCGCTACGCGGAGCCGACGATCGACTCGGTGCCGGAGCTGGCCGAGCAGGCCTACCGGGAGCTGAGGGAGTGGTCGGACCGGCCGCTGACCCTCTTCGGGCACAGCATGGGTGCGGCCGTCGCCTTCGAGGTGGCCCGCTGCTTCGCCCGGGACGGCCTGGCCGGGCCGGAGCGGCTGTTCGTGTCGGCGGGGCGCGCGCCCTCGCTGCCCCGGGACAGCGAGATCCACCGGCTGTCGGACGACGGCATGCTCCGGGAGATCGTGCGGCTCGGCGGGACGGACGAGCGGATCCTCACCATTCCCGCGCTGCGCGAGCTGATCCTGCCGGCGCTGCGGGCCGACTACACCGCGATCGAGACGTACCGCGCCGCGCCGGACGCCGTCGTGCCGCAGCCGATCATCGGGCTGGTGGGGGAGAGCGACGGCAACGCGACGGTCGATCAGGTCGCGCAGTGGGAGCGGCACACCACCGGCGGCTTCGACCTGCGGGTCTTCCCGGGCGGGCACTTCTACGTGGCGGACCAGGTCGAGGCCGTGGTGCGGTTGATCGCGGACCACCTGGGCGGTGAGACGCCCGTTCGTCCCCTGTCCACTGTCCGACCGCTCGACTAGGGTGCCTGCTGGCGGGCCATCGGTCGGTCCGGCCCGCCAGCAGACCACGTGGGAGGCCGCCATGCGCCGGATCGCCGTCGTCGGAGCGGGCCAGGCCGGCCTGCAGCTCGCGCTCGGGCTGGTGGCCGACGGGTACGCCGTGACGCTGGTGGCCGAGCGCACCCCGGAACAGGTGCGCCGCGGGCGGGTGCTGTCCACCCAGGTGCTGTTCGGCCCGGCGCTGCGGATCGAAGCGGCCGCCGGACTGGACCTGTGGGCGCGTGAGGCGCCCACCGTCTCCGCGGTGGACGCGGTGCTCGCGGCGCCGCCGGCCACCAGGGCGCTGGAGTTCACCATGACGCTGGACGAGCCGGGCCAGTCGGTGGACCAGCGGATCAAGCTGGCCCGCTGGCTGGAACTGCTCGAGGAGCGCGGCGGGCGGGTCGAGTACGGCTCGCTGGACCGCGCCGGCCTGCACCAGCTGGCCCGACGGCACGAGCTGACCGTGGTCGCGGTCGGGCGCGGGGACCTGGCCGGGATCTTCGAACGGCACGCCGCACGGTCGCCCTTCGACCGGCCGCAGCGCGCGCTGTCCTGCCTCTACGCGCACGGCGTGGGTTCGCCGGACCCGTCCGCCGGGCCCAGGGCGCGGATGCACGCCCTGCCCGGCCTCGGTGAGCTGTACCTGCAGCCGGCCCTGACGCTCTCCGGCCCCTGCGACATCCTGCTGTGGGAGGCGCTGCCCGGCGGACCGCTGGACGCGTTCCGCGACGGCCCGGCGCCCGACGTCCAACTGGCCCGTGTCCGCGAGCTGCTGGCCGAGTACCTGCCCTGGGAGGCGGAGCTCTGGCAGGAGGCCGAGCCGACCGATGCCGGGGCCGGACTCCACGGCGCGGTGACCCCCACCGTGCGCCGCCCGGTGGCGGAGCTCGGGACGGGCGTCGACGCCGTCCACGTGCTCGGCCTCGGTGACGCCGTGGTCGTCAACGACCCGATCACCGGCCAGGGCGCCAACGGCGCGGCCCGCGCGGCGGAGGCGTACCGGCGGGCGATCGTCGAGCACGGCGACGCCCCGTACACGGCGGACTGGATGTGCCGCACCGCCGAGCGGTTCTGGCAGCAACACGCCCGGCACGCCGTGGAGTTCACCGCCTCGATGCTGACCGTGCCGGAGCACCTGCACGGGGTCTTCGCGGCCGCCGCCGACCACGAGCAGGTCGCCCGCCGGCTGGCCAACACCTACGCCGAGCCGAGCGACCACGCCGCCTGGCTGGCCACGCCCGAGCTCACCGCCGCGTACCTCTCATCGGTCGCCGGCCAGCGCGGTGGCTCGTCGGCCGGTTCGGTGACCCGTCGGCCGGTTCGGTGACCCGTCGGCCGGTTCGGTGACCCGTTGGCCGGTGTGGTGACCCGTCGGACAGTGTGGTGACGCTTCGCCCGGTGCGGTGACCGCGTGGGTCCGCCCGGTCGGGTCGGAACGCGGACCCAGGCCATGACCCGGTGTCAGAGCCGCCGGGTAGCGTGCCGGCCACCAGATCCGACTCCTCTCCGGGAGAACCACCGTGGACATCCTGCTCATCGCCGGCTTGTGGCTCGACGGATCCGCCTGGGACGACGTCGTGCCGGAGCTCACCGCGCTCGGCCACCGCCCCGTGCCGCTCACCCTCCCGGGCCAGGGCGACGGCGTCGCCTCCGCGACGCTTGACGACCAGCTGGAAGCCGTGCTCGCGGCGGTGGACGCGGCTCCCGGAAAGCCGCTGGTGGTGGGGCACTCCGCCGCCTCGACGCTGGCCTGGCTGGCCGCCGACCGGAGGCCGGAGAGGGTGGCCAAGGTCGCGCTGGTCGGCGGCTTCCCCGCCGCCGACGGGCGGCCCTATGCCGATCAATTCCCGGTCGTGGACGGGGCCGTGCCCTTCCCGGGCTGGGGTCCCTTCGAGGGCGCGGACTCCGCCGATCTGGACCAGCAGACCCGCGACCGCATCGCGTCCACGGCGGTTCCCGTCCCTGAGGCGGTCGCCAGGGGAGTCGTGCGGCTGACCGACGAGCGCCGCTTCGACGTCCCCGTCGTGCTCGTCTGCCCCGAGTTCGCCCCTGCCCAGGCGGAGGAGTGGATCGCCGCCGGTGCGAGCCCCGAGCTCGCTCGCGCCGGCCGCCTCGCGTTCGTGGACCTCGACTCGGGCCACTGGCCGATGGTCAGCCGCCCCCGCGAACTCGCCCGCGTCCTGGCGGAGGCCGCCGACTCGTAGAGGAGCCGAGTCGGCACGGCGATGCCCTCCTCATCAGCCGCACCTCGTCATCAGTGCACCTCGTCATCAGCGTCCTTCGGCTTCAGCGCCCCTCGGCACCGGCCTCGGCCTGCGGAGCCGGCGGGGCGCCTTCGCCGTTTCACCGGTCTGTCATCGGCCGTCACTACCGTGTCTTTGACGTGTTCGCGGCGGCTTACGGGGCCTGCTGCGTGCTGCCCGATCGAGTGGAGCCCGGCGTGACCGAACTGCGGCCCCGACCCGCCCCCTTCAGGTCGACCCGCCGGAGATCCGGTCGGGTCGCCGCACCTGGCGGCTCCGGAACGGGTCCCTCCGCGGGACGGTGCCACCGGCCCTCTCGCCGGTGATCGACTCCTCCCGGCTGCCTCCCCCGGCGCGCACCGAGCGCACCTTCCGGGCGGCCGACGGCCTCGCCGCGCCGGGGATGCGGCCACCCGGGTGAGGTCCGCCAGCGCCCTGGGGTCCCGTCCGCCCGCCCCTTCGCCACCCCGCGCCCGCCCGGGGACACCGCCCGCCCGGGGACACCACACGACCGTCCGACACCGAACGGCCCAGCAGAGAAGGCAATCATGAACAGGACCCTGATGAAGACGGCGAAACTGCTCACCGCACCGGCCGTCGCCCTGACCCTCTTCGCGCCCGTCCTCGCCGCCGCACCGGCGGGCGCCGCCACGACGGACGCCTACACCTTCACCAACCCGGACGGCACCCTCAACGCGACGGGCGACAACGACGGGAACCAGATATCCGTCACCCCCGACGGCACCAACTACACGAACTGGCGGCTGATCAGGCTCGGCGCGCCGGGTACGTTCAACCTCGCCAGTACGTCCTCCGGCAAGTGCGTGTACGCCTCCCAGCCCGCCATCCAGCAGTCCTGCGGCAAGGACGGCGAGCAGTGGCACTTCCGGCCCGTGGACG
This sequence comes from Kitasatospora sp. NPDC048194, assembly GCF_043202455.1. NCBI lineage: Bacteria > Bacillati > Actinomycetota > Actinomycetes > Kitasatosporales > Streptomycetaceae > Kitasatospora > Kitasatospora sp. NPDC048194. The sequence continues at coordinate 121,551 of NZ_JBIDAK010000002.1, forward strand.
GCAAGCCCAACACCTTCGGCATCGTGCGCCGCGACGACACCAGCGGCGTCGAGTACTGCATGGACAACCGCGGCGGCCTCCACCTGTGGGGCATCCTCGCCCAGCCGAACGTGTGCAACGGCAGCGCCGGCCAGGAATGGACGGTCCCCGCGTCGAAGGCGGCCGAAGCGAGGAGCCTCGCCCTCGACTACTACGCCGACCTGTGCGCGAAGAAGACGTCCACCTGCTCGTGGACCGAGAAGTCCGAGGGACAGCCCGAGGTCCTGCCCCGCCAGCCCGCCTCCTCGGTCTGGTACAACGACACCGGCGCCACCATGAAGCAGGTCTTCACCACGATCTACCACTCCGGCTGGTCGCAGTCGTACTCCGCGGGGGTGTCGACCTCGGTGGGTGTCTCCACCCCGGTCCAGGCGATGATCAGCAGCCAGCTCAGTGCGACGCAGACCTACCAGTCCGACGAGGCCACCGTGAACGGCATCGCGATCGACGTGCCGCCCAAGAACTACGGGTGGGTCGACTTCGCCGCCGTCGGCAAGAAGGTCACCGGCACGTGGACCTTCGACACCGACAACCAGCCGTGGACCTCCGACGCGACCGTGACCGTCCCGGTGATCAACTCGGCGGCCGGCTCCACCATGTACGTCGCCCGGACCAGTACCGACGCGCCCGGCGGCGGCAGCAACACCGGCGTCAAGCCCGCCGCCCTGGCCAGGACCGCGAAGGCCGCCGTGGACGTGCCCGCAGGCGGCAGGCTGACCGCCTACCAGGGCGGCGTCCGGGTCGACGACGCCAACGGCACCACCATCGCCACGGTGCAGCCCGGCACCGTCACGGACACCAACGGCGCCACCCACCGGGTCGCACTCGCCGTGGACGGCAACACCGTCACCCAGACCGTCGAAGGCGTCACCGGGGACACCGTCATCGGCACCATCACGCCCCCGACCTACTCCCTGGGCAGCGGCAAGCCCGCCGCGGCGGGGACCGTCAGGACGATGACGGAGGCGGCCTCGGTGGTGGCCGCGGCGGACGACAGGAACAGCGACGAGCACGACAAGTGCATGGCCAAGAAGATCGGCACCAGCATCGTCGTCGGGGGCGTCACGGGTGCCCTGACCGGCCCCGAAGGAGTCGCCATCGGCATGCTCACCGGGGCGTTCAAGGGCATCGCCACGGGCGTCCTGGAGTGCTGACCTGAGCCGCCCGCCCGGCTCAGCGGTACCACCGCGTCCCCCTGCCCACTGTGCGGCCGGGGGACGCGGCCGTCGGGGCCGTCGGGGCCGTCGGGGCCGTCGGGGCCGTCGGGCCGTCGGTGCCGCCGGCCGGGAGGTCCGGGCGCAGGACTTCGCGGAGGCCGAGGAAGGCGCCGGAGGCGCCGTGGCGGAGACCAGGACACCCGCCCGTACCGTGGGTGACCACCACCGCTGCGCCGTGCCGCCCGGCGGCGTCGAGGTCGTCCGCGGCCACCGCCGTGCTCGGGACCCCCGCGGACTCCGGCACGGCCCGCGACGGCGGGTGGCGCCGAGACGTTCCGGAAGATCCATCCGGATGGTCATACGATGATCCACGCCGTCTCCCGTCGACGCCCGAGGAGGGCCGGGGACGGCCGAACGTGGGGTGGAGCGGAGCGGTCGGCGCCCGCGGCTCGTTGGACGGGTGTGGCTGACGAGACGAACGACGACCGGGCTCAGGCTCCGATGGTGTGGGCGCTGGCCGTGCGCGAGGCGGCGCAGGGGCCGCCCTTGGCGGAACTGATCGTGGAGGTCGGTGACGACCTCTACGCGGAGTTCGTCGAGGCCGCGGTCGACAGCGGGTTCACGCTCGCGGCGGGCGAGCCTTCGGTCACGAGCGGGGCCGTCGAGGTAGGTGAGGGCCGGGTGCGGCGCCTGGTGCTGGTCGGCGGGCGCGAGATCTGGGAGCCGGACACCCGGGTGGAGGCGTCGCCGGGCTGGCTGGCAGCCGCCGAGGGCAGGGGTGCGGCCGTCCTGATCCTGGTGCCGCCGAGGACCTGGCCGCCGGGACTCGTCGAGCTGGGGCCGGAGGAACGCCTGGAGGTGTTCAACCGGCAGTTCGACCGGGAACAGCGGGCGGGCCGCGTCCTGCACGGCATCGTGTCCGTGCGGCTGGCGGGGCCCTCGGACAGCGGGTGGCCCGCACGTGGCGCCGAGTAGCCGCGCCCTTCACGCTCGAAGGCTGACCTCCCCTCAGCGCGGGGCCGGACGCCGGCACCGGGCCGCCGGGACAGGGCCCGGGCTCGGGTCCGCCGAAGCACCGCGGTGCCGCGTCGGGCGTCCCCGCCGGGCCCGGCGCGGACCACCGGCAGTGCCGCCCGGTAGAAGACCCGCCACCGCCGTCGTCACCCCGGGAAGCGGCTCCCCCTCGTGACGCCCGAGCCCCCCGAGCGCCGGGGCTGACCCGCAGTTCGGGGGGAGCAGCGGAGGGGCCCTGTCCGTACTTGCCCCCGTCCGGCCCGTGGGACGAGGCTGGAAGGGGAGGACGGAACCGGTGCGGGAGGCGTTGCTGGTGGACGGTGGCGGGCCTGCGGGCCGGTCCGGCAGCGGGCACCGGAGCGTGCCGCACACGGCGGACCTGCGGGTGGAGGCCTGGGCGCCGACGGCCGAGGGCTGCATCGGTGAGCTGGTGCACGCCGTGGTCGGAAGCTTCGCCGACCTGTCGGGCGCGCGGATCGTCGGCGAGCGGGCCTGCACGGTGCTCGCAGTGAGTGATCCGGATCTGCTCGCGGGCGTCCTGGAAGAGGTCATCTACCGGATGGACGTGCACGGTGAGCTGCCGGTCGCGGTCGCCTTCGGTGCGATCGAGGGGCTGGACGGGGCCCGGAGCGTCGAGGTCCGGTTCCGGATGGCCGACGCGGCCACCGCCGAGGTGGTCGGCGCCGTGCCGAAGGCCGTCTCGCTGCACGGGCTGGAGCTGAGCTCGGGGCCGGACGGCTGGACCGGCGCGGCCACGGTGGACGTCTGACGCGCGGGAGGGGGAAGGCGGAAGGCCGGAGCGGGGTGAGCGAGGTGGAGGTCGCACTGGTCGAGGCGGGCCGCTGCCGCTGGCGGATCGAGCCGCGCCCGCCGATGCGGGTGCCGGGCGTGGTGTTCGCGAGCGGTGCGCTGCTGCCGCAGGCCGCCGGGGACAAGGCGCTGGAGCAGGTGGCCAACGTGGCGACGCTGCCCGGGATCGTCCGTGCCTCGTTCGCGATGCCGGACGTGCACTGGGGCTACGGCTTCCCGATCGGCGGGGTCGCGGCCACCGACGTCGACCGGGGCGGTGTCGTCTCGCCCGGCGGGGTCGGCTTCGACATCTCCTGCGGCGTCCGGCTGCTGGCCGCCGGGGTGGCCCGGGAAGAGCTCGACGCCGAGCGGATCCGCCGCCTGATGGACCTGCTGGACCGCACCGTGCCGCGCGGACTCGGTCGCGGCGGTCTCTGGCAGCTCGCCGGGCCTCAGGAACTGGACGACCTGCTGCTCGGCGGAGCCCGTTACGCCGTCGAGCACGGCCACGGCGTCCCGCGTGACCTGGAGCGCTGCGAGGACCGGGGCGTACTGGCGGGCGCGGCCCCCGGCGAGGTGAGCACCCGGGCCGTCGAGCGCGGATTGCAGCAGGTCGGCAGCCTCGGCTCGGCCAACCACTTCCTGGAGGTGCAGGCCGTCGACGAGGTGCACGACCCGCGGACGGCCGCCGCCTTCGGGCTGCGGCCCGGACAGGTCTGCGTGATGATCCACTGCGGCTCGCGCGGGCTCGGCCACCAGATCTGCACCGACCACGTCCGCACGATGGACCGCGAACTGCACCGCCACCGGATCGACCTACCGGACCGCCAACTCGCCTGCACCCCGGTCGAATCGCCGCGCGGCCGGGCCTACCTGGGCGCCATGGCCGCCGCCGCCAACTACGCGCGGGCCAACCGGCAACTGCTCTCCGAGGCCGCCCGCCGCGCCTTCGCCACCGCGTTCGGGGTCGGGCTGGAGCTGGTCTACGACGTGTCGCACAACCTCGCCAAGCTGGAGGAGCACGAGGTGGACGGCGAGGTGCGCACGCTCTGCGTCCACCGCAAGGGCGCCACCCGCGCCCTGCCGCCCGGCGACCGCGACCTGCCCGGGGACCTCGCCGGAGCCGGTCAGCCGGTGCTGGTCCCGGGGACGATGGGCACCGCCTCGTACGTCATGGTCGGGCTGCCCGGCAACGAGGCGTTCCACTCCGCCTGCCACGGCGCCGGCCGGGTGTGGAGCCGCCACCAGGCGCTGCGCGCGGTGCGCGGTGAGCGGCTCCGGGGAGAGCTGGAGGCGAGCGGCATCGCGGTGCGGCCCGCCTCACTGCGGGCGCTGGCGGAGGAGACGCCCGAGGCGTACAAGGACGTGGACGCGGTGGCCACCGCCACCGAGGCCGCGGGGTTGGCCCGGCGGGTCGCCCGCCTGGTGCCGCTGGGCGTGTGCAAGGGCTGAGTGCGGCTCCGAGGGCTGAATGCGGCTCCGAGGGCGGAAGGTGGAGGAGCCCCCCGCCCGCGGCGCCCGTCTCCGACGCCCGACGCCCCCGGCCCCGCCGCCCCGGGCGCGTCCCCCGGTGCTCCGGTGCTGCGGCCGTGTCCCTCGACTCCCCGGCCCCGGCGCGCTTGGATGTCCGAAGGTCCGACACGCGCCGACGCGCCGGGTGCGGCGCCGTCACAGGAGGTGGGCATGCCGGGAGACGCGACCGCACCGGTGATCGAAATGGCCGCCCTCACCAAACGGTACGGCGCCACGGTCGGCATCGAGGACCTGGCCGTCACGGTCGCGGCCGGTGAGGTGTTCGGGCTGCTCGGCCCCAACGGTGCCGGGAAGACCACCACCCTGCGCTGCCTGGTCGGCCTGCTCAGTCCCAGCAGCGGCCGGGTGCGGGTGCTCGGCCTCGACCCGGTGGCCGACCACCGGAGCCTCGCCCCCGCGCTCGGCTACCTGCCCGGCGAACTGCGGCTCTACCCCGAGCTCACCGGGCAGCAGACCCTCGACCTGCTCGCCGCCCTCCAGGGCGCCCCGGTGCGCCGGCAGCGCGAACTGTGCGAACGGCTGAAGCTCTCCCCGGCCGATCTGGGCCGACCGGTGGGCCAGTACTCGCGCGGCATGAAGCAGAAGCTCGGGCTGGTCCAGGCGCTCCAGCACCAGCCCGCCGTGGTGGTGCTGGACGAACCCAGCGAGGGGCTGGACCCGCTGGTCCAGGAGACCTTCTTCGAACTGCTCGCCGAGGAGACCGCGGCCGGTCGCACCGTCCTGCTCTCCAGCCACGTCCTGCCGGAGGTGCAGCGGTCCTGCGGCCGGGTCGCCATCGTCCGGCGGGGCCGGCTGGTGACCGTCCGTTCGGTGGCCGAACTGCGCCAGGCACGGGCGCGGCGCGTGCGGCTGCTGTTCGCGGACGACCGGGGCGCCCGGCCGCTCGGGGCCGCCGAGCGCTGGTCGCCGCGGTGGGACGGCAGCCGGGTGGAGCTGCTGGTGCCGCCGGACGACGTGGTGCCGGCCGTTCGGGGCCTGCTCGCCGAACTCCCGGTCGCCGACCTGACCGTGGAGGAGGCGGGACTGGACGAGGCCTTCCTCGACCTCTACCGCTCCACCGACCAGCAGGACGCCGAACGCGAGGAGCAGCGATGACGCCCGCGACCGTGAGCCGCCGCCTCCCGCTGGTCTGGCTGGCCCTGCACCGGCGGCGCCGGATGCTGCTCTCCCTGCTGTTCGGCATGGTCGTCTTCGAGACCCTGATCGTGGTGATCGCCGGAACCGTCCCGCCCACCGAGCTGTTCGGCGCCCGTCGCACCCCGCCCGGCGCGTTCAGGGCCTTCAGCGGCTCCAACGGTGACGTCTCCATCGCCAGTTACCCCGGTCTGCTCGGCGCCGGACTGACCCACCCGTTCTGGATCGCGCTCCAGCTGACCGTGATCGGCTCGCTCGGTGCCGCCGCCGTCGCGGCCGACGTGGAGTCCGGCACCATCGAACTCCTGATGACCCGTCCGGTCTCGCGGCGCCGGCTGCTGGCCGAGCGGGCCGGTGCGCTGATCGCCGCCTCGGTGCTGCTCAACGCCGCCGCCACGCTGACCGTCGCGCTCGGCGTGGTCTTCTCCGCGCACCTGCGCGACGCCGTCCCCGAGGGCGGGGTGTTCGCCGCCGGACTGCTGGGCTGCGCCCTCGCGTTCTGCCTGACCGGGCCGGTCCTGGCGGTGTCCGCGCTCAGTCGGCGGCGGGCGCACGTGATCGGCGCGGCCGTCGCCTTCGGCGCGGTCGGCTTCGCGCTCAACTTCGTCGCCCTGGCCTGGTCCCCGGCCGAACCGCTGCGCTACCTCAGCCCGTTCCACTACTACGCGCCGGGCGACGTGCTCGCCCGCGGCGGGGTGCCGTGGGCGGCGCTGGGGGTGCTGGTCGGCGTGGGGCTGCTCGGACTGCTGGCGGCCTTCCGGCTGCTGGAGCGGCGCGATCTGGCGATCTGACTCCGAACGTACGGCCGGGAGTTCGGTCATGCGTGCGGCGGCGTTCGGGTGGCCGCTCACCCGGCTGGGTGGTGTGTTCAGGACAAAAACCGGAATTCCCGGTGGCCCGGATGCGCGGCCGCGAGCATACCGCTGTGATCACACTGCGCCGAACCACCGTTGCCGCGGCCGCCGTCTGCGCCGCGCTCATCGCCCCCCTGCTCCCCGCCGCCGCCCAGGCGGCGCCGCTGCCCGCCGCCCAGGCCGCCCGCGCCGCCGCCGAACGCCGGGTCGACGCCTACCTGGACGGCATCCGGAACGACCCGGGCCGGCTGCGGGCCTTCCTGCGCGACCTGCCCAAGGGCGGTGACCTGCACAACCACCTCTCCGGTGCGGTCTCCACCGAACTGCTGATCCAACTGGCCGACGAGGACGGCCTCTGCATCGACACCGTCACCCTGACCGCGCAGGTGGCGCCCTGCACCGCCACCGCCCGCCCGGCCGCCGACGCCGTCACCGACCAGGCGTTCCGCCGACAGGTCATCCGCGCCTGGTCGATGCAGGACTTCACACCCGGCGCCGAATCCGGCCACGACCACTTCTTCGCCACCTTCGGCAAGTTCGGCGAGGCCAGCTGGCGCCACCCGGGCCGGATGCTGGCCGAGGTCACCGAGACCATGGCCGACCAGAACCAGAGCTACCTGGAGACCATGCTCACCCCGGCCTCGCCGGGTGCCGCCGCACTCGCGGCCAAGGTCGGCTACGACCCGGACCTCGCCAGGCTGCGCGACAAGCTGCTCGCCGACGGCGGCATCGACAAGCTCGTCGCCCAGGCCCGCTCGGACGCGGACCAGATGTTCGACGAGTACCGCGCCACCGAGAACTGCGGCACCAGGAGCCCCGCACCCGGCTGTTCGGTGACCGTCCGGATCATCTCCCAGGCCTCCCGGGCCTCCACGCCCGCCCGGGTCTTCACCCAGCTCCTGCTCGGCATGGAACTCGCCAGCCGGGACGACCGGTTCGTGGCCGTCAACCTCGTCCAGCCCGAGGACTACCCGGCCTCGCTGGAGAACTACGACCTCCAGATGCGGATGCTGGACTACCTGCACCCGCTCTACCCCAAGGCCCACATCTCCCTGCACGCGGGCGAGCTGGTACCCGGGCTCGTCAAGCCGGAGGACCTGCGCTCGCACATCCGGGAGGCCGTGCTGACCGGCCACGCCGAGCGGATCGGACACGGCGTCGACGTCGTCCACGAGGACGACTCCGAGGAACTGCTGGACACCCTGGCCGAACGGCACGTCCTGATCGAGGTGCCGCTCACCAGCAACGAGCAGATCCTCGGCGTCTCCGGCCAGGAGCACCCCTTCCCGCTCTACCGCAGCCACGGCGTGCCCACCGCGCTGGCCACCGACGACCCGGGCGTCTCGCGCGGCGACATCACCGGGGAGTACCAGAAGGCCACCACCCGCTACGACCTGGGGTACCGGGACCTGAAGGACCTCGCCCGCAACTCGCTGGAGTACGGCTTCCTGCCCGGCCGCAGCCTCTGGAAGGACGCCGACCGCTTCCGCCCGGCGCCCGAGTGCGCCGGCGAGGCGCTCGGCAACGACCGCCCCGGCAAGCGCTGCGCGGCGCTGCTGGCGGCCAGCCCGAAGGCGCAGCAGGAGTGGCGTCAGGAGCGCGGCTTCGCCGACTTCGAGGCGTCGGTGCCGCGCCGCAGCTCCTGACCGGGGGCGCGGCCGCTCCGGCCGCCTTCGTCACACCAGGTCGAAGGCGGTGGGGGCGTGCCGCGCCCAGATCCTCCGGGAGGCCTGTTCGGGGTAGCGGACCGTCTCTGATCGGGCGTCCACGACCCGGGTGAGCTGGTGCCGCGGCTCGTAGGCGGCCCATCCCGGATCGCCGGTGGAGACGAACCGGACCCAGGCCCGCTGCAGCTCGCGGGAGGCGGCGACGGCGTCCGGCCCGGGTGGGTCACCGAGGAACTGCCGGGCGGTGGGGCTGTCGAGGGTGCCGAAGGCCAGGGGGACGTCCAGACCGTGGCAGGCACCGAACACCCCGCCCAGGGCCGGTGCGGCGAGGGCCAGTTCGAAGAGGTGGGAGGTGCCGCCGGCCACGGCGTTGCCCTCGGCGAGGTGGAGGGAGGGCATCCGGAACAGGGCGTCCGAGCTGACCGCCTCGAGGAGGTCCCCGGGGGCGGCTCCGGGGTGGGCGGCGCGGTAGGCGTCCGGGCCGCCCGGCTGCGGGGCGAACAGGTCCAGCGCGGTACCGGCCTCCTCCTCGGTGAAACCACCGTGCCGTCCGGCGAGGACGCTGAACAGCCGGAACTCGTCCCGGGCGTGGCCGACCAGCAGCTCGATCCCGGCGGCCCGCCCGGCGGCCAGGGCGGTCCAGGGCTCCTCCGCCAGCATCTCGCCGTCGACCACCGGAACGGTGGCGATGCCGCTCTGCGCCAGGCGGCCCCAACGGGCGAGGTGCTCCGGCAGTGCGGCGCCCAGGTCGGTGACGGCCGCGGCCAGCCGCCACGGGTCGACCTCGGCCAACCCGGCGGCGGTGGGGGCCGCGCCGAGCTGTCCGGCCAGCGCGGCGGTGACCTCGGCCGCCAGCGCGGGGGTGCAGAGGTTGCCCGGGACGCTGTGGGCGACGGCCCGGCGGAACAGTCCGCGCGCCCGCTCCATGGTCAGCAGCGCGGCGACGGAGCCGGCGCCGGCGGACTGGCCCGCGACGGTGACCCGGCCCGGATCGCCGCCGAACGCGGCGATGTTGCGCTGCACCCACTCCAACGCCGCCACCTGGTCCAGGAAGCCGCGGTTGGCCGGAGCGCCCGCCAGCACTGCGAAACCCTCGGCGCCCACCCGGTAGTTGACGCCCACCACGACCAATCCGGCCCGAGCGAGCCGAACCGGGTCGTAGAGCGGATCTCCCGAGGTGCCCGAGATGTAGCCGCCGCCGTGGAGCCAGACCAGCACCGGTAGGCCCGCCCCGCCCGGGTCCGGCGTGCAGACGTCGAGCGTCAGCCAGTCGGTGCCCCGGGTCGGCGGGGCGGGCAGCGGGCCGGACTGCGGGACGCTCGGGCCGAACTCGAAGGCCTCGCGGACGCCGTGCCAGCGCTCCCGTGGGGCCGGGGCGGCGAACCGGAGAGCACCGACCGGCGGCTGGGCGTAGGGGATGCCGCGGAAGACCGGCAACCCCCGGTCCAGGAAGCCGCGGACGGTTCCCTCCGCGATGCGGGCGAGGGGTGGGGCGACGGGTCGGCCGAGCATCGGGAGGCTCCTCCTTCGGACATCCTTCGGTGGCCCCCAGCGTTATGGGTCAGATGTATTATGTCAACTGTATGGAAAAGATGGCCGGAAGTTACGACGGCCGGGAGAGGCGGGGTGGCGGGGCATGCCCAAGCAGGTGGACCACGGGAAGCGCCGGGAGAGCATCGCCCGGGCGCTGTGGCGGGTCGTCGAGCAGCGCGGTGCCACGCACCTGAGCCTGCGCGAGGTCGCGCAGGAGGCGGGCATTTCGCTCGGCCAACTGCAGCACTACTTCGGCTCCCGGGCGGAACTGCTCGCCTTCGCGGCGGACCTGGCAGGGGAGCAGAGCGCACTGCGCGTGCGCCAGGCGCTGTCGGCGCTCGGCGAGGCCCCGCACCCCCGGCAGGTGCTGCGAGCGATGCTGGTCGAACTGCTGCCGTTGCACGCCGACTCACGCGCGACCAGCCGGATGAGCGCCGCCTACGTCCTGGAGGCGCTGCACGACGAGGAGGTCCGCGTGCGGGCCGGGAGTGGACTGATCCAGGGGCGGGCCCTGGTGGAGCAGGTGGTCCGGCAGGCGATCACCGGCGGGCTGATCGCGCCCGAGTGCGACCCGGTGGTGGAGACCGACCTGCTGCTCGCGCTCACCGGCTTCGCCACGCTCCTGGAGCTCGGCGTGGTCGAACCGGCGGCCGCGCTGGCCGCCATCGACCGGCACCTGGACCGGCTGTTCGGCGGCGGGACGACGGGGCGACGGGGTGACGGGGTGACGGGGTGACGGGGTGACGGGGTGACGGTACGGGCGGGCGCAGCGGTTCCGGCCGACGCGGAGGGGATCGGTCGGTGCGGGGGGCCGGTCGCGGTGGAGGGACCGGCAGGTTCGGGGGGCTGCTGACCGCGTGGCAGGCTAGCCCGGTAGCACCGCCGCCCGTGACCAGGAGCCCGCCCATGGACCGACCCGCCGCCCTCCGCCTCGACGCCACCGCCTCCGGGCACCCGGCGGGCATCCTGGACGCCGCCGAGCAGGCCGAACGCCGGGGCATGGACCGGCTGGTGGTCGCCGAGACGGCGTACGACCCGTTCCTCCAACTCGCCCGGGCCGCCGACCGCACCGAGTCGATCGAACTGGCCACCGGCATCGCGGTCGCCTTCGCCCGCACCCCGATGACGCTCGCCTACCAGGCCTGGGGACTGCACGCCGCCTCCGGCGGGCGGGCCGTCATCGGGCTCGGCTCGCAGGTCAAGCCGCACATCGAGAAGCGCTTCGGCATGCCCTGGGACCGCCCTGCCGCCCGGATGCGCGAGTACGTGCAGGCGGTGCGGGCCATCTGGCGCAGCTGGCAGACCGGTGAACGGCTGCGCTTCCGCGGCGAGTTCTACACCCACACGGTGATGACGCCGGTGTTCTCGCCGGATCCGGTCCCGGCGGGGGTGCCCCGGATCCTGCTGGCGGGCGTCGGCCCGCTGATGACCCGCGCCGCGGGAGCGGTGGCCGACGGCTTCCTCAGCCACCCCTTCACCTCGGCCGCCTACCTGGCCGACCAGGTGCTGCCCGGCCTCACCGAGGAGCGCGGCCGGGCCGAGGCGGCCGGCGCTGAGTGGACCCGGCGGCCGTTCGAGATCGTCGGCAACGTGCTCACCGCCACCGGCCGCACCGCGGAGGAACTCGCCGCCAACCGGGCCGGGGTGCGGGAGCGGCTCGCCTTCTACGCCTCCACCCCGGCCTACCGGCCGGTGCTGGCCCAGCACGGCTGGGAGGGACTGCAGGAGGAACTGCACACCCACTCGGTGCGCGGGCGCTGGGCGGAGATGGCCGCGCTGATCGACGACGAGGTGTTCGACACCTTCGCGGTCTCCGGTTCGGTGGAGGAGGTCGCGCAGGAGATCCACCGCCGCTACGCGGGGCTGGTCACCCGCCTGTCCGTGAACCTTTCGGAGGACGCGGACCCGGAACTCGGGCTGGACGTGCTGGAGGCGGTGCGGGCGCTGGGCTGAGAAGGCGTCAGGTGACGTTCCGGGTGGTTCGTTTCTGATCGCGACGTGGTGTTCGCCGAGAGGAGTCTCTGGCTGAGGCGAGGGGGAAGCCGGCGCGGCTGCCTTCCCCCCACCTGATTATGATCTCGGACATGCAGCCGACGATCGAGACCGCCGACATCACCGACCTGGTCCAGGTGGTCGAGGACCACCACCGCTACTGGGGCGAGCGCGACCTTCGAGCCGGCCACCTCCCGGTCCTGGTGCGGGAGTTCGGCTCGACGTGCTTCGTCGCGCGCGGCGAGGCCGGGATCCTCGGCTACCTGGTCGGCTTCGTCACCCCGGACGCCACCGGCTACGTCCACCTCATCGCCACCCGCGACGACGCTCGGGGCCTCGGCCTGGCCCGGCGGCTGTACGAGGAGTTCGAGCGCGTGGCCCGGACCCAGGGCGCGGTCCGTCTGAAGGCGATCACCTCGCTGCCCAACACCGGCTCGGTGGCCTTCCACCGCAGCATCGGGTTCAGCGACGAGATCGTCGAGGACTACCTCGGTCCGGGCCGGTCGATGGTGGTCTTCCGTCGCGAACTCACCTGAGTTCTCGTTCCTCAGCGCTCAAGCCAGGCTCCCGGTCGGTATGAGGCCTTCCGTCGGTGGAGGACCAGGACCCTTCTGGGTTCGGTGAAGGGGCTGCCTCGAACCGCGACCCCGTCCGGTTCGGGGGCCCGCCCGGTGCCGCGGCCGAACTCCGACGGTGGTCACCCGGGAGCCGGCGGCGCCCCCGGACCGTCGAGTGCGCCCGGACCGCCGAGTGCGCTCGGACCGCCGAGCGCGACCGGTGGCCGGCCCTCGACGGAAGCCGCGGCGGGCGCCCGGGCCCAGCGCCCGGCGAGCACGGTGCCGACGACCAGTTGGAGCTGGTGGTAGGCCATCAGCGGCAGCACCATCAGCCCCGCCTCCGGCCCGAACAGCACGGCGGCCATCGGCATCCCGTTGGCCAGGCTCTTCTGCGAGCCGCACAGCACAGCCGCGATCGCGGCCCGGCGGTCCAGCCGCAGCAGCCGGGCCCCGAGCAGGGTGACGGCCAGGACGGCGATCAGCAGGGCGAACAGCACCGTGAGAAGCCCGAGCAGGGCGGGTGGCGTCGCCTGGCTCCACACGCCTTGCGCCACCGCCGCGCTGAACGCCGTGTAGACGACCAGCAGGATCGAACCGCGATCCACCGGCGCCAACAGCCGTTTGCGGCGCGTCAAGGCGTCGCCGATCCAAGGCCGCAGGACCTGCCCGAGCAGGAACGGCGCGAGCAGCTGGACCCCGATCCGCAGCAGGCCGTCCGCTGACAGCACGGTGTGCGAGCCCAGCAACCCGGCCGCCAGTAGCGGGGTGAGCAGCAGCCCGGCCAGGCTGGAGTACGTCCCCGCGCAGATCGCCGCCGGGACGTCGCCACCGGCGGCGCCCGTGAGCGCCACCGAGGACTGCACCGTCGACGGCACCAGGCAGAGGAACAGCACCCCGGCCTGGAGCTGCCCGGTCAGCGGAACCGGCGTCAGCAGACCGGTGGCCAGCCCGAGCAGCGGGAACAGCCCGAAGGTGGCGGCGAGCACCAGCCCGTGCAGCCGCAGGTGGCGCAGCCCGGCCAGGGTCTCGCGGGTGGACAGGCGGGCGCCGTAGAGGAAGAACAGCAGCGCCACCGCCAGGTCGCAGACGACCCCGGCGAACCGGGCCGGGGCGCCGCCGGGAACCGGGAACAGGGCGGCCAGGGCGACCGTACTGGCCAGTGCCAGCAGGTACCCGTCCGGCCGGCGCCGCCGCGAGGCGCTCGCAGGGGGCCCGGTCATCGCTCGCTCCCTCGCACCGGACGGAGCGACGGGCCGGCGGCCGCCGTGGGGCCGAGCAGGCCGCCGACCAGGGATCCGGCGCCGTCGTGGTCGCTGCCCGCCGAGCCGCTGCCGTTCTGCAGGTTGGCCGTACGGTCGACCTCCAGCCAGGAGTCGGCGTTGGAGTTGTCGATGACCGTGATCAGCCCGCCGCCCGCGAAGGCCGGCGGGGCACCGGCCGCAAGCAGGACGCACGCCACGGCCGGCCCCAGCACAGCAGTCCGCAGCGCTTCGATCCGCGTTCCGCTGACGGGCGTTCCGCCGACCGGCTCCTCGCCGACCCGCATTCCGGTGGTGCGCCGCGCGTCGACCAGTCGTGCACGGGCCTCGAGCGCGGCGGCCGACCGAGGCGGAGCGGGCCCGTGCGGTCCGGCCGTCATCCCGTCACCGCCAGGAGCTGACGGGAGCGGGTGATGTTCCGCTCCAACAACTCGGTGGACTCCCGCACCCCGATCTGGCGGCTCTCGCCGGCCGTCGCCGGGAGCCGCCCGTCGGCCACCTTCAGCCCGGCCAGCGCCTCCTCCATCGCCCGGTGCGCCGCGAACAGGCACGGCGTGCTGTAGATCGCCACGTCCACCCCCAGGTCCGTCAGCTCGGGCAGCGACAGGCGGGGCGACTTGCCGCCCGCGATCTGGTTGAACAGCAGCGGCTTGTCACCGACCACCTGGCGGATCCGGCGGATCCACTCCTCACTGCGCACGCCGTCCACCAGCACCACATCGGCGTCCGTCTCGGCGAGCGCACGGGCGCGGCGCAGGATGTCCTGCTCCTCGGTGGCGTCGGTGCGGGCGACCACCAGGAGGTCGGTGCGGTTGGCGAGGACGAGGTGGAGCTTCTCGAGGTACTCGTCCAGCGGGAGGACCTGCTTGCCGTCGGCGTGGCCGCAGCGGCGCGGGCGCTTCTGGTCCTCCAGGATCACGCCCGAGGCTCCGATGCGCTCCAGCCGGCGCACGACGTGGCACGCGACCTCGGGGTCGACGTAGCCGTCGTCGATGTCGACCAGCAGGTGGTGCCGGGGGAAGGCGCCGCGCAGCCGTTCGACGAAGGCGACCATGTCGGGCCAGGCGATGAAGCCGATGTCCGGCAGGCCGTAGTAGGAGGCGGCGAAGCCGAAGCCGGAGACGAACAGCCCGTCGTAGTGCTCGGCCGCGATGGAGGCCGAGTACATGTCGTAGACGCCGATCAGGGGCGTGGTGCCGGGGCGGGCGACCTCCTCGCGGAGCCGCTGACCGGGGCCGACCTCGGTGAAACCGTCGAACACGGATCTCTCCTCACTCGTGAAGTCTTTGCCTTGACTTGGTCTTCGCTAGACCCAATTGAGGCTTCTTCACTATGTGAGCTTTAAGGTGCCATGGGCAAATTTTTAACGGAAATACCCCCGCAAGAGTGAAGAGAAATTGAAAATATGACAGGAATATCACCACTGAAGGCGGTGTGGAACGAGCCGGTCCGTCCGCCTCAGCGGTCCGGCGGTCCGGCGAGTGCAGCCGACGGACAGGGCGAAGCCGAGCGGCAGGGCGCAGCTGCCGGACGGGGTGCAGCCGACCGGCAGGGCGTGTCGGCGAACGGCAGGCGTGCCGGTGAACGGCAGGTGTGCCGGGACGAGGAACGGCCCCGGGCACGGTCGCCCCGGGGCCGTCTGGTGCCGTGCGCGGTGCCGGCATGCCTCCCGTCGGCCACGCCCTGTCGGCCGGGACGGCGCCAGCGCCTTCGCGCGCGGGGGTCAGGCGCTCGGCGTCGGCCGGACGGCGCGGCGCTCGCGCAGCGTCCGCAGCATCCGGCGGGTCGCCCGGGTGGCGACCGGCGGCAGCAGGTCCAGCGCGAGGCGGCGGGAGGCGGAGCGCTGGACCGTCGCGGGCGTCTTGACCTGGTAGTTCAGCCGCAGCACGTGCTGCCCGGCGATGGTGTCCTCGTCCACGGTGTAGCCCTCGCCCCGCCAGTCGCGCTCCAGCAGCACCTGCCGGGCGGCCGCGGCGTCGCCCCACGTGCCGTAGAACTTCATCGGGGTGAGCAGCACCGGGCGCAAGCCGCCGGTGAAGACCGCCTCCCAGACCGCCGCGGAGACGCCCGGGGTGTGCTCGGAGCGGTAGTCGTCCAGTGCGACCAGGCCGTCCGCGGCCAGGGCGGCCCTGGCCACCGTGATGTCCCCGGCGACGTGCTCGTACAGGTGCGAGGCGTCCACGTGGACGAAACGGCAGCTGCCCGCCGGGATACGGCCGTCGGCCAGCACCGAGGTCGGCGCCTGGACGATCTCGGGCAGCTCGCGGTGGAACGCCAGGTAGTTGGACTCGAAGGCGCTGCGGGTGAGCGTCTTGCGGTAGGACATCGCCATCTCGGCGGCGTTGTCGGCGTCGCCCGCCTCGGAGTCGAAGAGGTCGCAGACGGTGAGCCGCTCGCCCGGCTGGAGGTGGTCGCCGAGCAGGACGGCGCTGCGGCCCAGGTAGCTGCCGAGTTCCAGGATGTCGCCCTTGACGCCGGCGGCGGTCTGCGCGGTCAGCAGGTGGGTGAAGGCCGCCCGGTCCAGACCGAAGAACCAGCCGGGGATGTCGTCCAGCTTCAGCGGCGCGGGACGGGTGGCTGCGGTCACTTCACTGGGCACGGCTGCCTCCAGGAGACGGGCGGAGCGCGGTGGTGGATCACGCCGCGGAGGGGCGCCGTGGACGTGAGAGAGGTCATCATAGCGACGCGCGCGCCGGGTGGGACCAGGTGCGGAAGGGCGGAAATCCGTTCCCCGGCCCCGCCGTTCGGCAGTGGGCGAACGGCCTGGTGGTGACCGACGTTCCGGTGCGCCGTCCGTCGCCGTTCGGACGCTCGGGGGGGCTGCGGCAGGGGCAGCCGGGCCGGTCCTCGGGTTCCTCAGATCAGGAAGGACCACACGTCGGCGAAGGACACGGTCGTGTCGGGTCGAAGGCGCGTGGTCTCACCTCGGAAGGACCGCACCTCGAGCCAGCTCTGCGGTGCTGCCGTCGGCAGTGCGTCCATGAGCTTCTGGACGTCGGCCGGCCGGAAGGCCTTGAACTTCGGTGACGGGCGGTAGAGCGACGGCTGGACGTCGAAGCGCATGTCGACGGCGGGATGCGGCTGTCGTCCCCAGTCGCTGAAGGGCAGCGAGGCGTGACCGTGGATGCGGGCGTCGACCAGCACCTCGGGATCCTCGTCCCCGATCTCGCAGTCGAACACGGGGAAGGCTGTCGCCACCCGCGCCGCCGTCGCCGGATGCGCAGCGCCGGCCCGGCCCAGTGCGGGCGAGCAGAACAGCGCGTGACCGAAAGGCCCGACCGGATCCGGCAACGCCACCTTGCGGTGGGACCGGCCGTCGAAGGGGAGGTCGCGCCTGGAGCAGAGGAAGTCCAGGAAGCCGGCGACCACCGCGTCCTGGTGGCTGCCGGCTCGCACGGCGAAGCGGACCGCGCTGCGACCCTGCTCGCGCAGCACGTAGTACTCGAAGAATCCCCGCGGGTGATCGGGCGTGCGCGCGCAGCGAAAGACCTGGTCGAACCCGTCGACCGGCAGGAACTCCGGCACCGGCGGGTGCGGACCGGCAGCCCTGCTGACGAGCTCCAGCACCGGTGTTCCGGCCTCGGCCTCTGCCGGATCGCAGCGAGGCTCCACCTCGGTGAACCCCTTGCGGAGACGATCGTCGACCTTGCGCACTGCGTGGCGACGCGCCTGTTCCTCGTCGTCGAGGATCGTCGTGCTCGCCTTGCCGGACGTCCGGTCGGAGCCCCAGCGCAGGAAGCAGCGGATCCCCTCCTGACGGATCTCCCAGTATTCCAGCGCGGCGCCCTGCCGCTCGAACCGCCGCCACCTGGTCATCGGGCCTCCCGAACCGCCTGCGGCAGGCCCGCGCCGGGACCGCCACGCGGGTGACCCTACCGCTCGCCCGGACGGCTCCTAACGGCGCTCCAGGTCGGCGATGGTCTCGGTGAGCCAGGCCCGTTCGGCGGCGCTGGAGGCCCGGGCCACCAGCAGGATGCCGCGCCGGAACGGATTCGGTTCGCGCTCCGCGGTGACGGGCAGGCCGTCCCCGTCGTCGCCGTCGTAGAAGAAGCTGCTCGGGGCCTCCAGGAAGGCCAAGCGGCGGCGCAGGACGGCGGCCTGCCGGGCCGGGTCGGCCAGGTGGTGGAGGAAGGACGCGAGGGCGAAGAACCGCATCTGGTCGGTGATCTCGGCCTGTTCCGGGTCGGCCAGTCTCCGCAGCAGCTCGGCCCGTCCCCGCTCGTTCAGTTCCAGGGTCTGGCGCGGGGCCGCTCCGGTGCCCGGTTCGGGGCGCCGGTCGAGCAGGCCGGCCTTCTCCAGTCGGGTGATGGCCGGGTAGAGCGCGCCGTCGCTGACCGGCCTGACGTGGCCGGTCAGGCCGGTGATCCGGGACTTGAGCTGGTAGCCGTGCAGCGGCTGGTCGTAGAGGAAGCCGAGGATCGCGAGCGTCAGCACGGTCGGGAGCCTTTCGTCGGAGAGCGCCCTGATGCGCGGTCATGTTACCTCTTGCCGAGATACATCGATCCGATGTATCTCTGTTCGGGCATAGCTCGAATCGATGTAGCCGCTTGCGGGCGCGCCGGCGGAGGAGCGAGGGGGAACCATGGGCGGGCACCTGCCCCGACTGGCCGCACTGGCGGGACCGGTCTACGTCGAACTGCTGTCAGGCGTGGTCGCCTCGGTGATCGGCACGTTCTGGGTCGCCGGCCTCGGCGGCACTGCCGTCGCCGCCGTCACCCTCGCCGGCACCGTGGAGAACCTGCTGCTCGGGCTCGTCCTGATGGTCTCCTCCGGGACCGCCGTCCAACTCTCCCGCGCCCACGGCGCAGGCGACCACGGCGAGGCCGCCCGCATCACCCGGGCCGCCTGGTGGCTCTGCGCCGCCGGCAGCCTCGTCCTTGCCGTGCCCGGCTTCCTGCTGCGCGACCGGCTCGCCGGCGCCTTCCTGGACGGCGAGGCAGCCGCCCGGGCGGCCGACTACTTCACCGTCGCCTTCCCGGCCTTCGTTCTCTTCTTCGCCCAGCGCGTCGCCGACGAGCTCTTCAAGGGCGCCGGCGACACCCGCACCCCGATGCGGATCGCCCTGCTCTCCAACGCCCTGCTCCTGGTGCTGGATCCCCTGCTGATCCTCGGCCCCGGCCCGCTGCCCGCCCTCGGCGTCACCGGCGCGGCCCTCGCCCTGACGGCCTCCCGGGCGATCGCCCTCGCCGTGACGCTGCGCCTGCGATCACGCACCGGCGCGGCCGTCCGGAAGCCCGGCGCCGCCCCACGGGGCACCCGCGCGGCAGCGTTGCGGATCGTCCGGGCCGGCGCGCCGTTCAGTCTGGACTTCACCGCCCGGATGGCCGTCGGCACGGCCCAACTCGGCCTGGTGGCAGGCTTCGGCGTGGCGGCGGTGGCGGGGTACGGGATCGGCTACCGCTTGCTGCTGGTCGTCACCATGGCCTTCTACGCCGTGCGCCAGGCGGTCGCGCTGCGGGCCTCCCACCTCGCCGGAGCCGGCGACGGCGGGGCCCTGCCACCCCTCCGCCGAGCCGTCGTCCGGCTGGCCGCCGTACTCGGCGCCGGGACGGCGGCGGCATCGGCAGCCCTCGCCGCCCCGCTGACCGCGCTGTTCACCGACGACCGGGCGGTCGCCGCCCAGTCCGTCGGCTTCCTGCGCATGGCGGCGGTCTACCTGCTCCCGTACGCCCTGGTCGTCGCCCTCGGCGGAGTCCACCAGGCGACCGGCGCGGGGCGGGCGCTGGCGTGCTCGGTGCTGCTCGGCCTCGGCGCCCAACTCGCCTGCGCGGTCGGTCTGTCGGGGCCCCTCGGGGTGAACGGCGTGTGGCTCGGCCAGGCCGTCGGCGCAGTGGTGCAACTCGCGGCGCTGCACCTCCTCACCCGCCGCCCGACCGCTCCGGTGGCGGCGGTCGGCGCGGCGCGGACGTTGCAGCCCGTCGAGTGACGGAGTGGCGGGCGGTGTGCTTCGGCGACACGGCGGGCTCGTCGGGCACCGGAGGAGAGCCGGGGACCCCTCGCCCCTCGCGCGGGGCGCGCGTGAGGCGGGGCGGCCCCGATGCGGCCGTCGGTTGCCGGGAAGACACCTTGAAGCGTCGGAAGATCACCCGCGCGAGACCGTGGTGGATCTGGCTGTCGAGGATGGCCTCCCGCTGCCGGGGACGCTGCTGCCCGGAAACGGCGCGAGCCCGGCCGCCATGGAGCGGGCCGGAGGCGGACTCCATGCCAGGGACGTCTGCCGGGCTCTCGGCCTCGGCACCGAGCCATGGAACTCCGAAGGCACCCGGGCGAAGCTGAAGTGCCTGGTGGCCCGCAGCATCCTCATCGAGCCCGAATCGGGCCGGTCCCCGCCCTCGTTGCGAGGGCGGGGACCGGCCACCAGCACTGACCGGCGCGCCGGTCCCGGGCTCGGGCATTGTCCTGCCAATTGCCCAGTGCTCCAGGCCAACTGGCGAGCCGCCAACCGGTGCGACGCCTATCCTTCCCGCATGTTCATCAGTCAGTACGTCTACTTCGTGCTGTCCAGCCTTACCATGTCGGCCGCGGAGATGACGGCTGTGCTGGGAATCGAACCGGACGAGATCACGGTTCGAGGCAGCCGCTTCACCGAACCCCAAGTGATTCCGGTCCTTCACCGATGGAAGATCGTATGCAGTGAGCCGGGCATGAGCGTCGACGAACAGGTTGCCCGCGTCGTGGCGCGGCTCGGACCGCACGTCGATGCAATCGCGGCCCTGGCCCGGCAGCTCGACGCCCAGGATCGTCAAGGCCCCAGTGCCGTTCTGGAAGTTGTGCGCATGTTCAACGATGAGGATGGACAGGACCGCCTCGCCAGCGCCTCCCCAGAGCTCATCGAGGGTCCAGACCTGTTGGGGTGGCACCTGGGGCGCGACATGCTGGCGTTTCTCCACGCCACCGGTGCTGGTCTGGACGTCGACGAGTACGACTTCGCCTGATCCGGCGGATGAATGATCCACACCGGAACGGGCGACCGAGTCTCTCCTCCAACTCTCGCAAAACGTCCGTGCGATGGAGGACAGACGCCCGCTGCGCGGGGGGCGTACGTGGGCGGCGGCCCAATGCCGGCCGGGCTGTTGGCCGCTCGCCCGCCCGCCCGTCAGCAGCCGGTCGTCAGTTCGGCGAGCACCTGCCGCAGCGGGGTGGCGCTGACGCCGAGTCGGCGTTCGGTGTCGGTGGCGTCCAGCAGCGCGGGCCGGTCGTAGAGGTAGAGCATCTCGACGAGTTCGGCGACCACCGGGTCGGTGCGGCCGAGTCCGGCGAGGGCGGCGCGGTCGAGCGCAGGGAGCTCCGGCAGGGGGCGGCCGGCGGCGCGGGCGAGTTGGGCCGCGAGTTCGGCGGCGGGGGCATGCGAGGTGGAGGGAACGTGCCAGGCCCGCCCCCAGGTCTCGGAGTCGGCGGCGGCGCGCAGGGTGCGGGCGGCGTCGCCGGTGTACGTCCAGCTGTGCGGCGTGGTGGGGTCGCCGAGGTGGGCGGCGGGGACGCCCGCCAGCAGCGGGCCGGCGGTGAGCAGGCTGAACGGGGAGAGGGCGCCGGGACCGAGGAAGTCGGCGGCGCGGACCTCGGCGACCCGGACCCGCCCGGCGGTGTGCGCGTCGAGGGCGCGCTGCCAGAGTTCGGCGCGGACGCGGCCCTTGGCGGTGGTGGGGGCGAGCGGCCGGTCCTCGGTCAGCGGGCCGTCGGCGGGACCGTAGCCGTAGACGTTGCCGAGCATCACGTAGTCGGCGCCGCTGCGTTCGGCGGCGGTGAGCACGGCGGCGCCCAGGGTGGGGAAGAGCTCCGGCCAGCGGTCGTACGGCGGCATCGCGCACTGGTACAGGGTGCGGGCGCCGCGGGTGAGTTCGGCGAGGCGGTGGGTGTCGGTGGCGTCGGCGGCGACCCGGTGGACCAGCGGGTGTTCGGGGCCCGAGCCCCGGCGGCTGACCAGTCGGACCACTTCGCCGGAATCGGCGAGCAGGCGGGCGAGGGCCGATCCGGTGGCGCCGGATCCGACGACGACGTGCGTGGGCATGGTGCTCCTGGCATGAGGTGGCCCGGCCGCGGGCCGGCCGGGTGGACTGCCCCCAGCCTTCCGGGGCGGCGACCCGTGGGATAGTGGCCCGAATGCCAGAGATCCGGAGGTTCGGGCCAGTGCACCGTGTCGCCGTCATCGCCGTCCCGCCGGCCACCCTGTTCGACCTGACCATCCCCGAACTGGTGCTCGGGGGCGTGCGGGTGGGCGGCGAGCCGGTCTACCGGGTGCGGATCTGCACCGCGCGACCGGGGCCGCTGGCCACCAACTCCGGTCTGTCGGTGGCGGTTCCGTACGGGCTGGCTGAGGCCGCGGACGCCGACACCGTGATCGTCACCGGGACGGTGGCACGCGAGGACGTGGAGCCGCAGGTGCTGGAGGTGCTGCGACGGGCGGCCGCGGATGGCCGACGGGTGGCGTCGATCTGCACCGGCGCGTTCGTGCTCGCCGAGGCCGGGCTGCTGGACGGGCGGCCGGCGACCACGTTCTGGGCCCGCTCGGAGGAGTTCGCGGCGCGTCACCCGCGCGTCGACCTGCGCCCGGGCGTGCTGTTCACCGAGGACGGCAACCTGTTCACCTCGGCCGGGCTGTCGGCGGGGATCGACCTGTGCCTGCACCTGCTGCGCCGCGACCACGGCGCGACGGTGGCCAACGAGGCGGCCCGGCTGGTGGTCGCCGCGCCGGTCCGGCCCGGCGGGCAGGCGCAGTTCATCGCCGCGCCGCTGCCGCCGGAGTCCGGCAGCACGCTGGCCGCCACCCGGGCGTGGGCGCTGGAGCGGCTGCAGCTTCCGCTCACGCGGTCCGAGTTGGCTGCGCACGCCGGAATGAGCGTGCGCAGCCTGACCCGGCGCTTCCACGCCGAGACGGGGCTCAGTCCGTTGCAGTGGCTGCTGCACCAACGGGTGCTGCGGGCCCAGGAGTTGCTGGAGACCACCGATCTCCCGATGGACCGGGTGGCCCGGCTCAGCGGCCTGGCCACCACCGACTCGCTGCGCCTGCACCTGACCCGCCGCACCGGCCTGGCGCCGACCGCCTACCGGGCGGCCTTCACGCACCGCGAGGGGCCGTCCGGCCGGGAGGCGAGCCGTCGGTCGGCCCCGTCGGGGCGCAGCGCGATGTGATCGCACGGGCCGGGCGACGCTCCGGGGCGGCGACGGGAGGGAACGGCAGCAGGTTCAGGTGGCGGGACCAGGGCCTGTCCGGTGGGTCGAGTAATCGGCAGGCATCCCGGAACCGAGGAACCGGCGGGCCAACCGCTTGCGCCGAGGCAGCCGAGGCGGTCCGCCCACCGGCCTCGACAAGGCGGGCGCATCAGGCCCGGCTGCGGGAGCGGCATCGTCCAGGACCTGCACGACAGCCCCGGCCGCCGGTTGGCGCTGACCGCCGTGCACGCCGGGGCCCTGCTGCGCGCCGGCCGGCTCGAGCCCGGTTCGAGGAACGGGCCGGGCCTGGCGGTCACCAGCACGGTGATCCGGGGCCCGGTCGCTCGGGTGCGGACGTGCGGTCAGGTGCGCGGGTTGAGCCCGACGCCCATGGCGTTGATGATGTCCTGGGCCTCGGTCCAGTACAGGTTGGTGTTGCCGGACTGGCCGGAGACGATGCCCCTGGCCCGGCGGTCGGTGCCGTTGGTGACGCTGAAGACCAGCGCGCCGGAGTCACCCTCCGTGACCGCCCAGTTCGCGTTGTGGCCCATGACCCCGCGCACCGTGTGCACGGAGCCGTCGTCCCAGGCGAGGCGGTAGCGCACGTCGTCGTTCTGGACCTTGATGCCGCAGGGCACGCCGTGGCCGGAGTAGTAGGAGTGGGTGCCGTCCTGGCAGACCGACTGGCCGTTGTACGAGTAGGACACGCCCTTGACGCGGTACCACCTGCCGGCGGGCTGGTCGGCCTCGTCGGAGGCGGTGCCGGAGCCGTTGCTGCCGGGGACCTCGATGACCTGGGCGTCCCAGTACGGGTTGGTGTTGACGACGTGGCCGATCTTGTGGCCGTGCGTCCCGTAGAAGTCGCCCACGGAGTCGCCTTCGCCGTAGACGTCGGTGCCCTGGCGGAAGCAGTGGGCGGCGGTGACCAGGTCGCCGCCGTTGGCGCCGTCCAGGACCAGGCCGGAGGTGCACAGGCTGGTCCCGCCGCTGTGAGCCGAGCCGACCAGGACGTCACCCCCGATGAACGGCGCGCTGTCGTTCCAGCGCCACGAGGCAGCCGTGACCGGGTCACCCGCCTGGACGGTCACCGGGGCGGCGGTGAGGTCGGCGGCGAAGCCGGTGGCGATGGCGCTGCGGATCGAGTCGAGCTTGTCGGACTTTCCCGCGACGGTCAGGCCGGAGCCGTCCGGGTTGACGGCCACGCTGTAGACGGACCCGGCCGTCACGCCGCTCGCGCCCAACTCGATCAGCCGGTCGGCCTGCGCGTCGAGGTCCTTCTTCGCGTACTTGGCGCTCGCCAGCTTGGCGAGGCCGCTGTCGATGCCCGGGTGCGCGCCCTTGGCCGCCGCGATGAGCTTCTGGCCGTCCCTGAGGTCGGTCACGTAGAGGGTCACCGTGCCGGCGCCCTCGTCCACGGACAGGTTCCCGTAGATGCCGGCGTAGGCGTCGCTGCGGCCCTGCTCGCCGAGGGCGTCGGCGAGCGCGGTCAGCGGTGCGGCCTTCGCGGCGGCCGCCACGATCGCGGAGTCGGTGTCCGCCGCGGCCCCGTCGCCGTCCCGGGCCTGTGCCGTCCCGGCTCCGGTGACCAACATGGAGCCGGCCACCAGGGCGGTCGCCATGACTGCCGCTGTCACGTTCCTGCGCATCTCGTTCATTTCCCCCATCGTCAGCGGTCCGACTGTGACGCGTCGGTACGGCCATCCAAGCCGAGTGATCGTCTTCGCGGCAAGATCGATCCGTCCGGTTACGCGTCAAATGCCGCGTGAGGGATGACACATTGATGGCACGTCAGATGGTGGTTCGTCTGTCTGAGGTCCTGGTGGCTGTGCGATGGGACTTCCGGCGACCGCCTCGTCCCACGTTCTGCCGAAGATGGGCGCAAGGCGAGCCGACTCCGGATCTGGGCGGTCACCCCGCCCCGCGCACGCGAGAACGGTCCTGTTGCTTGCCGGTTGCTCGACCCACCGGACAGGCTCCAGGGGCAGGGGCAGGGGCAGGGGCAGGGGCAGGGGCAGGGGCAGGGGCAGGGGCAGGGGCAGGGGCAGGGGCAGAGGCAGGGGCCGGAAGGGCTCCGGCGGGGCGCGCGTGCGCGGCGCGGCGGGGAGAGAGCCAGGTGTCAGCAACGAGTGATTGGGACCGGCACCATCGCCGCCGAGCCTAGTCCCATACGACGGACCAGACGGTCGCGCCGGGTGGCACCTCCGGAATGTCACGGAAGACATCCACCAGCTCCGGGATCACACCGCTGGCCTCGAACCCATCGATCCACGCAGAGCAGGCACTCTCGTCCGCCGTGGTGCAGATGGCGACGGCCTCACCGGCGAGTTCGTCCATCTCCAAGGTCTCCGGGTGCAGTTGCACCCGGACCCAGGCGACGTCCTCGCGCCCCTCGATGGCGCGGAAGCGCTCGGCCAGTTCCGCGAGAGCGGGCCGCCCGTAGCCCCACTGGTTCGGCGCGATGCATCCTTCGTTGTCGTTGCCGTCGAAGAACTCGTCCAGAGTGAGCAACGGCATCACGCCCTCGTCACCAGCGCGGTTGGTCATTTGCTCGGCGGAGATCATGGTCAAGGATCCTTGCACGGCGGAGTGACACGAGGGCGAGCGGTTGCCGCTGTACCCGGCCCGGCCCGGCCCGGCCCGGCCCGGCCCGCCGACGCCGGTCGGCGCGCGGTGTCGCCGGAGCGCCCGCACTCCGCCGTGGCGGAGTCGGTGATGCGTGCCGGGTCGGGCGACGGGTCGGAGTGCGGTCAGGAGGGTGTCCGGCTCTTCGGTCGTCGCAACCCGGATGCCGGACGTCCCAGGCTGCCCGCCTTCGGAGCCACTCGCCCGGGTCTTCGGACCGCCGTGCCGTGGCCGTGGTCGGTGGGGCAGGCCGCACTCGAAGATCGCCGTCCGGTCCGGGCGGCGGCGTCACGGCTGCTCGACGGCCTTCCGGCTCGGAGCCGCCTGGCGGGGGAGGCGGAGGGCCAGGAGCGTTCCGGCCGTGGCCACGGCGGCGGTCGCCAGGGCGGACGCGGTGAGGGCGGCGCCCGGCGCGGTGCGGCCCGCGACGGTGGTGGCCAGGGCGACGCCCAGTGCCGGTCCGATGTTCATCGCCGTCTGCTGGAGGCCGCCCGCCACCCCGGCCTCCGCGGCGGCGGCGCCCCGGACGATCGCCGAGGTGGCCGTGGTCATCACCGCGCCGAAGCCGCTGCCGAGCAGCAGGAAGCAGCAGCCGATCGCGACGGTGCCCGAGGAGGGGCCGAGCCGGGCCGTGAGCAGCGCGCCGGAGGTGATCACGGCCATCCCGAGCACCACGGTGGTGCGCGCGCCGTAGTGCCTCGCCAGCCGGGCCGAGGCCGGTGCGGCGAGGATCATCGCCACCGCGAGCGGCGCCCCCCGGAGGGCGCTCTGGAGCGGGTCCAGCCCGAGGACGTCCTGGAGGAAGTAGGTGGCCGGGAAGAGGGTCCCGAACACGGTGGCCGACGCCGCGAGCAGGACGCCGAGCGCCGGGCCCACCGCCGGGGACCGGAGCAGCTCGGCGGGCAGCAGCGGGCGGGCCGTGCGGCGCTCCTGCCGGGCCAGGGCCGCGGTGGCCAGCACGGCGGCTGCGAGGCCGAGGGCCGTGGTCGCGGACCAGCCGGTGTCCGGCAGGGCGACCAGGGAGTGCACCAGGCAGGCCAGGGCGATGCCGAGCAGCCCGGCGCCGGGCAGGTCGAGGCCCGGGGCGGCCGTCCGTTCGGGCCGAGCCGAGGGCACCGCGAGGGCCGCGAGCAGCGCCGCGGCGGCCGGCAGGATCCCGAGCAGGAAGACGGCCCGCCAGCCGAGGTGGGTGGTGAGGGCGCCGCCGACCAGCGGTCCGGCGGCTGCCGAGAGGCCGATCGCGGCGGTGCGCGCGGCGATCGCGCCGGGCAGCCGGTCGGCGGGCCAGACCGCCCGCAGCATGCCCAGGGTGGCGGGCTGGAGCAGGGCGCCCGAGACGCCCTGGAGGACGCGCAGGGCGATCACCCAGCCGATGTCGGGCGCGAGGGCGATCCCGGCGGAGGAGGCGGCGAAGCCCGCCACGCCGAGGCTGAAGACGCGCCGGTGCCCGTAGTGGTCGCCTAGGCGGCCGGCGAAGACCAGCAGGGCGGCGACGGTGACCAGGTAGCCGGTGCTGGTCCACTGCACGGCCGCGAGGGAGGCGTGCAGGTCGTGCTGGAGGGTCGGCTGGGCGACGGTCAGCACGGTGCCGTCGAGGGCGACCAACACGGCTCCGGTGATGCTCGCGGCAAGGGTGAGCCGTTGGCGGCGCCGGGGCGTCACCGGACGGCCGGGCCGAGGTGGGCGTCCAGGGCGGCGCGCAGCAGCGGCGTGATGTCCTCGGTGCCGGTGACCAGCCGCAGGCTGCCCCAGGCGCGCAGCTGGGCGAGACCGTGCAGGTTGGCCCAGAGGGCGGCGGTGGCGGCGGTGGGATCGTCGCACTGCGGGTGGATCTCGGTGATCAGGTCGGCGAAGGTCCGGAAGAGCGGCAGTGTGGTGCGGCGCAGGTCGGCACCGCTGCCTTCCAGCAGGTCGTGACGGAACATCAGCTCGAACATCCCGGGGTTCGCCGCCGCGTAGCCGAGGTAGGCGCGGGCGAGGGCTTCCAGACGGGTGCGCGCGTCGGCGCCGGTGGAGGCGGCGAGGGCGTCGGCGCCCGCGAGGGCGTCGGTGAGGCGTCCGAAGCCCTGCCGGGCGATGGCGGCGAGGAGTTCCCGGTGGGTGGGGAAGTGGCGGCGCGGGGCGCCGTGCGAGACGCCGGCCTGGCGGGCGATCTCGCGCAGCCCGAGCGCGTTGACGCCCTCCCGGGTGACCAGCTCGACGCCGGCGGCCACTAGCCGGGCGCGCAGGTCGCGTTCCTGTTCAGTCATGGACACTGTCTACCAGCAGGGCGTAGACAGTGTCTACTCGCGGGTGGCGTGCGCGGGTGGAGTGGAGGTGGCGGCAGCGGTGGCGGCAGAATTCCGGCATGAACGAGGGCGGCGAACCGGCCTGCTGGCTGGACCGGGTGTGCCCGGAGTGCGGACGGCTGCGCGAGCGGCCCGGGCCCGGCCCCTGCGAGAACTGCGGCGTCACGGAGGAACCGGCGCGCGGCGGGGCGCCGGGGTTCGCCGACGTGCCCGCGCCCGGTGGAGCGCCCGGGTCCGGAGCGCCCGAGTCCGGTGGGGCGCCAGGGCGCGCACCGGAGCCAGTGGCGGAGCCGCAGCAGGGGGAGAGGGATGAGCAGGAGCACGGGCAGGAGCCGGGGCCGGAGCGGCCCCGGGAGCGCCGGCGTCCGGGCCGGGGCGGCGGCTAGGGAAGCACGCCCCCGGCCCGGACGGGCAGGACGGGCGCCGCGCGCTACTGCGGCGGCTGGTCGCGGAACTGGTCCTTGAGCCGGTCCTGGGCGACGTCCGTCTGGCTGCTGTACTTGCCCTGAGTGCGGTCGTCGAAGGTGTCGCCGCCCTTGTCGACGGCCTTTTCGGCCTGGTCCTCGTGGCCCTTCAGCATGCTCTTGAGCTTATCCAACATGGACATGTGGTCACCCTCCTGGATGAGTCGCCCCCACCCCTCCAGCATTACCGCGAAGGCCGTCCCGCGCATTTCGCGGCCGCGTGGCGGCCTTGGCAAGGCGGTCCCGGTCATGTCAAATCGTGAGGTCACGGACTGTCGGAAGGAGCCTCCTTGAAGCTGCCCAGGCGTCGTCGGACCTCCCCGTTCGACCGCACCGCCCTGCCGGACCGCGCCGCTCCCGAGGACCGGACCGCGCGTCCGCTCACGGTCCGTCACCGGCGTCGTGCGGGAGCCGCGCTGACCGCCGCCGGGCTCGTCGCCCCGCTGCTGCTGGTCGGCACGGTTACGGCGAACGCCGACCCGGACCCGGCACGCCGGGGGGCGAGGCTCGCCGAGCGGCTGGTCGAGGCCAGCAGCGCCGAGGGCGCGCACGGGACGCTGGCCGCGCTGCAACGCTTCGCGGACCGCAACGGCGGTACCAGGGCCGCCGGTTCGAAGGGGCACGAGGAGTCGGCGCGGTACGTCTACGACGAGGCGCGGCGCGCCGGGCTCAAGGTGTCAGGCAGGAGTTCGAGTACACCTTCTTCGAGGCGCGCGCGGAGCGCCTGGACGTGGTCTCCCCGCAGGCCGGGTCGGTGCCGGTGATCGCCATGACCTACTCGGTGAGCGGCCCGGAGTCGGGCCTGACCGCCGACCTGGCCGTGGTGCCGGTCAGCACCACCACCGGCTGCACGCCCGCCGACTACCCCGCCGGCGCCTTCACCGGCCGGATCGCGCTGATCCGCCGGGGCGGCTGCGGCTTCGCCGAGAAGCAGGCCGCAGCGGCGGCGGCCGGCGCCCTTGGGGCGGTCATCTACAACAACGCCGAGGGCGACCTCAACGGGACCCTGGGCGAGCCGAACGCCGGGAGGATCCCCACGGGTGGGATCGCCAGGGCCGCCGGGGAGGCACTGGCCGCGCGGGCCGCCGCC
Source organism: Kitasatospora sp. NPDC048194 (assembly GCF_043202455.1). Lineage (NCBI taxonomy): Bacteria > Bacillati > Actinomycetota > Actinomycetes > Kitasatosporales > Streptomycetaceae > Kitasatospora > Kitasatospora sp. NPDC048194. Next base: position 150,693 of record NZ_JBIDAK010000002.1, read on the forward strand.
GGACCGGTGCGGGTGAAGCTCGACATCCGGACCCGCATGGAGCCGCGCACGACCTGGAACGTCATCGCCGAGACCCGCGGTGGAGACCCCGCCGACACCGTGATGATCGGCGCCCACCTGGACTCCGTCCCCGCCGGGCCCGGGGTCAACGACAACGGCTCAGGCTCGGCGGGCATCCTGGAGGTCGCCAGGAACCTCGGCGTCCGGCCGGTGCGGAACAAGGTCAGATTCGCGTGGTGGTCCGCCGAGGAGTTCGGTCTGAGGGGCTCCGAGGCGTACGTGAAGTCACTCTCCGAGGCGGATCGGAAGAAGATCCGGCTCTACCTCAACTTCGACATGATCGCCTCCCCCAACTACGCCCAGTTCGTCTACAACGGCTCCGGCAGCGCGGGTGGCGGCGCGGGCCCGGAGGGCTCGGCGCAGATCGAGCGGGACCTCACCTCGTACCTGGACGGCCGCAGCCTGCCGCACGATCCGGCCGCCTTCAACGGCCGCTCCGACTACGGACCGTTCATCGACGCAGGGATCCCGGCCGGCGGCACCGACACCGGCGCCGAGGGGATCAAGTCCCCCGAGCAGCAGGACCGTTACGGCGGCACGGCGGGCAGCGCCTTCGACTCCTGCTACCACAAGGCCTGCGACGACCTGGACAACCTCGACCTGGACGCCTTCGACGTCAACATCGACGTGATCGCCCACGCCGTCGGCACCTACGCCTGGGACCTCTCCTCACTGCAGCGCCCCGCGTCCGTTCCGGGCCCCGCACCCGCGCAGCGCCCGGCAACCGCGCTCGGCTCCGCGTCCGTACCGGGCCCCGCTTCCGTTCCGGGCTCCGCGTCCGTACCGGGCCCCGCGTCAGTACCGGGCTCCGCTGCTCAGGCGGCGCCCGGAACGGGTATCAGCGGTTCGGGCGGGGCCCCCGCAGCCGGGGCGGACGCCCACCAGGTGGCTGCCTGACGCCCGGGTGGGCCCGCTGCCGTCCTCGGGCGGCGGGCCCACCCGCCTGCCGTGCGCACACCATCCATCCGGAGCCTCCCCTCCGACATCGCCCCTGGTGGGGCCGGGTACGAGCCACCGTAGCGGGCACCACTGACAATCCGGCCCCGGGCGCTGTACGGTGCCGCGCGGAGCGCATCCACCGAGACCCGATGGGTGCGCCGGATCCGGTCCTGACACCATGGGACCGAGATCACGACACCGTGACACCCTCGGAGGAGTCAGCAACATGAGCACGCACTACGACGTCGTCGTCCTCGGCGCGGGCCCCGGCGGCTACACCGCCGCCGTGCGCTCGGCCCAGCTGGGCCTGAAGGTGGCGGTCATCGAGGCCAAGTACTGGGGCGGCGTCTGCCTCAACGTCGGCTGCATCCCCTCCAAGGCCCTGCTGCGCAACGCCGAGCTCGCCCACATCTTCACCAAGGAGGCCAAGACCTTCGGCATCAAGGTCGAGGGCCAGGTGAGCTTCGACTTCGGCGAGGCCTTCCGCCGCAGCCGCTCGGTGGCCGACGGCCGGGTCAAGGGCGTCCACTACCTGATGAAGAAGAACGGCATCACCGAGTACGACGGTTGGGGCACCTTCGTCGACGACCACACCCTCCAGGTCGCGCTCAGCGGCGGCGGCTTCGAGGTCGTCACCTTCGACCACTGCATCATCGCGGCCGGCGCCACCACCCGCCTGCTGCCCGGCACCAGCCTGAGCGAGCGCGTGGTGACCTACGAGGAGCAGATCCTCACCGAGGAGCTGCCGGAGAGCATCATCATCGCGGGTGCCGGCGCGATCGGCGTCGAGTTCGCCTACGTGCTGCACAACTACGGCGTGAAGGTCACCATCGTCGAGTTCCTGGACCGCATGGTCCCGCTCGAGGACGTCGAGGTCTCGACCGAGCTCGCCAAGCAGTACCGCAAGCTGGGCATCCAGGTGCTCACCTCCACCCGGGTCGAGTCGATCGACGACAGCGACCCCAACGCCAAGGTCCGCGTCACCGTCACCAAGGACGGCCAGCAGCAGGTGCTGGAGGCCGACAAGGTGCTCCAGGCGATCGGCTTCGCGCCGCGGGTGAACGGCTACGGCCTGGAGAACACCGGGGTCAAGCTCACCGACCGCAACGCCATCGCGGTGGACGGCCGGGGCCGCACCAGCGTCGACCACATCTTCGCGATCGGTGACGTCACCGCGAAGCTGATGCTCGCGCACGCGGCCGAGACGATGGCCGTGATCGCTGCCGAGACCATCGGCGGGGCCGAGACCATGGAGGTCGACTTCGCCATGATCCCGCGCGCCACCTACTGCCAGCCGCAGATCGCCTCCTTCGGCTACACCGAGGCGCAGGCCCGCGAGATGGGGTACGACGTCAAGGTCGCCAAGTTCCCGTTCACCGCGAACGGCAAGGCGCACGGCCTCGGCCACCCGATCGGCTTCGTCAAGATCATCAGCGACAACAAGTACGGCGAGCTGCTCGGCGCCCACCTGATCGGCCCGGAGGTCACCGAGCTGCTGCCCGAGCTGACCCTGGCCCAGCAGTGGGACCTCACCGTCCACGAGGTCGCCCGCAACGTGCACGCCCACCCGACGCTGGGCGAGGCGGTCAAGGAGGCCATCCACGGCCTGGCCGGCCACATGATCAACATGTGACGGACCGCCCGTCCGACACCGCGCCCCGCCGGGAAGTGCCCCGGCGGGGCGCGCATGCGTGCGGTCGGCCGGGCGGGACGTGCTCGGCGGGCTCCGCCACGCCCCGGCGGCGGGCGTCCCGCGGGAGGCGGTCGGGCGCCGTGCACGGGGCCCGGCGGGGCGCGTGTGTGCGGTCGGCCGAGTGGGAGGAGCCAGGCGGCCACCGCGCCCGGCGGTTGGGCCGAACGGGCGACGGTCCGGGGCACGGGCCCGTTGCGCGGCCTTCTGCGGGCTGCGCCGCCTAACGTGGGGCCCGACGTCTCCGCCCCGGAGCCACGCGCCCGGCGGGGACCGACGTGTCTTCCGGAAGGGCCGCGCGGACCGTCGAAAGCCCGCAACGTAAGCCGGAAGCCGGAAGCCGTAAGCGGTAAGCCGGAGCCGAGAGCCGCGCCAGTGGCGGGCGCCGGGAGCGGAAGGCCGACAGCCGTGAGCCCGTGAGCCGGCCGGATGGCCGGGACGGCGACCGGGGAGCCGGGACGCCGGATGGGCGGATGAGTGGAGGGGCGGGTGCCGGAACAGTCCGCAGAGGTGCAGCAGCAGTCGCTCCCGGTGCTGGTCCGGTACGGCCACCGCTCCTGGCTGGTGCCCGCCGCGCTGCTGGTGGCGGTCGTGGTCGTGGACGGGCTGACGCCGCACTCCTTCGCGTCCGTGAGCTGGCTGGTCCTGGTTCCCGTGGTCGCCGCCGGGCTGTGCGGCCCGCTGCTCACCGTGGCCTTCTCCTGCGCGTCGATCGCCGTCTACCCGGCGGTGGACAGCATCTGGGCCAAGTCCCAGGGGATCGAGGACTTCCTGCTGGTGATCGCCGGGGCCGCCCTGGCCCTGCCGCTGAGCCTCGCCCGGGCCCGGGCCGCCGCCTACGTCCGGCATCTCCAGGGCGCCGCCGAGACCACCCGGCAGGTGATGCTGCGTCCGGTGCCGCACGGCTGGGGCGGAGTCGACTCGGCGGCACGCTACCTGGCGGCGGACGTCGAGGCGCGAGTGGGCGGTGACTTCTACGACGTCGTGGCCACCCCGTTCGGTGCCAGGGTCATCCTGGGGGACGTGCAGGGCAAGGGACTGCCGGCCGTCTCCACGGCGGCGGCGCTGGTCGGCTGCTTCCGGGAGGCCGCCTTCCAACTGGAGGACCTGGCGAGCGTCGCGTACCGGCTGGAGGAGCGGCTGCTGCGGCAGAACCGGATGTCGGCCCGGCTGGGGGAACGGGAGGAACGGTTCGTCACCGCGGTCGTCCTCTGGTTCCCCGACGGCGCGCCGGGGGAGATCCGGATGGTCAACTTCGGCCACGACAGCCCCCACGTCCTGGGACCGGCGGGGGTACGGCAACTGCCCTCGGGCAACGGAGCGCCGATCGGCCTCGCCCAACTGGCCGGCGGGCTTCCGGAGGCCCAGCGGCTGCGCCTCGCCGCGGCCGAGACCGTGCTGATCGTCTCCGACGGGGTGACCGAGGCCCGCGACCGGCAGGGTGACTTCTTCGACCTCCGCGCACACCTGGAGCAGCTGTCCGGTCAGCCCGGTGCCGGCGACCCCGAACACCTGGTGGACGAGGTCGCCGCCGCCGTCGTTCGCCACACCGGGGGCCGCCGCACCGACGACACGGCGCTGCTGGCCGTCCGGAGGTCCGCCGGGGTCTCGCCGGAGGAGACGCAGTGGGGCTGAGGACCGCCGGGGCGCGGCCCGGCCGGGCCACCCCTGCGACGCAGGCGCGGGACGGCGGCGCTCAGCCCGAGCCCGGCCTGTCCAGCGCGGCACTGGACGGCCGACCCGCTGCGGCGGTTCCGGGGCGGCCGTCGGTGCCGCGCCGGCTCAGGCCCGCAGCTGGGCCACCGCGAGGGAGGGGCGCGGGATCCGGCTGATCACCGAGCCGATCAGGGTGCCGATCGAGACACCGAACACCGCGGACACGGCGGCCAGCACCGACTGCGCCCCGTTGCCGACCTCGATCTGCGCGGTGTTGAGCAGACCGAACGAACCCGGCACCACGATCCAGAAGGCCGGGAGGTACAGCACCCGCCAGAGCGGGCCGCCGGGCAGCCAGTGCACCACGGTGGCCGCGACCGCGGCGCTGACCGCGCCGGCCAGGCCGCCGATCGCCGCGCCGTGCGCGGAGCCCACCACGACCTGCACGGTGACACTGACCGCGATCACCGCGACGATCCACGGAATGGCCGGCGGCGGGGTGTGGACGTTGATCACGACGCCGGCCACCGCGAGCGCCAGCCCCAGCCCGATCACCCACCAGCTGGGCTTGGCCACCTGGATGTTGGCGAGGGCCGAGGCCGGCATGCCGATCGCGGTCGCGGCGGCGGCCACCCCGGCCAGGAAGAGGGCCAGCTGAACCGCGCCGGACACCAGTCGGGCCGACCCGGCGCTGGCCGCGCCCGCCGCGATCTCCGACAGCCCGGTGACCAGCAGCCCGCCCGGCAGCAGGATCGCCAGGGTGGCCACGATGGTGCGCAGCGGGCCGTCCAGCAGGGAGGCCCGGGCGAGCGCGAGGACGAGCAGCGCGACCAGGAACCCGGCCGTGACGGGCAGCAGCGGACGCAGTCGCGGCAGTCGGCGGGCCAGCATGGTCAGACCCACCACGATCAGGGAGCCCGCCCCGGCCGCCAGCACGTTCGCCGGCACCGGCTGGAGGAAGACGCAGACGCCCACGCCGACCGGCAGGGCCCCGAGGTCCGCCACCCAGCCGGGCCAGCGGGCCGGGGCCCGGCGTATCCGGTCCAGCTCGGCCAGCGCCCGCGGGCCGTCGACCTCGCCCGCGCGCAGTCGGTGGACCAGGTGCAGGACGTCGGCGGTCTGCTCGAACCTGAGGGCGGCGCCGACCGGCTGGAACCGGGTGGCCTCGTCCGCGTCCAGCGCCACGAACAGCCCGTTCGCCAGGGCGGCGACCCGGGCGTCCGGCGCTCCCATCGACCGCCCCAGACCGTGGAGCTCCTCCTCGACGTCATGGACGGGGAGGCCGCCGCCCAGCAGGGCTTCGCCCAGTTCGAGCAGCAGGCGGCGGAGCTGGTCCGGCGGGGCCTCGGGGCCCCGGACCGACGGAGACGTGCTGGACATGGCAGGTATCGTCCCATCCCGCCCGGATCGGTCCGACTCTGCCCCGGTCTGTTCGCGGCGAGGGCAGGTTCCGGACGGGCCCGTCCGGACGCCTTCGGGCAGGGAGGGCCCCGCAGCCCTTGTTCCGGCGCCCCAGTCCCGGCGCCGCAGTCCCGGCGTCCCAGGGCCAGCGCCCCCGAGCCCCGAGCCCGGCTCCCTGGCGTACCGGCCCAGCATGGCGGGCCCGTCCGTCACCGCCCGTCAGCGACCGGCGCCCCGAGCGCCTCCCACTCCTCCGGGGTCAACCGCAGGCCGGCCGCCGCGATGTTCTCGTCCAGGTGGACCGGGTCGGCCGTCCCGGGGATGGCCAGCACGTGCGGCCCGCGGTGGAGCGTCCAGGCGAGCCGTATCTGGGCCGGCGTGGCGGCGTGGGCGCGGGCCACCGCACGAACCCGGTCGTCCCGCTCCTGCCCGGCGGCCGCCTCGCGGCGCCGCCCGGAGAGCGCGAAGAAGGGGACGAAGGCGATGCCGAGTTCGCCGCAGAGGTCGACCAGGCCGTTCTCGTCGGCCTGGCGCCAGTCGAGCCCGTAGGGGTTCTGCACGCAGACCACCGGGGCGATCGCCCGGGCCTCGGTGACGTGCTCGGGCCGGACGTTGGAGAGGCCCAGGTGCCGGATCAGGCCCGCCTCGCGCAGGTCCGCGAGCGCGCCGAAGTGCTCCGTGACGGAACGCCCGTCGCCACCGCCGTGGCGCAGGTTCACCACGTCGAGGTGGTCCCGGCCCAGCTGCCGCAGGTTCTCCTCCACCTGACCGCGCAGCTGGTCGGGGCGGGCCATGCCCTGCCACTCGCCGGAGGCGTCGCGGCCCGGCCCGACCTTGGTGACGACGACCACGTCGTCCCGGTAGGGCGACAGCGCGCGGTTGATCAGCTCGTTCGCCGAGCGCAGCGGGGAGAAGTAGAAGGAGGCCGTGTCGATGTGGTCGACGCCCTGGTCGACCGCCCGGCGCAGCAGGCGGACGGCGAGGTCGCGGTCGATCGGCGGCCCGTCCGAGTTCCCGGCCATGCCGTTGCCGGTCAGCCGCATCGCCCCGTATCCGATGCGGCTGACCTCCCGGTCACCCAGTCCCCATGTCCCCGCGGCTGCTGCTGTCATCGTGTCCCCGTTCCCCTTCGTCCCGGCGGACGGCCGTCCGGCCGTCCTGGCCGGAGGTGGAGTATGGGGCAGCCGCAGGGCGTTCCGATACGGGTACGGGATGCGCGGATCGTCCCGTCCGGATCGGGAACGAACCGCGCCCGCCCGGCCGTTGGAGCTGGCGAGAGTCGTTCGGGGGCACCTCCACGTGACGGCGGCAGGCGCGCCCGCAGGTGCACTGAGGGGCGGATGCCCGGATCCGCGCGGGGGGCCTGCGGATCCGGGCCGACCGGGAGCGGGTCAGTTGACGTAGACCGCGGGGGAGCCGGACTGGGTGGTGTCGGTGACCGGGCCGTAGCTCGCGGAGAAGTAGCCGTCGGCGGGGCAGAGGCCGGAGCCGCCGCTCTTGGCGAAGTGCTCGTTGGTGAAGGTCAGGCTGTGGGCGGTGTTGTCGGCGGTGCCGGTGAAGGCTCCGCTGAGCTGGTAGGTGCAGGTGATGGTGCCGAACCAGGAGTTGAGGACGGCGGTGGCCCGGATCGGGCCGGCCGTGCCGCCGGTGAGGGTGACGGGCAGCCCCGGGCCGTCGGAGACGGTCACGCCGTAGGGGAGGGTGTCGACGGTCAGGCTCCGCACCGAGGTGACACCGGTGACGTTGCTGGTGCACGAGCCGAAGGTGAGCCCGGTGAGGGACTCGGTGGCGGTGCCGGGGGCGGCCGGGTTGGTCAGCACGGTGGCGGCGAGCCGGGAGGTGGCACAGGTGACGCCGGTGGTGCTGGTCGCGGTCGAGTAGAAGGTCGCGGAGGTGTGCGCGGCGAGCGGAGCCGCCAGCGCGTCGCCCGCCGCGACGGCGGTGCCGCCCGCGCTGCCGGCGGTCAGTACGGCCCCGGCCGCGTACGGGGCGGCGGAGGCGGGGACGGCGGCGGGGACGATCGCGGCCAGCGCGAGCGCGGCGGCAGCGGCGGCGGGCACGGTGAGGTGGGGGCGAATGCGCATGGGAAGGCCTCTTCCTCGATGAGGGGGCGAGAAGGCGAACTGCCAGTGCTCCCGCTGGTGGGGGGATGCGGGGGAGCTGACTACGTTCTAGGGCCGTGTCGGTGTGCCGTCAAGGCGGTGCGCGGAAGTTGCTGACATTTCGTCAGCGAGCCTGCGATGCGGAAAGCGCCCCGCCCGGGCCGGAGTTGGCCCGGGCGGGGCGCGGCGGCGTCAGCCGAGCGCGGCGGAGGCACCCGGCTCGAAGGCACCACCGAGGCTGTTGACGATCACGCCCATCCGGTTGGCCGCGTTGATCAGCGCGACCAGGCAGACCAGCGCGCCGACCTGGTCGTCGTCGTAGTGCTTGCGCACCTCGGCCCAGGTCGCGTCGGAGACGCCCCCGGCGCCGTCGGCGATCCGGGTGCCCTCCTCGGCGAGCGCCAGCGCGGCACGCTCGGCCTCGGTGAACACGGTGCTGTGCCGCCAACCGGCGACCAGGTTGATCCGCAGCGCGCTCTCCCCGAGGGCCGTAGCCTCCTTGGCGTGGATGTCGATGCAGAAGCCGCAGCCGTTGACCTGGCTGGCGCGCAGCATGACCAGGTCCTGCAAACCCTTGGGGAGCGTCGACTCCTGGAGGGCCAGCGAGGTGCTGGAGAAGCGCCTGGCGACCTTGGCGGCGGTCGGGCTGTCGAACAGGTTGAAGCGGGTTTCCACGGTGACGTCCTCACTCGTTGTCGTCGTGCGCATCGGCGCCGGACGACCACAGGACACGGACGGCGCGGCGCCCGTGACGGCGGACGGCTGTGACGGACGCCACCGCCGGGCGGTGTCACGGGCCGACGGCCACCGGTGTCCACTGAACAGCACACTCCAGCACACTCCAGCACACCCGAGCGCACCCGAGCGCACCCCAGCGCACCCCAGCGCACCCCAGCGCACCAGCACAACCCGATGGCGAGAGGCAGGAGCCGGACATGAACCAGGACCCCACGGCGGCCGAACACCCGGTGGAGGCCGCGACCGACGTCTTCCTCGCCCACCGGAACCTGCTGTTCACCGTCGCCTACGAGTTGCTCGGCTCCGCGGCCGACGCCGAGGACGTGCTGCAGGAGACGTGGCTGCGCTGGGTGGGGGTCGATCTGTCCACCGTCCGAGAGCACCGCGCCTACCTCGTGCGGATCTGCACCCGCCAGGCGCTGAACCGGCTGCGGACGCTCGCCCGCCGCCGCGAGTCGTACGTCGGCCCGTGGCTGCCGGAGCCGCTGCTGACCGCACCCGACGTCGCCGAGGACGTCGAACTGGCGGAGAGCGTCTCGCTGGCGATGCTGCTGGTGCTGGAGACCCTCACGCCGACCGAGCGCGCCGTGTTCGTGCTGCGCGAGGTGTTCGGGCTGGAGTACGGCGAGATCGCGGAGGCCGTCGACAAGTCCCCCGTCGCCGTCCGGCAGATCACCCACCGGGCCCGCGCCCACGTCGCCGCGCGCCGACCGCGCGGGGCGGTCTCGCCGGCCGAGGCCCGACAGGCGGTGACGGCCTTCCGGCGCGCCGTCGAGACCGGCGACCTGCGGGCTCTGCTCGGCCTCCTCGCACCCGACGCCGTTCTGCTGGGCGACGGTGGGGGAGTGGTCCAGGCGGCGCCGGCCCCCGTGGTGGGCGCCGAGTCGGTGGCCGCGCTGCTGTGCCGGATCTCCCGGCTGCCGGTCTCGCTGACGATCGAACAGGTCAACGGCCGCCCGGCGCTGGTGTCCCGCGTGGACGGCGAGGTGGACACCGTGCTGGCGCTGCGCCTGGACGAGGGCCTGATCACCGGTCTGTACGCGGTGCGCAACCCGGAGAAGCTGTCCCGGATGACCCGGGAGACCGCGCTCGGCCGCTGACCTGCCGCCGGCGGTGACCCGCGCCGGTCGGCGGGGCCGCCGGTGCGTGCCGCCGGAAGGACGGACACCGCCGGGCCCCTCGGGGGAGGGCCCGGCGGTGTCGCGGGTCGAGCACGCAGGACTCAGGCGCGGCGGCCGCGCTTGCGGCGGGCGAGGTAGACCGCGCCGCCGCCGAGGGCGAGCAGGGCGACGGCGGCGGCCGCGACCGGGCCGGTGCTGGAGTCGGCGCCGGTCGCGGCCAGCGCGGGGCCTCCGGTGCTGCTGGTGGCGCCCGCGACGGTGGCGGTGCCGGTGCCCGGGTTGCCGCCGGTGGTCGCTGGGGCGGCCGGGGTGGTGGCCGAGGAGCCGCCGGTGGGCCGGTCGGTCGGGGTCGAGTCGCCGCCGGCGGGCTGGCCGGTGGTCGGGTCGAGGATCAGCGTGGCCGGCTGGGCGTTCTTGAAGTCGAACATGCCCTCGATGGAGCCGGCGTGGTCGTCGAAGGAGTGGTCGCCGATCCGGCCGGTCTTCCAGTTGTCCTCGATGAAGCGCAGGATCGAGGTCTGGTCGGTCTGGGTGTGGTCGACGAAGTTGGACTTGGCGTACGGGGAGGCGAGCAGCAGCGGCAGGCGCGGGCCGTAGCCGCAGCGGTCGGCGTAGCCGCCCCAGCCGGCGTCCTTGCCGCACTGGCCGGCGCCGCTCAGGCCGTCGTTGGCGCCGTCGCGCGAGCCGTTGACGGGCTCGGCGAACTTGTGGTCGTACCAGCCGTCCGAGTCGTCGTAGGCGATGACGACGGCGGTGGAGGCCCAGTCCTTGGACTTCTGCAGCTTGTTCAGGGTGTCGACGACGAAGTGCTGCTCGTCCAGCGGGTCGGAGTAACCGGCGTGGCCGTCCTGGTAGTTGGCGGCCTTCAGGTAACTCACGGCGGGCAGGTCGCCGTGCTGGAGGGCGGCGTCGAAGTCGGTCAGGTCGTACTGGTGGTTCGCCTGGCCGTCGTGGCCGATCTCGCTCACGTCCTTGGGCGCCAGGTGCTTCGGGTTCGCCGTGGACTTGTAGTACTGGAAGGGCTCGTGGTGCGGGTTGTAGTCGGTCTGCGAGGCGCCGACGATGTTGTCGTGCGCGGCGCCGCAGACGGCCTTGCCGTCCTTGGTGCCGGTCGGCTTGAAGCCGCCCTGGAACCAGCCCCAGCTGACGCCCTTCTCGTTGAGCAGGTCGCCGATGTTCCTGCCGGTCATGACCAGCTGGTTGTGCTGCGGGTTGGAGCACTCGTCGTAGCCCGGGTCCGGGTCGTTGATGACGGTGCCCACGCCGTTGGCGTCGGGGGAGGCGACCACGTAGGCGTCGGTGGTCTTCTGGCCGGTCTTCGGGTCCACCGGGTAGCCGCCGTGGGTCTGACCGGAGATCAGGTTGATCGCGCCCGGGGTGGAGGGCCCGTAGTTGGTGCCGAAGGAGTTGTCGCTCATCGCGAAGCGCTGGGCGTAGTTCCACATGCCGGTGACGGTGTTGCCGTCGTAGTAGTCCATCACCAGGCCGGGCGCGGTGTACATCGGGGCCTTGCAGTTCTCGATGTCGGTGTGCTCGACGAACTTGTCCATCTTGCCGCCGTCGACGGCGAGCTGCTCGTCCTTGTAGGTGTGGTCCTGGTCGCAGGTGACGGCCTGGGCTGGGCCGAGGCGCTGCGGGTTGTTCCGGTTGGGGTTCTTGTGCAGCAGGTCGTCGGTGAGGCCGTCGACCTTGGGGGTGCCGGGCTTGGCGGTGAACCTGACCTTGTCGTCGGGGGTGTTGGCCGCGTTCGGGTAGGTGCCGAAGTAGTGGTCGAAGGAGACGTTCTCCTGGAATATCACCACCAGGTGCTTGATCGGCGTGGCGGTCTGCGGGCCGTCGGCCGCGAGGGCGGCGGGCGCGCCGGCGAAGGCGGTCAGGCAGGCCGCGCCGATCAGACCGGCACCGTGGCGGAGCCGCCGGCGGCTGGGAACTGCGTGCATGGTTGGTACCTCGACGTCATCGTCATCTGGGTCAGGAGTGGGCGCCGTGACGCGCGTAGCTTCCAGCGGCGCGGCGGTTAGAAGCTAGAAGTACCAGATGAACGGCGTTGACGGGTCCATGTTAACCATGGGTTGACCAGGGCTGTACGGAACGGGTCGTCAGGGCTTCGGGCTCGGGGGACAAGAGTGCTGATGTCCGCCGAATGTCCCGCGAACGGGACATCTCCCCGGGGTCATGGCATCCCGTCAGGGCGTGCGGATGCCCACGGCCGCACGCCGACGGATCGGCGCCGGGTACGGCACACGGGGGCGGTGCCGTACCCGGCGCCGAAAGGGACCGGCCTCGGGCGCCGGAGCGGACCGGCCTCAGGCGTAGAGGGCGATCCGGGGAGCGATCGTGCCCCGGGCCGGGCCGTCGAGGACGGTGAGCCGGTAGTGCTCGGTGAGCGTGTGGTGGCCGTGCAGGACGATCTTCGCCGGGAGGAGGGAGCTGAACAGCGTGCCGGTCTGGCTGGCGAGCGGCACGGCGTGCCAGCGGCCGTCCGTCCCCAGCAGTTCCAGCCTGATCTGCGCCGGGCTGAGGGCCGGGCCCCGGTCGGGGGACTCGATCAGGATCTGCGGGGCCACCGTCCGGTCCGTCGCCGAGGGGTTGCGGTAGGTGACGGTGATCCGGTGTGCTGCGTGGTCGCGCGGCAGCGGGCTGCTCGGCAGGTCGACGAAGTCGACCGGGGCGGCGGCAGCGGTGGCGGCCGGAGGCGCGGAGACGGCGGCCTCGGCGGGGGAAGCGAGCGCGGCGGCCGGCAGGGCGGCGAGGGCGACGGCGGTCAGCGCCAGTGCCCGGCGGGGGATCGTCCGGGTGCGCATGGGCCCCTCCTTCGGTCGAGGGCGGCGGCCGGAGGCGGCTCGCCCGGCGGACGGTGTCCGTATCGCTACGGACGGTCGCCGGTCGGGCGGTTCGCTCGCCGGTCGGGCGGTTCGTACCCCTCCACCCTGCACGTGCCCGGCGGATGCCGCATCCGCCGGGCACGTGGGCGCTCCTCGGAGTGCGCCGGGGATCAGGCCAGCGGTCGGCAGAGCAGGGCGTCCGGGACGCCGCCGTGGTTCCAGCGCCACGTGTAGGCGACGCCGGCCAGGTACTCGCCGTCGGCGCACTGGCCCTTGTAGGAGCCCGGTGCCCAGTCGCCCGGGGTGGCGCCCCCGGTGGCGGGGCGGTTGTCGCCGCGGTCGAACCAGACGTTGCGACCGGTGAGCGGGAGCGCGGCGGCGGCCGGGGCGCAGAGCAGGGCCGCCATGGCGTTGGAGCGGACGCTGTAGCCGACGGCGAAGGTGCGGTCGGGGCACTGGAGTTTGCTGTAGCCCGGAGCCCAGTCGCCCTCGGTCACGTACCGTTCGTCGGTCACGGTGGTCCAGGGGCCGTCGGCGCGGGCCGGCTGGCCGGCGTCGGTGCACAGGCCCCGGCTGCTGCCACGGCCGAGTCCGGTCAGGCGCTGGCTGTCGGGGCAGTCGCCCTTGCGGTTGCCGGTGGACCAGTCGGGCTGGGCGAGCATGACGGCGGAGACGTTCTGGTCGGCGTGGTCGAGGTCGAGCAGGTTCCAGTGCGGGACGGCCGGGACGGGGCCGGTGAGCGAGGGGGCGTCGACCAGCTTGTGCCAGTCGGCCGCGCGCCAGTCGCCGGGGTCGTCCAGGCCGAGCGGGCGGCCCGCTGTGTCGAAGTGGAGCAGGGCCCAGTTGTCCATCGTTCGACCGCCCGCATCCAACCAGCCGGTGAGGGGCCAGACGGCGAAGTCGGTGTCGTTCCTGGCCAGGATGTCCGTGAAGGTGTGGAACCAGGCCTGCTCCTTGGCGTCCGTCGAGCCGCGGCCGGCCGCGCCGAACTCGCTGATCCACACCGGCGCGGTGAAGTGCTGCCCGGTCCGGGTGACGAACAGGGCTTCCTGGTCGACCACCTGGGCGAGCTGGTCCGGGCTGAAGTCCTGGTAGCGGGGGTCGTCGGTGGCGCCCGGGCCGCTGCCGGCGCCGGAGTTGGCGGGGCCGGTGAACCCGTAGAAGTGGGCCGAGTAGACCAGCTTCCCGGAGCGGACGAGGGTGTTGGAGAGCGTCGCCACCGGCGTGAGCATCGGGCGGCCGTGCGGGAAGAGCGCGGCGGGGATGCCCTGCCAGTTGATGCCCTCCATGATGATCAGCAGGTCCGGGTCGGCCTGGAGGATCCGGTTGCCGGCCTCCTCGAAGGCGGCGTACTCGTCGTGGGCGTCCCCCAGGCCCCAGTTGGGGTCGTCCCAGGTGTCCCGGCGGACCTCGTTGCGCAGGTCGGCGCCGACCACCCGCTTGTTGCCGGCGTAGCGCCGGGCCATGAACAGCCAGTCGTCCTCCCACTGGGCGGTGCTCTGGCCGCTGTTCCAGCGCTCGTTGCCGTCCAGGCCGCAGCACCAGCGGTAGGTGGTGGTGTGGTTGTTGAGCACCACCGCGAAGCCGTCGGCGGTCAGCGCGGCCACCACCGCGTCGTACACCTCCAGCGGGGTGCTGCCCCTGAGCCGGGGGTTGGCCGCCACCGCCGCGTCCGGCACGGGCGTGCTGTCGTGGATCATCGCGTCGGCGAAGGGCAGCCGGATGCTGTTGATCCCCAGTCGGTGGAAGCCGTCCAGGATCTCACCGATCGGCGCGCGGTCCAGCCCGAGCGGGGTGTTGTACGAGACCTCGCCGTGCTCGTTGTTCGCCGGGTCGGCCGGGTCGCCGCTGCCCAGGTAGTGGCCCTGGGCGCCGTCCCAGTTGCCGCCCTTCAGTTTGAACCGGTTGCCGTCGGCGTCGACGACGTACCGCCCGCGGGTGCTCAGCGGGCCGGCCCAGGAGGCCGCGAGCTGAGCACCGGTCAGCACCGGTGAGGAACCGGCGGGCGGTGCGGCCTGCACGGGTGAGGGGGAGGGCGCGGTCCGCGCGGGCGGGGTGGACGGTGAGGGCGGGGCTGCTGCGGCTGGTGCCGGTGGGGCGGCGCTCACCAGGGCGGCCAGCAGGGCCGCAGTCGTGAGGGCGGCCGTACGGGCAGAGCGGACGGGTTTCACGGATCCTCCAGGGCGAGGGCGGCCGGGGGAAGAGCTTGTTGACGGTACGTCAAGAAAGCTCGCCGATACGAGGCCGTGGAGTGGAGGAAATCCTTATGACAACATCATTGACGTGTGACCGGAGCCGCCGGTTTCATGGCTCGCACTTCCCCCGCCCCACCCCCACCCCCCCACGAGCAAGGCGGTGATCCGTTGGCATCCACGGTGAAGGACACGGGCAGCGGTCCGAGAGCGGACGCGGGCCACGGCGCCCTGCACAAGTCCATCGGCCTGCTGGACGGCGCGGTGATAGCCGCCTCCAGCACGGCCGCCACCAGCAGCATCGGCATCGGCCTGGGCCTGATGGCCGGAGTCGTCGGCCTGCACCTCCCCGCGATCATGCTGCTGGCCTTCCTGCCCGTGCTCGCCATCGCAGGCGGCTACGGGCGGCTGAACGCCGTCGAACCGGACGCCGGCAGCAGCTACCGCTGGGTCGGCCGGATCCTCAACCCCTGGTTGGGCTTCCTCACCGGCTGGGTGAACACCGTCGGCACGGTGGTCTTCATGGCGTACACCACCACCGTCACCGGTTCGGCGGTCATCCAACTGCTCGACGAGGCGCACCTGCACAGCGTCGCCGGACTGCGACTGGACGCCGACTCCACCGTCCAGTGCACGGTGCTCGGCCTCGCCGTCCTGATCGGCGCCGCACTCGTCGCGGTGCGCGGGCTCGACCTCGCCGCCCGGCTGCAGAAGGCGCTGCTGGTCTTCGAGTACCTGGTGCTGCTCGGCTTCTGCGGCTACGGCCTGTTCGCCGGCGACCAGCCGTTCTCGCTCCAGTGGTACAACCCCTTCGACCTGCCCTCCCTCGACGCGGTGGCGCAGGGCATGGTGCTGGCAGTGTTCTGCTACTGGGGCTTCGAGTCGGTGTTCAGCGTCGGCGAGGAGGTGCGCGAACCGCGCGACGCCTCCCGGGGCGGCTTCCTCGCCCTGGTGGTGATGCTGCTGCTCTTCCTGCTCGCCGGCACCGCCTTCCAACGCGTGCTGCCGCTCGACGAGTTGGCCGACAACGGTGCGCACGGGCTGACCTACTTCGGCACCCGGCTCGCCCACCAGCCGCTGGCCGCACTCCCGTTGGTCGCGCTGACGTTCTCCGCGGTGGCCTCGCTCCAGTCCTCGGTGATCCCCACCGCGCGGGGGATGTACGCGATGGGCCGCGACGGCGTGCTCGGCCGGGTCTGGACCAGGCTGCACCGCGAGCACGCCACCCCCGCCGTCGGCACCCTGCTGATCACCGGTGTCGCCGTGCTCCTCGCCCTCGCCTCGCTGGTCATCCCCACCGTCAACGACCTCATCTCGGCCTCCGTCAACGCGATCGGCGTCATCGTCGCGCTCTACTACGCACTCACCGCCGTCGCGGCCGCCGTCCGCTTCCGCCACCTGCTGCGCGACGACCCGCTGCAGGGGCTGCGCGCAGTGGTCGGGCCGCTGCTCGGCGCGGCCGTGCTGCTCGCCGTCGGCGGCTACCTCGCCTGGACCTTCTACGACTCGACGGACCACTTCGAACTCGCTGCGGACAACGGCTGGTTCGAGCTGACCGTGGTGACGCTGATGGTCGTCACCGGCCTCCCCTCGGCGGCCTGGGCGCGCTGGCGGCGGCGCTCCCCGTACTTCCTCGACCCGACGAACTGATCCCCTCCCCGGCGCACCCGCCCCGCCGACAGGGGACCGCCGACGCACGACCGCCGACGCCGGACGACCGCTGTCGCGGGGGCGCCGGCATCCGACGACCGCTGTCGCGGGGGCGCCGGTGTCCGACAACCGCTGACGCACGACGACCGCTGTCGCCCCCGCTGACGCACGACCCGAGAACGGAGCACCACCCATGACCCAGGCCGACCTGGTCTTCACCCACGGCCCCGTGCACACCGGCGACGCCGCCCGCACCCGGGCGAGCAGCCTGGCCGTGACCGGCGAGCGGATCACCGCCGTCGGGCACGACGAGGTCCGCGAGCTGATCGGGCCGCGCACCGAGGTGGTGGACCTCTCCGGCAAGCTGCTGCTGCCGGGCTTCCAGGACGCCCACATCCACGCGGTGTTCGGCGGAACGGAGTCGGCCGCCTGCGACCTCACCGGCACGGTCTCCGCGGCCGAGTGCCTGGAGCGGATCCGCGCCTACGCCGAGGCCAATCCCGGTCAGGCGTGGATCACCGGCAGCGGCTGGTCGCTGGAGGCCTTCGACGGCGGACTGCCGACTCGCCACCTGCTCGACTCCGCCGTCGCCGACCGCCCGGTCTACCTCACCAACCGCGACCACCACGGCGCCTGGGCCAACACCCGCGCCCTCGAACTGGCCGGCCTCACCCGCCACACCCCCGACCCGGCGGACGGCCGGATCGAGCGGGAGGCCGACGGCACGCCCACCGGCATGCTCCAGGAGGGCGCCACCGCGCTGGTCGCCCGGCTGGTCCCGGCCGGCACCGCCGCGGACCGGCTGGACGGCCTGCTGCGGGCGCAGCGCCTCCTGCACTCGCTCGGCATCACCGGCTGGCAGGACGCGCTGCTCGGCGAGTTCAACGGCCAGCCGGACCCGACCGACGCCTATCTCGCGGCCGCCCGCTCCGGCGCGCTCACCGCCCGGGTGACCGGCGCGCTCTGGTGGGACCGCGACCGGGGCGCCGAGCAGATCCCCGAACTGGTCGCGCGCCGGGCCGAGTCGAGCCACGGCCGGTTCCGGGCCGGCTCGGTGAAGATCATGCAGGACGGCATCGCGGAGAACTTCACCGCTGCGATGACGAGCCCCTACCTGGACGGCTGCGGCTGCGCCACCGCCAACTCGGGCCTCAGCTTCGTCGACCCGGTCGAACTGCGCGGCTACGTCACCCAGCTGGACGCGCTCGGCTTCCAGGTGCACTTCCACGCCCTCGGGGACCGCGCGGTCCGCGAGGCGCTGGACGCCGTCGAGGCGGCCCGCGCCGCGAACGGCCGCCGCGACACGCGGCACCACCTCGCCCACCTCCAGGTCGTCCACCCGGACGACATCCGGCGCTTCGCCGAAGTCGGCGCGATCGCCAACATCCAGCCGCTGTGGGCCGCCCACGAGCCGCAGATGGACGAGCTGACCATCCCGTTCCTCGGTCCCGAACGCGCCGCCTGGCAGTACCCGTTCGGCGCGCTCCACCGCGCGGGGGCCACCCTGGCGGCAGGCAGCGACTGGCCGGTCAGCAGCCCGGACCCGCTGGCCGGCCTGCACGTCGCCGTCAACCGGATGGAACCGGGGACCGTCGACGGGCGGGTCTTCCTGCCCGAGCAGCGCCTCGACCTCGCCACCGCCGTCGCCGCCTACACGGCCGGCTCCGCCCATGTGAACGGCCACGACGACGCGGGGACGCTGACGGTCGGCCGGCTGGCCGACCTGGTCGTGCTCGACCGGGACATCCTGACCGGACCGGCCGAGGAGATCGCGGCGGCCCGGGTGCTGCGGACGTACGTGGGCGGCCAGTTGGTCCACACGGCGGACTGACCTGCGCGCCCGCCCCACCTCGGCGCGCTCCCGGCCCAGCTCGGCGCGCTGGCTTGCCCGCCCGGCTCGCGGCTCGGCGCGCTCCCCGGCCCCGCCCGGCTCGCGGCTCGGCGCGCTCCCCGGCCCGGCCCGCCGCTCAGCTCGTCCCGGCGTGACCCGCCGCGGCGAGCCGGGCGGCGGCCGCGTCGAGGAGCAGCTCGAGGGCGTACGGGTAGCCGCTGGACCGCATGTCGGCGGTCAGCAGGTGGGCGGTCGCCGCGATGTGGGGGTGGGTCGCGGGGTCGAGCTGGGCGTAGGACGCCTGCCAGACCTCGAGGTCCGCCCGGGCCGCGGCGGCGGGCAGGGCGAGGGCGGCGGCGTCCAGTGCGGCGAAACCCAGGCTCTGGTCGACGAAGGCGTGGTAGATCCGCACGGCCTCCCGGTCCGGGAAGCCCGCCCTGCGCAGCACCCCGAGGATCGCCTCGACGGCGGCGGTCTCGTGGGTGCGGCCGGTGGTGCGGTGGGCGGCCAGGACGGCGGCCTGCGGGTGGGCCTGGTAGGCGGAGTGGATCCGCAGCCCGATGGCCCGCAGGTCGGCCCGCCAGTCGCCGGTGGGCTGCCAGCCCGCCTGGGCGAGCCCGATCAGCTCGTCGGCGACGGCCAGCAGCAGGTCGTCGGTGCTGTGGAAGTACCGGTAGACGGCGCTGGGGTCGGCACCGAGCGCGGCGCCGAGGCGCCGCACGGTGAGGGCCTCGGCGCCGTGTTGCCCGATCAGCCGCAGTGCGGTGTCGACGATCAGCTCCCGGGAGAGGACGACCCCGTGCTTGGTGGGCCTGCGGCGCCGGCGCTCGGGTTCGGGGACCACGCGTTCGCTCATGCCGGGCAGACTAGGTCAAACACGTTGACGTAATCCAGAGGGTGGGAGAACCGATGCCCGGCCCCGTGTCGAGCCGGATCGGAGCCGGTTCACGGCCGGCCCCGGGCGCCGTTTCGCGAGCCGCTGCCTCCGGGCCCGGCCGCCGCTGCCTGGGCCCCGGCTGTCGGTGCTCCTGGGGCCGGTGAGGCGGAATGAGTCGTGTGCAGTTCTGTGCACCGTGTGTGCAATCGCCGAGTTGCTCGTGGTGGTGTTCGAGCCGGCGTTCGCCCGTACGGGGCGCCCGGCTTTGTCGACTTGGCGCTCGGTCTACGTCCGGGAGCCGCTGCGGGGTGCGTTCCCGCAGGTCCGGTGGTGTTCCCGGTGGAGCGCGGTCGATCGGCCGCCCCGCTGGATACATCTGACGATACGTCAAAGTTCCGGATTCCAGCCCGTAGTTGAGTGAAGCCCCTTTAAGCTCCCGTTAACAATGGCGGCTTCCCCGCCACACGCGAACTCCCTCGCGAGCTCGGGCGGTGGGCCCTCGGGACGATGAGAGCAGGGATGACAACGACAAGTGAACGGATGACCGGCGCCGCTCGCGGTCCGGGACGGCGACGACCGGGCCTGCCCGGACGCCACGCCGTGAGCCGCCTGGCGGCGCTCGCCATCGCGGTGGGAAGTTCCTCGTTGGCGGTGGCCCCGGCGGCCGTCTCGCAGACCGGGGACGGCTCAGTGACGGTCCGGGTGATCCGGGCCGTGGACACCTCCGGGGTGTGGACGCCCGCGCTGGAGCCGGGCATCGCGGGCGTGAAGGTCACGCTCACCGATGACGCCGGCTTCGGGATCGACGGCGTCACGGCGGCGGACGGCACGGTGACGCTCGCCCCGGCGACGACCAAGGCGGCCGGCGGCAAGTACCGGGTGCAGGTGGTGAACCCGAAGCCGGGCGTGCTGTTCCCGGCCTTCGCCTCGCGTCAGGGGCTGGACGGCGCACCCACCCAGCTCAGCAGCAACGAGGAGTTTGTCGACCTCTCCGGGGGCAAGAACGTCTCGTACACCACCGGGCTCTGGAACCCGGGGGACTACTGCCAGAAGAACGCGCCGCTGGCAACGGCCTGTCAGACGCCCACCTACCAGGGCGGGAACCAGCGCACGCTGGTCACCTTCCCGTACGACATGCGCGGCCAGGAGGGCCCTGGCAACGCGGCGACGAACATCGCCACCGACGCCGAGACCGGCACGATCTTCGGCCTCGCCTGGAACAAGGCGGAAAAGCGGCTGTTCTCCGCGGCAACGGCCAAGCGCACCACCGACTACGGCCCCGCCGGCTCCGGCGGGATCTACGTCACCGACCTGAGCGACCCGGCGAAGAAGAAGACGACCGTCTTCACCACCGTCCCGAACGCGGGCAGCACCGCGCACGGGCCGGGGACGGACGACGCCTTCCTCGACGTGCCCGGAAAGGAGAGCCTGGGCGGCATCAAGATCACCGACGACGGCAAGGACCTGTTCGTCGTCAACCTGAACGACCGCAAGCTCTACCGCTACGACGCCACCAAGCCGACGGCCTCCGCGCCCAAGGCCTCCTACCCGATCCCGGACCCCGGCTGCCCGTCGGCTGCGGACTGGCGGCCCTACGGCCTCGGCATGCAGGACGGCACCGGCTACCTCGGCGGAGTCTGCTCCGGCGAGTCCACCGGCAAGCTGACCGACGTGCGCGCCCTGGTCCTGCCGTTCGACCTCGACACCGGGGCGTTCGGCAAGCCGGTGCTGGACCAGCCGATGGACTACCCGCGCCAGTCCACCGTCGGCGGCGGCCCGTGCGACGGCGCGGGCTGGTTCCCGTGGACCAGCACCTTCCCGGCCTCGCAGAACGGCAGGGTCTGCGGCAACACCACCATCGCCTTTCCCGAACCGGAGCTCGGCGAGATCCAGTTCGAGACCGACGGCTCGATGCTGCTGGCCTTCAAGGACCGCTTCGCCGACCGCGGACCGGGCGCCCCGGCGCCGAACTCGGCCACCGTCATGTCCGGCGGCGACCTGAACAAGGCCTGCCTGTCGAACGTCATGTACGTGATGGACGTCAACCTCGGCTGCGGGCTCTCCCCCCGGGGCATCCGGTTCTTTGCCACCGCCTGGGGTGGTCACCACAACACGGCGTTCGCCGGCACGGCGCTCTCCAAGGTCGAGAGCACCGTCGCGGTCTCCGCCTTCGACCCCGACCACACCGCCGTCGGCTACGGCACCTCGTTCCTGGAGCGCAAGGACGGCACGAACGACCCGAAGTTCGGCCTGCGGCTGACTCCGGCGGGAACCGCCTCCCCCTTCGGCAAGGGCGCCGCGATGGGTGACCTCGAAGTGCTCTGCGACCAGGCGCCGCTGCAGATCGGCAACCGGGTCTGGTACGACCCCGAGCGCAAGGGCGTCCAGAACCCGGGCCAGCGCCCGGTCGCGGGCGCCACCGTCAACCTCTACGACGAGTCGGGGAAGCTGGTCGGCACGACGAAGACGACGGCGCGCGGCGAGTACTACTTTGACGACTCCGACGTCACCGGCGGGCTCAAGCCCCGGACCAAGTACACCATCCGCCTCGACAACCCGGCCGACTACGCCAAGGGCGGGCCCCTGTACCAGTGGGTGCCCACCGACCACGACGTCGGCGACAACCACTTCGTCGACTCCAAGGGCATCGTCCCCGCCGACGCGAAGTTCCCCGAACGGGCGCTGACCACCGGCGGACCGGGCGAGAACGACCACACCTTCGACTTCGGCTTCCGGCAGCAGGAGGGCGCGCTGAAACTGGTCAAGCACGACCAGGACGGCAAGCCGCTCCCCGGGGCCAAGTTCCAGCTGTGGCGCGACACCAACGGCACCGACGGCCTCCAGACCACCGGTACCAAGGCCGACACGCCCGTCGGTGAGCCCTGTACGACCGCGGCCGACGGCATCTGCCGGGGCAGCGGTACGGTCGGCACGTACTACTGGCAGGAACTCAGCCCGCCGGCCGGCTACTCGGCCCCGGACACCACCGTCTTCGGGCCGCTGGTGCTCACCGCCGACAACCTCGACGCCGGAGTCGAGGTGACGGCCGTCAACAAGCTGATCCCGACCCCGACGTCCACCCCGACGCCCACTCCCACGCCGTCCCCGACCGAGTCGACGACGCCCACCCCGGCGCCGACCAACCCGGCACCGCCCGCTCCGCCCGCACCGCCGGCCCCGCCGGCACCGGGCGGGCAGCTCCCCCACACCGGAGCGGGGGAGGGCCTCCCGCTGATCACCACGGGCGCCGCGGCGCTCACCGTGCTCGGTGCGGCGCTGTTCGTCCTGACGCGCAGGCGCAGGGCCCAGCACCGGTAGGCGCACCCCGCCGATGACGGGGTGACGAACCGGAACGGGCGGGGGGGCGCCCGCGGGGGGGGGGCCCCCCCCCCCCACCCCCCCCCGGGGGGGGGGGGGGGCGGGGGGGGGGGCCGGGCCGGGGGCCCCCCCCCGCCCGGGGCCGCCCCGGGCGGGGCCCGCGCCGGCCCCCCCCCCCCGGGCCCCCCCCCCCCGGGGCGGGGGGGGGCCCCCCCCGGCCGGGGGGGGGGCCGGGGGGGGGGGCCCGCCCCCCCCGCCCGAATCCCTGACCGGTGCCTGGAGGGTCCAATGGCCGGTCCCTGGCCGGTCCAATGGCCGGCCCGTGGGCCGTCCGTGGCCGGTCCCTGGGGCGACTCCGCTACCGGTTCCCGCGCCGACCGGGACCGACGGTGGGCCGGAGCCCGGGGCCGGAACCCTGGGCCGGAAGGGACGCAACGGACACGGACGGACACGAGTCGAAGAGATCGGGAGAAGGAAGCCGCATGGCCCGCAGGACCAGGACCGCCGCCCCGCCGCCCCGCCGGAAGGCCCACTGGCTGAGGGCGCTGATCGCGCTCGCGGTCTGCGGCGCCGTGGCGGCCGGTGTCGTCGCCTACCGGTCGGCCTCCGACGGGACCGCCGAGCGGCCGGTCACCACGGACGAGGCGTCCCGGTTGGCGCTGTCGCGGCTGAACCTCTACCAGGCCAGCCCGGTCGGGGTGGTGCTCACCGCCGCCGAGGGCGGGGGAGTGCAGGTCCGGATCGAAGGGGTGGTCGACTACCGGACCCACCGGGGCGCCGGGCGCTACCGGACCACCGGCGCGAGCGGCCCGCTCGACCACGGCCTGGTCATCTGGGACACCGGCGGCCTCGGCTTGGCCCCCGACCCCGAGGGTGATCCGGCCCCGCCCTGGCAGCAGGCCGAGCGGATCCCCCGCACCGGCTGGTCCCCGCGCTCCTACACCGCCGATCCGCTGGACGCCGGCCTCCAACTGCTGGTCCAACTCGGCGCGGACCGGCCGGACAACCCGCTGCTGCTCGCCCAGTCCGGGGCCCGCCGGCTCGGCCGCGACCGGATCGGCGACCACGACTACGACCGCTTCGCGGGCCCGCGCGCCCAGGGCGCGGCTCCGGACGGCGCCCGATCGCCGCTCACCTACTGGGTGGACGGGAACGGCACGCTGGGCCGGGTCACCATGCAGATGGCGGGCCTCGGCACCCCGACCACGCTCGAGTTCTCCGGACAGCGGGCGGACGCCAAGCTGCCCGAGGCCCCCTGGCTCACCGGCTGACGCGGTGGGGCGGGGCGCGGGGCAGCGGTCGGCGGAGTCAGCGGGCCCCGGCGGGCAGCACGGCCCGGGCGGCGGAGTGGAAGCCGTCCCCGAACACCGAGGCCAGGTGGCCGCCGGGCCCGAGGTCCGGCGGGACGGCGACCTCGGCGACGCCGTCGCCGTCCGTGGTGGAGGAGCCCAGGAAGCGGCCCGCCGCCGAGTAGAACCGGACGGCCAGGCCTGGCAGCGGCTCGCCGGTCCGGGCATGGGCCGCGGACGCGCTCAGGCTGGTGGGCCGCGCCTGGGTGACGCTCAGGGCGACGGGCACCACTGCGGGCATGTCCACCCGGACGGGGACCGACGCCGCGGCCCGGGCGGACGCCACGGCGCGGGCACCGGCCGTGAGACCCGCGACGCCGAGCGCGACGGCGACGGCGGTGCCGGTCCGGCGTCCGGAAAGCCTCATGTCGTCTCCAGTCTCGAGTCTCCGAAGTCTCCGGGCCCGCTCCAGCGAGCCCTCCAACCGGGCACCGACCGTACCGACCACCCGCGCACCGCGGTCGGAGCGGCTCGGTCAGTTCATCCGACTGCCTCCGAACGGCCGACCCGGTCGCCAGACGGTGGACCCGGCCTCCGCACGGCCGACCCCTCCGCACGGCCGACGCGCCCGACCGCCCCGGCCGGGTGTCCGCGGCCCGCAGTCGGGTAGGCGCCGGCCAGTAGCCCGCCGATTCCGGGAGGCCGCCATGGATCTCGCGTTCCTCACACCGCTGCTCGACCGGCCCGGCCCCTGGGCCTCCGTCTACCTCGACACCTCCCGCGCCACCGAGGACGCCGCCCCGCGCCGGGCCCTCCTCGACCGCGCGGCCGTACACCGACTGGCCGGGCTCGGCGTCGACGACCGCACCTGCGCCGCCGTCCGGGACCGGCTGGCCGCCGAACCGGCCGGCGGCTCCCCGCCCGGGCGGGCGCTGTTCGCCGCCGACGGCGAGGTCGTGGTCGACACCGCGCTCGCCACCTCACCGCCCGACGTGGCCGTCGACTGGGCGCCGCTGCCGCACACCGCCCCGCTGCTCGACCTGCTCGACGACGCCCTTCCGCGCTGCCTGGTGGTGGCCGTCGACCGCACCGGCGCCGAACTGGAGCGCCGGGAGTTCGGCGGTGCCGCTCGGCTGGGCACCGTCGAGGGCAAGCAGTGGCAGGGCCGAGGCCATCGCGCCCCGCCCGCCGACCGGTACGAGTGGCACTACCGCCACCGGGTCGAGGACGCCTGGGACCGCACCGCCGCGATCATCGCCGACCACCTCGGCCGGGTCTGGCCGGGCAGCGGCGCGGACCTGCTCGTGCTGACCGGCGACGTCCGGGAGCGCCGGGCCGTCCACGAGCTGCTGCCGCCGCAGCTGCGGCCGCACACCGTCGAGGTGGACGGCGGCGGCCGGGCCGACGGCATCGCCCGTGAGGTCTTCGACCAGCGGATCGCGACGGCCTGGAACGGTCACCGGACGCATCACCTGGACACCGTGCTGGACGCCTTCCGCACCGGCATCGGACGCCCGGGGGAGCACGGCACCGACGCCGCCGGCACCGAGACCGCGCCCGGCGCCGCCGCCCAGGGCGTGCCCGCCGTGGTCGCCGCCGCCCGGCAGAACCAGCTCGCCGCACTGCTGCTCCAGCCGGGCGGCCACGACCCGGAGCGCCCGGTGTGGACGGGCCCGCGGCCCGAGCACATCGGCGTGCAACGGAACGACCTGCGGGCCATGGGAGTCGCCGAGCCGCACCAGGCACCGGCCGCCGACGCCCTGCTGCGCTGCGCAACGGCCGTCGGCGCGGAGGCGCTGCTGGTGCCTGAGGCCGTGCCCGGCCCGCCCGGCGGCCTCGGCGCCGTCCTGCGATGGGTGGCCTGACACTGGTCACCGGGTGGTGGTGACCCGCCGGATCGACCACCCGGCCGCCCGCCGACCCGGCTGCAACGGCGCAAGGGGGTGAAGGTTTCCGGAGCGTCGGATCCACAGACCACCGGTTGGTCTCCGTTCGTGTACAATCGCGCGCCCGTGGGCACAATGGACAGTGCGAGCGGGGGTGCCACACGAGGAGGCCGGCCATGGAGAGCCTTGAGCGCCGCTACGCGGTGACCCTGCCCGGACCGATCTGCGGGCACGCCCCGCCGTCCGTCGTCGTGGTCCACGCCACCGAGGCCGTCGGCCCCGGCGGGACGCTGGTCTGGGAGAACACGGACGGCGACCTCCGGGTGGAGATCAGCGGCGAGGTGGCCACCGTCCTGGCCGCTCCGGCCGGAACACCCAGCCACCCCTGCCTGCACGCCGTACCGCTGCCGTCCCGCGCGCCGCGCACCGAGTCCCTGACGCGTTCCGCCTGGCAGTGACCAGCGGAGCGTGACCGCTTGGTTCCGCCCTGTCCGGCCTCCACCCCCGTTGCCGTTCCCCAGGGCACCCCATCGGCATGGCCCGGCAGGCGCCTGTCCCGGAGATCCCGGGATGCTCGCCCGGGTCGGGAACCGGGCATCGCGTCCGGGCCTGAGTCGTCGTCAGTCCCGCAGTGGTCGTCAGTCCCGCGCCGGCCGAGCGGGCGAGGAGCGTTGCACGGCTGTTGCAGAGGAAGTGGTGCGGCTCACAGCCGCTCCCGGGCGGTTCGTGATCGCATCATCGGATGCGCCAGTCCGAGAACTCTCATGCTCCGCTGACGGGCCGTCGGCCGGTCGCGCTCTCCGCCGCCGTCGCGCTCTCCGCCGTCCTGCTGGCCGGCTGCGGCTCCCGAAGTGCCCACGGTCCTGCGGCATCGGCCGGCGGCGCACCGTGCGGGGCGCCGATCGCCACCGCCGCCGCCGGTTCGGTGGAGTCGGACGGCCTCGCGCAGGACGGCGTGCGGATCGTCTCCGTCGGCCGCACCTGTGTGGAGTACGAGGTGACCAACCAGGGCGGCGAACGGTCCGACGTCACCGTGGAGTTCGCTCGGCGCTCGGCGACCGGGGCCGCCTTGGACCGGCTCACCGCAACGGTCACCGGCCTCGCCCCGGGAGCCACCGAGCGGAAGCGCACCGAGCTGGCCGGCGGCGGTCCGCACCGGCCGGGCGCCGCACCACGGGTGGGCATCGCCAGGGTCCGCAGCGTCCCCAGTGCCGAGGCGCCGCAGCCCGGCGGCCCGTGCCCGGCGTCGGGCCTGCGGCTCTACGCCGACCAGGGCGACGCCGCGATGGGCCTGCGCGTGGTCGGGCTCGTGCTGCGCAACTGCGGCACGTCCCCGGTGACCCTCGACGGCTACCCGCAACTGGAGCTGCTCGACCTGCGGCACCGCCCGGTCGAGGGGGTGGCCATCCTGCCCGGCGGCAGCCAGATCGCCACCGGCACCGGCGCGGACGCCCCGCCGCAGCGGATCGAACTGCGCCCGGGGGAGGGCGCCCACGCGACGCTGGTGTGGCGCAACACCACCGAGGCCGGAGAGCCGGTGAACGTCCCCTACGTCCGCGTCCGGGCCACTGCGCAGGCGGCCCCGGTGATGGTCACCCCGGAACTCGACCTCGGCACCACCGGCCGGCTCGGCGTCGGTGCCTGGGCCCCGGACGACGGCACGGAGCCGGTGCCCAGCCGTCCGGCGGGCTGACCGGGCGTCATAGGCCTCCCCTCGAACGTCCTCCGGGCCGCGGGCCCTCGCGCTCCCGGCGCCGCCCCCCGCGACGGCCGCATCCGGGACCCGCGGTCATGCCCCTGGCGCCTCCCCGGACCCGCGCGCGACCGGCGGCGGGCCGGTGCCCGGGACCCGGGGAAGCACCGCCGAGCCCACGGCGAGCCAGATGCAGCCGAGCAGCCAGCCGCCGAGGACGTCCAGGGGCCAGTGCACCCCGAGGTAGACGCGGCTGAGGCCGACCAGGGCCGCGAACAGGGCAGCGGCCGCGACGACCGCCCGGCCCGCGGCGGCCGCCGGGCGGGCCCGGACGACGGCCATGGCCAGCAGCCCGGCACAGACCGTGGAGGTGAAGGAGTGCCCCGAGGGGTAGGAGTAGCCGGAGGCGGCGGTGGCCCAGTCCGGCCGGGGCGGCCGGGGTCGCGCGAAGGCCTGCATCAGACCCAGCCGCACCGCCTGGCCCGCGAGCAGCCACAGCAGTGGGGCCGTCAGCAGCAGCACCGCCCGGCGCGGTGCCCGGGGCGGCGGCAGGGCCCGGAGGGCGACGGCCCCGGCGGCCAGGGCGAGGAGGTACGGCACGGCGCCGGAGCCGAGCGAGGTGATCGCCGCCGCCACCGTACGGGCGGGGGCGGGCCGGTGGCTCGCGCTCCACGCGTCGGCGCTCCGCTCGAAGCCGAACGGGGTCCAGCCCCTGGAGGCGAGCAGGGCCGTCAGCGCCGCCAGGGCCGCGGCCGGCAGCACCGCGACGGCGACCACGAGCCGGCGCTGCCGGTCGCGGCTGCTTCGCGCCGGCGTGACCGGCCGGCCCGCCGTCACCACGCACCCGCCGGGAGACGCGGGCACAGCCGCTCCGAGTCGGCCCCCACGGCTGCTCCGGCCGCCGGCGGTCCGGCGGCCGGAAGGCTCCACGGGTGGCTCATCGCGTGCTGCGCCCTTCCTCGGATCAGGACCCGGGCCGGCCCGATGGCCGACCGGGGATCAGGCCAATGCTCGGTCCTCGCGGCGCTCGGCCGCGCTCAGCCACGCCACGGCCGCCACGATCACCACCGCGAGCACGAGGCTGACCGGCCCGGTGCCCAGGTCCAGGCCCCCGCGCGCACGGCTGACGCCGGCCCAGTCGGCGAAGCAGGCGCCGAGCGGCCTGGTCAGCACGTAGGCCCACCAGAAGGCCGGGACCGGCGGGAGGCCGGTGAGCCGGTGGGCGAGCGCGGGCACCGCGATCAGGGCAGCGAACAGCAGCCCGGAGGGCAGGTAGCCCCAGCCCAGGGTGGCGGCGGTCAGGTCCCCGACGGCCGTGCCGAGCGCGAAGGTGGCCATCACCGCGCACCAGTAGTAGACCTCGCGGCGGCCGCCCGCGACGGTCTCCACCGCGAGAGTGCCCTCGGTCCGGCGCCACAGCACGAACACCAGGACGAGGGCCACGGCGAACGCCGCCGCCGAGGCGGCGTACGGAACGCCGAGGGCGACGTGCGCGACGTCGGCGGCCATGGTGCCGAACACGCTCACCATGATCACCGCCGCCCAGTACACCGCCGGCACGTAGCGCCGGGCCCGGGCCTGGGCGAACAGCGCGACGGCCAGCAGCAGCCCGGCCGAGCCGACCGCCGGGACGGGCCCGAGGACCCGGGCGAGGTAGTCGGAGGTGGTCTCGCCCATGCCGGTGGTGAGGATCTTGACGGCCCAGAACACCGCCGTCACCTGCGGGACCTTGCTCAGGACCGGCCGCGCGGGCACGGCCCGGCGGCGCTCGGCCGCCCGGGGGGTTGTCACTGCGCCCAAGTCGACGGCGCTCCCTTCTGTGCGGGCCGGTCACCAGCCGTGCCGGTCCTGCCGGCGGCTCCGGCCGGACCGGCCGTACCTGCTGCCATGGGTGGGACCTCGGCGGTCCGAGCACCGAGGGCGGTGTCGGTGGTCACCCGCCGAGGACGGTGTTGCCGGTGACCGTGCCGTTGGCGCCGTCCACCGTCACCGCGTGCCGCACGCCGTCGGGACCGACCACCACCGCGCGCCAGGCGCGACCGCCGCCCTGCTCGGCCACCGGGGTCAGCGACTGCACCTTGCCGCCGCTGACGGCGGCCGCGGCCTTGGCGACGGCGTCGGCCGCGTCGGTCGCCGGCAGCGGCGCCGGTGCGTCCTGCCCGGTCCGGGCCTGCTCGGAGTCGTCGGAGCGGCCCTGGGGGCCCTGCTGCTCGTGCCGGCCGCCGTGCCGCTGGCGGCCACCGTCACGCCCCTGGCCCTCGCCGGCACCCTGGCCGTCGCCGCGCTCCTGGCCGTGGCCGCGCTCCTGCCCGTCGAACCGGTCCTGGTCGCCCGCCGCCCACCGGCGGCCGTCGCCGTGACCCTCGTGCTCGTGGTGCATCGCCACCGCGGCCGCCGCACCGCCGAGCACGACCGCCGCCGCCCCGACCACGACCCAGCGCTTCGAACGGCGGCGCACCCACCGTCCGGCGCGGCCCAGACCCGTACGCGTCCTGCCCGCGCTCTGCTGCGGCTCCTCGGTACCCGTCTCCATGGGCTCGCTCACGGCACCCACCCCGATCCTCGGCCTGGCCCGGGCCGTCCCCGGGCGAGACGGACAGGATGACCGAGCGTTGCTGAAGATCGGCTGAAGACCTGAAGACCCCTTAAGCCTTCCGCCGGGGCGACCTGCGACCCTGGTGGGCATGCGCGTACTGGTGGTGGAGGACGAACGCCGGCTGGCCCTGGCCCTGCAGCACGGGCTGGCCACCGAGGGGTTCACCGTCGACGTCGCCCACGACGGGCTGACCGGCCTGGCCCGGGCCATGGAGCGCGCCTACGACGTGGTCGTCCTCGACATCATGCTGCCCGGCCTGAACGGCTACCGGGTGTGCTCCCGGCTGCGGGCCTCCGGCAGCGACGTCGGCATCCTGATGCTCACCGCCAAGGACGGCGAGTGGGACGAGGCCGAGGCGCTGGACACCGGTGCCGACGACTACCTCGCCAAGCCGTTCTCCTTCGTCGTGCTCGTCGCCCGGCTCAGGGCGCTCGCCCGCCGGATCGGCAGCCGGGCACCCCGGCGCACCGTCCTGGGGGACCTGGTGGTCGACTCCGCCGCCCGCACCTGCACCCGTGGCGGCTCGCCCATCGCCCTCACCCCGCGCGAGTTCGCGATCCTCGACCACCTCGCCCGCCGGGCCGGGGAGGCCGTGTCCAAGCGGGAGATCCTCGAGGCGGTCTGGGACAGCGGCCCGGACAGCGACCCGAACACCGTCGAAGTCCACGTCAGCGCCCTGCGGCGCAAGATCGACACCCCGTACGGGCGCGCCGCGGTGCAGACCGTGCGCGGCGCGGGCTACCGCCTGGCGGCCGACGGTGGCTGACCGCCTCCCGGCACGCCTCGCGGCCCTGGCCGACCGGTTGACCCCGCGCTCCGTCCGCGCCCGCACCACGCTGGCCGCCTGCCTCAGCGTCGCCCTCGTCCTCGCCGTGGCCTCGGGCACCGTCGTCCTGCTGCTGCGCGCCAACCTGGCCCGCACGGTGGAGGACGGCGCCCGCGAGCAGGCCCAGGCCGTCGCCCGCCAGGCCGCGGACGGGCACCTGGACAGCCAGCTCCCGCTGGACCACGGCACCGACTTCATCCAGGTGGTCGACGCGGCCGGCCGGGTGGTCGCCGCCAGCCAGAACCTGACCGGCCGCCCCGCCGTCGCCCCCACCGGCCGTCCGGACGGCCACCGCACCTTCAACCTGGGCGCCCTCGGCGACCAGCACCACCAGCGCGTCACGACCCTCACCGCCGGCACGCCCAGCGGCCCCGTCACCATCCACGTCGGCGCCTCGCTGCGCACCGTGGACGCCGCCGAGGACCTCACCACCGCCGCCCTCGCCGTCCTGAGCACCGTCCTGCTGCTCACCGTCGGCGCCCTGACGTGGCGGGCGACCGGACGCGCCCTGCGGCCGGTGGAAGCCATCCGCGCGGAGGTCGCCGCGATCGGCGACCGGGACCTCGACCGCCGGGTGCCGGAACCCCGCAGCGACGACGAGATCGCCCGGCTGGCCGGCACCATGAACGCGATGCTCGGCCGGCTGGAAGCCGCCGGGGCCCGACAGCGCCGCTTCATCGCCGACGCCTCCCACGAACTGCGCAGCCCGCTCACCGTGCTGCGCACCCAGCTCGAAGTGGCCCTCGCCCACCCCGACCCCGAGGTCCGCGCTGACCTGGTGGCGGGCGCCCTGGAGGACACCGGGCGGTTGCAGGCCCTCGCCGCCGACCTCCTGCTGCTCGCCCGGCTGGACGCGGCCGGACACGACTGGCCGGGGGAACCCGTCGACCTGGCGGAGCTGGTGCGCACGACGCTCGCGGCCCGCGGCACCGAGCCCCACCCCGTCACGGTCGAGCTGCCCGACGCCCTCGTCGTGCCCGGCAACCCGCTGTGGCTCGGACGGCTGCTCACCAACCTGCTCGACAACGCCCAGCGGCACGCCCGGAGCGGCGTCACCGTGCGGCTCACCGGCGAGCCGGCGGCCGGTCGGGGGGCCGGTCCGGCGGCCGTGCTGGACGTCGTCAACGACGGGCCGCGGATCGACGGCGCCGACCGGGAGAAGATCTTCGAACGCTTCGCCCGCCTGGACGACGCCCGCAGCAGGGACGACGGCGGTACCGGCCTCGGCCTGCCGATCGCCCGGGACATCGCCGCCATCCACGGCGGGACGCTCGGCGTCGTCGACGGGCCAGGACCGACGACCTTCCGGACCGTGCTGCCCCGGGCCGACCGCCACGGCCTGTAGCCGGCTGCCCGGTACGGGCGCGGCAGGGGGCAGTCCGGCGAGCGCGGCCCGCGCGGTGTGCCGCGACGGCGGCTCGGGCCAGGTGTTCTCCCTCTTCGCGTGACTAAGCGCTTGCTTAGAGGCCGTCGGCTGGAGCAGGATGGCGCGGAGGTCAACCGCCCGTAGCCCGTACCCGCTCCCGCCGCCTCTCCGATCGGACGCCTCGCCGTGGACTCCCTGCTGCTCTCCCGCCGCGATCTCGACTTCCTGCTGCACGACTGGCTGGACGTCACAGCCCTGACCCGCCGCCCCCGCTTCGCCGACCACGACCGGGACACCTTCGACGCCGTCCTCGAACTCAGCGAGGCGATCGCGACCCGGCACTTCGCCCCCCACAACAAGAAGAACGACGCCCAGGAGCCCCGCTTCGACGGCGAGCGGGTGCACCTCATCCCGGAGGTCAGGGAGGCCCTGGAGGTCTTCGCCGAGGCGGGGCTGATCGGCGCCGCCATGGACCACGAGGTCGGCGGCCAGCAGCTGCCCGTCGTGGTCGCCAACGCCTGCCGGGCCTGGTTCCAGGCCGCCAACATCGCCACCGCCTCCTACCCGCTGCTCACCGTCGGCAACGCCAACCTGCTGCAGGCGCACGGCAGTCGGGAGCAGGTCGACACCTACGTGCGCCCGATGGTCGAGGGCCGCTTCTTCGGCACCATGTGCCTGTCGGAGCCGCAGGCCGGCTCCTCGCTCGCCGACATCACCACCAAGGCGGTCCCGCAGGGCGACGGAACGTACCGGATCACCGGCACCAAGATGTGGATCTCCGGCGGGGACCACGAACTGAGCGAGAACATCGTCCACCTGGTGCTGGCCAGGATCCCCGGCGGCCCGGCCGGCGTGAAGGGCATCTCGCTGTTCGTCGTGCCCAAGTTCCTGGTCCGGCCGGACGGCACCCTCGGGGAGCGCAACGACGTCGTCCTGGCCGGGCTCAACCACAAGATGGGCTACCGCGGCACCACCAACACCCTGCTCAACTTCGGCGAGGGGCGGCACACCCCCGGGGGCTCGCCGGGCGCGGTCGGCCACCTGGTGGGGGAGGCCCACCACGGCCTGGCCTACATGTTCCACATGATGAACGAGGCCCGGATCGGCGTCGGCCAGGGTGCCGCCGCGCTCGGCTACACCGGGTACCTCCACGCCCTCGACTACGCGCGCACCCGCCCCCAGGGCCGCCCGCTCGCCGCCAAGGACCCCGGCGCCCCGCAGGTGCCGATCATCGAGCACCCCGACGTGCGCCGGATGCTGCTGGCGCAGAAGAGCTACGTGGAGGGCGCCCTCGCCCTCGGCCTCTACTGCAGCCGCCTGCTGGACGAGGAGGCCACCGCCCCGGAGGAAGCCGAGCGCGCCCGCGCCCACCTGCTGCTGGACGTGCTGACGCCGATCGCCAAGAGCTGGCCCTCGCAGTGGTGCCTGACCGCCAACGACCTCGCCATCCAGGTGCACGGCGGCTACGGCTACACCCGCGAGTACGACGTCGAGCAGTTCTACCGGGACAACCGGCTCAACCCCATCCACGAGGGCACCCACGGCATCCACGGCCTGGACCTGCTCGGCCGCAAGGTCGTCATGGACGGCGGCGCGGGGCTGAGGCTGCTGCTCGACACCCTCACCGCGACCGCCGAGCGGGCCGAGGAGGCCGGCGGCGAGGCGTCCGAACTCTCCGCCGCGCTGCGGCGGGCGGCGGAGCGGATCGGGCGGACCACCGCCGGCCTCTGGGCGACCGGGGACCCGGCCGCCGCCCTGGCCAACGCCTCCACCTACCTGGAGGCCGTCGGCCACGTGGTGCTCGCCTGGATCTGGCTGGAGCAGTTCCTCGCGCTGGGCGACGGCACGGACGCCTTCCGGGAGGGCAAGCGGCAGGCGGCCCGGTACTTCTTCCGGGTGGAACTGCCGCGCACCGGGCCGCAGTTCGACCTGCTCGACAGCCTGGACCGGACGGCGGCGGACTGCCGGCCCGAGTGGTTCTGACCAGCCCGGTCCCTCCGGTCCGGTCGATCCGCCGTCCGGAGGGGCCGCCTCTTTGTAGCGCCTGCTACACCTCGCTACGCTCGCCTGCATGAAGCCGCTGACCGTGCCACCGGACGGTGCCGTCCGCCCCGCCCCCGACGCCCCGGCGGGCGCCGCGTGATCCTGCGGATCGACCGGGCCTGGCTCCTGGACATCGCCCACCAGTGCCTGCCGAACGACCCGGACATCACCGACTACGGCACCCTCGCCGCCGCCGTGGCCCGCCACGCCGACTGCGTCCTCGGCGTTCCCGTCTACGAAGGCGCGCACCAGCGCGCCGCCGCCCTGATGCACCAACTGATCCGCGTCCCCGCCCTGGAGTCGGGCAACGAGCACTTCGCCGCCGTGGTCGCCGCCTCCTACCTCGCCGCCTCCGGTCTCGTCGTCACCGCCGGCCCCGACCAGGCCGTCGACCTCGCCGCCCGGATCCGGAGCGGGGCGGCAGACGTCCGTGAGACGGCGGCCGCGATCCGCAGCTGGTACGACTGAGCCGGACGCCCGCGGGCCGGACGCCCGTGGGCCGGACGCCCGTGGGCCCGGACGATCGCGGTCGCTCAGTGCCCGTACTAGGGTCGTGAACCACACCGGGGCCGACGCCCGCCGACTGTCGGCGGCACTGCCGGTGCCTCGCCGTGGTCGCGAGCCTCGAGGGACTGAAGCGATGGGGATGACGTTCGGGCTGCTGGGCCCACTGGCGATCGACGTGGACTCCGCGCCGCAGACGCCGCCGAGAGCCGCCGTGCTGCGCGGGCTGCTGGGGGCGCTGCTGCTCGCGGAGGGGGAGCGGCTGTCCGTCGGGCGGTTGCTGGAGCTGGTGTGGGCGGAGCAGGCGGACCACGTCGGCCGGGGCGCGGTGCACACCGGAATGTCCCGGTTGCGGACCTGGCTCTCCCGGTTCGGGGACGCGTCGGTGGTGCTGGACTCCGACGCCCAGGGCTACCGGCTGACGACCGGTCCGGCCGCGGTGGACCTCGCCCGCTTCCGCCGGCTCACCGCCGACGGGGACCCGGCCGCGGCCCTCGGGCTGCGGCGCGGCCCGGTCCTCGCCGGGTTGGAGCGGCTGAACCGTGCGGACCCGTTGGTGACGTCCGTGGAGGACGAGGTGCGTGCCGCCGCGCTGTCCCTGGCCCGGACGGCCCTGGCGGACGGCACGCCCCGCACCGCCGTCCCCGCCGTGACCGCGCTCGCGGACGAGCACCCCTTCGACGAACCCCTGCACGCCGTCCTGCTGGAACTGATGGCGGCGGACGGACGGGCCGCCGAGGCGCTGCGCCGCTTCCAGGCACTGCGCGGTCGCCTGTCGGAGGAACTCGGGATCGAGCCCGGCGAACAGGTGCAGAAGGTGTTCCTGGCGCTCCTCTCCCACGGCTCCCACGGCTCCCACGGCCGCGAGGGCCCGGGCGCCGACCTCGGGCCACCCCGCGCCCCCTCCCAACTCCCGCCGGACCTGCCGGACTTCACCGGCCGCGAGGAACAGGTCCAGGCCGTTCTGGCCGCCCTGGCCGACGGCCGGGTGCCGGTGATCGCGGGCATGGGCGGCATCGGCAAGACCGCGCTGGCCGTCCACACCGCCCACCGGGCCGCCGCCGACTACCCGGACGGACGGCTCTACGCGGACCTGCGCGGAGCCGACGAGACACCCGCCGACCCGGCCCGCGTCCTGGCCGGCTTCCTGCGCGCCCTCGGCGCCGACGCCCGCGAGATCCCCGAAGCACTCGACGAGCGCTCCGCGCTGTACCGCACCCTGCTCGCCGACCGCCGGGTGCTCGTCCTCCTCGACAACGCCGCCGGCGAGCAGCAGGTCCGACCGCTGCTCCCCAGCACCCCGGCACACCACGACGCAGGCGCCGGGCCGCGCTCGGCCGTGCTCGTCACCGGCCGCGCCCCGCTGACGGCCCTGCCCGGCGCCCACCTCGTGGACCTCGCCGAGCTCGACACCGGCCACGCCCAGACCCTGCTGCGCCGCATCCTCGGCGACCGCCGGGTCGCCGCCGAACCGTTCGGCGCCGCCGCGATCGCCGAGCTGTGCGGCGGAATGCCGCTGGCCGTCCGCATCGCCGGGGCCCGGCTGGCCGCCCGGCCGCGCTGGACCCTGACCCGGCTCGCCGACCTGCTGCGCGACGAACGACGCCGCCTCGACGAACTCGCGGCGGGGGACCTGGCGGTGAGGACCGCCTTCGCCGTCGGCTGCGCCCGGCTGTCGGAGCCGACCCGCCGCACCTTCCGGCTGCTCGGCCTGCTGGAGGCGCCCGACTTCGCGCCCTGGACGGCGGCGGCGCTCGCCGACGTCCCGCCGCAGGAGGCCGAGCGGCAGCTGGAGGAGCTGGTCGACGCCCAACTGCTCCAGGACACCGGCGCGCAGCCGCACCCGCGCTACCGCTTCCACGACCTCGTCCGGCTGTACGCGCGCGAGGACGCCGAGGCCGCCGACGATCCGGCCGTCCGCTCCGCCGCCCTGGAACGGGCCTTCGGCGCCTGGCTCTGGCTGGCGGAGCAGGCCGCGGACCAGGTGCCCGGGCCGTGCCTCGCCCCGATCCACGGCGACGCCCCGCGCCACCCGCTGCCGAGCGCCGTCACGGCCGCCCTGCTCGACGACCCGACGGCCTGGTTCGACGCCGAGCAGCCGGCGCTGAACGCGAGCGCCCGGCAGGCCGCCGCGCTGGGCATGGTCGCCGCGGCCTGGGACCTCGCCGCCTGCCAGGAGAAGTACTGCGACGTGCGCGGACTGTACGACGACTGGCGCACCACCCACCTCGCCGTCCTGGAGGCCTGCCGGACGGCCGGCGACGTCCGGGGCACGGCCGTGCTCACCCGCGGCCTCATCGAGGTGACGACCTGGACGACCCCGACCGACAGCACCCAGACGATGGTCTCCCTGGAAGGCCGCGCACGACAGCTGGAGCGGATGTTCGAGCAGGTCGCCGAGCCGCGCGGAACCGCCGACGCCCTCGTCCTGACGGCCTGGAGCCTGGTGGCCCAGGGGCGTGCCCGCGAGGCGCTGGACACCGCCCACCAGGCCCTCGACCTCGCCACGCTGCACGACCACCCCGGCGGGAGGGCCAGGGCCCACCAGATCATCGCCGTCGCCCACGGCGAGACCGACCTCGACCGCGCGATCGAGCACCTGACCGAGACCCTGCGGCTGGCCCGCTCGATCGGCAACACCCGCTTCGAGGCCACCGCGATCCAGTTCCTCGGCGCCGCCCACGGCCGGGCCGGCCGGGTGGAGCTGGGCTGCGAGCTGCTCTCCCGGTCCCTCGCCATGGCCCGCTCGTTCCAGGACCGCTACGTCGAGGCCTTCTCACTGCTCTACCTCGCCACGCTGTACGCGGCCACCGGCGACGACCGCGCCCGCCCGACCGCCGAGGCGGCCCTCGTCATCGCGCGGCGCCTCGACCTTGGCCACCACCTCGCCCAGGCCCTCGGCATCCTCGGCGAACTGGACCTCGCGGCGGGGGAGCACGCCGCGGCCGTCGCGCACCTGGAGGAGTCGGTCCTGGTCTGGCGGGCCCGCGGCTGGCGCTCCTTCCTCGCCGGCGCGCTGCGCACCCTCGCCCGCGCCTACGAGGCCTCCGGGCTGACCGAGTCGGCCGAGCGGGTCCTGGAGGAGGCCCGCGAGCTGAGCGGCACCCCCGGGCGGGGCGGCGCCGCGAACGGCGGCACCGACGCCCTCACCCACGGGTGCTGACCCGGCCGCCGTACCCCGGGCGGGCCTGCCGGGGCCGGCTCATCGGCCCTGGGGCGGCCTGCCCGCTCGGCTTTCCTGCCACCGGCCTGCCCGGGCCGGCCTGCGGGCTCCGCTCACCCGGGCCGCCCGGCGCCGGCCGATCGGTGAGCGCACCGGTAAGGCATCGGTAAGACGCCCCCGCCTAGGGTCGTTCCCGACCGCACCGGACTTCCGCACCCACCCCAGGGGGGCGTCCGGCCGGGTCCGCGCAGGGGACGGACCCGGCCGGACGGCTCGCCCGGCTCACGGCCGCGGCGAGGGGGGCGGGGCGCGGCGTCCGGTGTGTCGGGGGGTGTCGGGAGTGTCGGGGGGTGTCGGGAGTGTCGGGGGGTGTCGGCGGGTGTCGGCGGGCCCGGCGGTCAGGACTCGCGGACGCACTCGATCAGGTAGTCGCCGGTGGCCGGGTCGATGGTGACGCCGTGCGTCTCGCTGCGGAACCCCGGGAACCGCCGGTCGAACTCCTCCAGGGCTCCCAGGTAGCGCAGCAGCGGACCGCCCGGCTCGCCGACCGACTCACCGGGCATCAGCACCGGGATCCCGGGGGGCGTGACGGTGACCATCGCGGCCGCCACCCGGCCGGCGGCCCGCGCCAGCGGGAGCCGCTCGGTGCCGCCGCGGATCAGCTGCTGGTAGCAGTGCTGGGGCGGCGCGACGGGCGTGGGCAGCTCGCGGAACGCCGTGTCGAGGGCGTCGATCAGCTCCGCGCCGGTGAGGTGCTCGTGCATCTGCCGGCAGAGCCGCCCGAGCGTCAGGCCGCCGTAGCGGTGGGGGTACTGCTCGACGAGACCGGGCAGGACGCGGTCGAGCGGGGCGTCACCGTCGTGGAGCGCCTTGAAGTCCATCAGCCCGTCCATCAGGGTGCCCCACTTCCCCTTGGTGATGCCCATGGAGAAGAGGATCAGGGTGCTGTAGCTGTCGGTCTTCTCCACGACGATGCCGCGCCCGGCCAGGTAGGCGGTCAGGATCCGGGCCGGCACGCCCCAGTCGGCCGTCTCCCCGGTGGCGGTGACGCCGGGGCACGTCAGCGTGACCTTGACCGGGTCGAGCAGGCAGTACCCCTCGGAGAGGTCGGGGAAGCCGTGCCAGGCCGCGCCGGGTTCCAGGTGCCAGCAGCTCGGTTCCCGGCCCAGCAGGGCGGCCGGGGCGTCCGCGAAGTCGAAGCGCTCGCCGGTGGCCGGGTCGGTGACGGTCTCGGGCTGCCAGACGCCGAAGAACCACGGGGGCCGGTCGCCGGCCGCCTCGATCCGCCGCGCCGTCCGCACCACGGCCTGGCGGAACCTGATGGCCTCGGTGACGGCCTCGTCGATCAGCCACTGGCCCTGCGGGCCGTCCATCATGGCCGTCGCGACGTCCAGCGACGCGATCCCGGGGTAGAACGGCGAGGTGGTGCCGTGCATCATGAAGGCCTCGTTGAACCGCTCGTGCTCGACGGGCGCCCGGGGCGCCGACCGCACGTGGACCATCGCGCTCTGCGAGAGGGCGGCGAGCAGCTTGTGGGTCGACTGGGTGGAGAAGACCGTGGGCCGCTGCGGATCGTCGAAGGTCTCCGGGCCGACCGCCATGCCGTAGCGGCCCTCGTACAGGGGGTGGAACCGGGCGTAGGCGAACCACGCCTCGTCGAAGTGCAGCCGGGGGGTGCTGGGCGCGAACGCGCGGGCGGTCCGGACGGTGTCGTAACAGAGCCCGTCGTAGGTCGAGTTGGTGATCACGGCGTACTGCGCCTGCGGGCCGACGGCGCCGGCGGTCAGCGGGTTGGCCGCGATCCGGGCGCGCACCGCGTCCGGATCCGTCCCGGTCGGCGGCAGCGGCCCGGCGAGCCCGTAGCCGTTGCGGGTGGGCACGAGGTAGACCGGCCGGGCACCGGAGATCACCAGGCCGTGCAGCACCGACTTGTGGCAGTTGCGGTCCACCAGGGCGATCTCGTCCCGGGTGACGCTGTAGTGGCCGACCATGCGGTCGGCGGTGGAGTCGCCGTGCAGGACGAAGTACGTCCGGTCAGCCCCGAACACCCGGGCCGCGTTGCGCTCGGCGTCGCCGATCGGGCCGTTGTGCTCGAACAGCGACCCGAGCTCACCGACCGAGATCGACAGGTCGGTGCGGAACAGGCGCTCGCCGTAGTAGTCGAAGAACGCCCGCCCGGCCGGGGACTTGAGGAACGCGACGCCGCCCGAGTGCGCGGGGGTGTGCCACGAGTACTCGTGCGCGTCGTCGAAGCGCCGCAGCGCCTTGAAGAACGGCGGCAGGATGTCGCTGTGGTAGGCCCGCGCGGCGGCCTCGACCCGGCCGGCCACGAAGGCGGGGGTGTCCTCCAGGGGCCAGATGTACCCGGTCACCACCTCCGAGACCCAGAGCGGCAGTGCCTCGAACTCGCGTTCGGAGTCGTCCGACATGACCAGGAACGATGGGAGGTCCTTGAACCGCCGCCCGATCGTCCGCAGCACGGCGGAGCCGCCGTCCTGCGCGACGCCCGGCGCGCCACCGGGCCCGCCCCCGGGCGCGAGGTCCCAGGCGACGACGGCCGCGGCGATCCCCGCCTCGGTCTGCAGCACGGCCCGGGCGTCGCGAGCGGTGGCGGCCCAGCGCAGTTCGAACCCCCGGTTCTCCAGTTCCTTGCCCATCCGCCGGAGCTGTTCGCCGGCGGCCCCCGACCGGACCGGACCCTCGTGCAACGCGAGCAGGATCGTGCTCTTCGCCATTGGTCACCGCACCTTTCCGACCGGGAACCGGTCAACGCCGACCAGTGTCGACGCGGCGCGGCACGTGCCGCCGGCCTTTGCCACGGGGTTCGCCCGATCGGGTGGCGCGGACCGCTCGGCGGTCACGGCCGTGCGCCGCCCCGGCCTGCGTCCGCGCCCGTCCGCGCCGGGACGGGACGGGCGGAGCGCGGCCGTGAGTCCGGGTCAGGCGGAGGGCTCGCGCGGGTCGATCCGGTAGCTGAAGGGCAGGGTGCCCGGGTCCAGGGCGGTGGCGCCGCCGTCGACGGTGAGGGTCGCGCCGTTGACGAAGGAGGCGGCCGGGGACAGCAGCCAGGCCACGGCCTCGGCGACCTC
Source organism: Kitasatospora sp. NPDC048194 (assembly GCF_043202455.1). Lineage (NCBI taxonomy): Bacteria > Bacillati > Actinomycetota > Actinomycetes > Kitasatosporales > Streptomycetaceae > Kitasatospora > Kitasatospora sp. NPDC048194. The sequence continues at coordinate 191,548 of NZ_JBIDAK010000002.1, forward strand.
GCGCGGCTCGGCGGGGCGGCCCACCGGGAGCAGCCGGGTGGCCTCGGCGTAGGCCGCGTCCTTGCCGCCGCTGCTGTGGGCGGCGTCGGCGCTCCCGTCGCCGCCCAGCTGCGCCTCCTCGGCGAAGCGGGCCATCCGGCGGTCGGCCATCTCGGTGCGCACCCAGCTGGGGCACACCGTGTTGGCCCGCAGTCCGCGCGGCCCGTAGTCGACGGCCAGGGAGCTGCACAGCTGGCGCAGGGCGGCCTTGGACGCGGCGTAGGCGGCGTTGCCCGTGCCGTTGCGCAGCGCCGAGACGGACGCGACGGCGACGACGGCGCCGCGTGCCCGCAGCAAGTGCGGCAGGGCCGCCCGCATGGTCAGGAACGGGCCGGTGAGGTTGGTGCGCAGCACCAGGTCCCAGTCCTCGTCGGAGGTCTCTCCGACGCCGCCGCCCCGGCCGACGCCCGCGTTGACCACCAGCCCGTCGAGCCGCCCGTGGCGGGCGACGGTGCTCTCCACCAGGTCGCGCACGGCCTCGGGGTCGGTCGTGTCGGCGGGGTGGGCCAGCGCGCCGGTCTCCCGGGCGACGCGCTCCAGCGGCTCGGTGCGCCGCCCGGAGACGACGACGGCGTGGCCGCTCTCCCGCAGCAGCCGTGCGGTGGCCGCACCGATGCCCGTGCCGCCCCCGGTCACGATCACAACTCGCTGCTCCGCCATGGACCTTCCCTCCGATCGGTCACCAACCGTCCCTGCCGCCCTAGCTGTATCACAGGCCTCCACCCGCCCGATCACCTGCGGGTGCGGGTGCGGGTGCGGGTGCGGGTGCGGGTGCGGGTGCGGGTGCGGGTGCGGGTGCGGGTGGGGGTGCGGGTGCCGTGGCCGACGGGGGGTGCCTGGCCCGGTCGCCGTGGGGATCGTCCTCGGCGACGGTCGCCGGCTCCTGCCGCCCGGCAGCCCGTCCGCCCGACCGGCGTGGGTGAGGAAGGGGCGGTGGGTGGGTACACCCAGAGGAAAGGCGTGACGTGGACCTGTCGTGGCGTCAGTTCCCGTACGGGGCGGACGGGTTCGTCCCGCGCCGGGTCGCGGCGCTCCTCCGGGGGTGCCCGGGGAGAGGTCCGTTCCGGCCGCCAAGGCCGTTCAGTCGACACGTCTTGAACACATCGGCCCCGTCCGCGGCTGGACGGATCATAGCCCAGCCGGAGCGGATGGCGGGCAGGTGATCATCCGAAGCGTGCGGCTCGTACGGCTGAACGGATGCCTTCAGGAAGATAACGAAAAGGCGCATCCTGGTCTCGTAATGGATTTACTTCTTGACTGAATCTGTCCTCTGCGGGTTGACTCCGTCCCACCCCGCCGCACCGTCGCGGCGACGTCAGGGAGGCACCCCCACATGAACGCAACGATGCGTCGCGCCGTCATCGCCACCGCGGCCGTCTCGATGGCCCTGTCCATGGCCGCGTGCGGCAAGGCCGGCGGTGACAAGAAGGACTCCGCCGCCTCGGGCGACACCAAGTCCATCGGTCTGCTCCTGCCCGAGAACGCGTCCTCGACGCGCTACGAGTCCTTCGACCGGCCGTTCATCGAGGCCAAGGTCAAGGCCCTGTGCGCGGACTGCAAGGTGCTCTACAACAACGCCGAGGGCAGCGCCGCCAAGCAGAAGCAGCAGTTCGACACCCTGATAGCGCAGGGCGTGAAGGTCATCGTCCTGGACGCCTTCGACGCCACCTCGACCCAGGCGTGGGTCAAGGAGGCCGCCGCCAAGGGCGTCAAGGTCGTCGCCTACGACCGGCTGGCCACCGGCCCGGTCGCCGCGTACGTGTCCTTCGACAACGAGAAGGTCGGCGAGCTCCAGGGCCAGGCCCTGGTCGACGCCCTCGGCGACAAGGCCGCGGACGCCAACATCGTCATGATCAACGGCGATGACGCGGACCCGAACGCCGGTCAGTTCAAGGCCGGCGCGCACAAGGTCCTCGACGGCAAGGTCAAGAAGGTCGTCTACGAGCAGTCCGGTGAGTGGAAGCCCACCGTCGCCGGCCAGAAGATCGGCGCCGCGATCACCCAGCTCGGCAAGGACGGCTTCCAGGCCGTCTACTCCGCCAACGACGGCATGGCCGGCGCCATCATCACCCAGCTCCAGGGCGCGGGCATCAAGGTCCCGGTCGGCGGTCAGGACGCCGGCCTCGACGCCGTCCAGCGCATCGTCAACGGCGACCAGGCCTACACCATCTACAAGGCCTACAAGCCGCTCGCCGACAGCGCCGCCGAGCTGGCCGTCGACCTGCTGCAGGGCAAGGACGTCAAGTCCGTCGCCACCTCCAGCGTCGACAGCGCCACCGACAAGGGCATCCCGGCCAAGCTGCTCGACCCGAAGGTCGTCACCAAGGCCAACATCAAGGACACCGTCATCGCCGACGGCCTCTACAAGGCCTCCGACATCTGCACCGCGGACTACGCCGCGGCCTGCGCCGCCGCCGGCCTGAAGTAGCACGCGCGGGCGGAGCTCCCCACCCCCCTGGGGAGCCCGCCCCCCACCGGCGGGCCCCGCCCCGCCGCAGCACCCTTTCGACGCTCACCCGCCCGCACCGCACCGCACGGCGTGCGGGCCAGCCCGGCCGCCGACCCACCATCACGGCGTGCACGGGGAAGAAGGAGATGGTTCACGTGACAGGCGCACCCGTACTGGCGTTGCGCGGGATCTCCAAGCGCTTCGGCGCCGTCCAGGCACTGACGGACGTGCACCTGGAGGTACACGCAGGCGAGGTGGTCGCCCTGGTGGGCGACAACGGCGCCGGAAAGTCCACGCTGGTGAAGACCATCGCCGGCGTCCACCCCATCGACGAGGGAATCATCGAGTGGGAGGGCGAGCCGGTCACCATCGACCGTCCCAACGACGCCCAGACCCTCGGCGTCGCCACCGTCTACCAGGACCTCGCGCTCTGCGACAACCTCGACGTGGTCGGCAACCTCTTCCTCGGCCGGGAGTTGAAGAGCTTCGGCATGCTCGACGAGGTCGCCATGGAGAAGCGCGCCCGCGAGCTGCTCGACACCCTGTCCATCCGCATCCCCAGCGTGCGGATCCCCATCGCCGCCCTCTCCGGCGGCCAGCGCCAGGTGGTCGCCATCGCCCGCGCCCTGGTCGGCGACCCGAAGATCGTCATCCTGGACGAGCCCACCGCCGCCCTCGGCGTGGAGCAGACCGCCCAGGTCCTCGACCTCGTCGAGCGGCTGCGCGACCGCGGCCTGGGCGTCATCCTGATCAGCCACAACATGGCCGACGTCAAGGCCGTCGCCGACACCGTGGCCGTCCTGCGGCTGGGCCGCAACAACGGCGTCTTCGAGGTGGCCGGCACCTCGCACGAGGAGATCATCTCCGCCATCACCGGCGCCACCGAGAACGCCGTCACCCGGCGCCAGGCCCGACTCGCGGAGGAAGCGAAGTGACCACCGAACCGACCACCGAACCGACCACCGAGGACGCGCCCGTCGCGGCCGCCCCCGCGGTCGACCCCCGCCTGCTGGTCCGCGAGGCCGGTTTCGCCGGCTACCTCGCCGAGTTCAAGCGGAAGATGCGGAACGGCGACCTCGGCTCCGTGCCCGTCGTCCTCGGCCTGATCCTCATCGGCGTCATCTTCCAGAGCGTCACCGGCGACTTCCTCAACGCCGACAACCTCACCAACATCACCAAGTGGATCGCGGGCCCGGGCCTGATCGCCGTCGGCATCGTGTTCGTGCTCCTGCTCGGCGAGATCGACCTGTCGCTCGGCTCCGTCGCCGGCGTCTCCGCCGCGATCGCCGCCGTCCTGTCGGTGCGCTCCGGCTACAACGAGTGGCTCGCCTGCCTGATCGCCGTCGGCGCGGCCGTCGCCATCGGCGCCCTGCACGGCTTCTTCTTCGCCAAGATCGGCGTCCCCGCCTTCGTCGTCACCCTCGCCGGCCTGCTCGCGTGGAGCGGTCTGCAGATGTACGTCCTCGGTGACAAGGGCACCGTCAACGTCGTCAACGACGGGGTCCTGGCCAACCTGGACACCTACTTCCTCGGCGACGGCGACGTCGCCTACACCTGGGGCCTCGCGGTCCTCGGCACCGCGCTCTTCGCCGCCGGGCAGATCCTCGACGCCCGCCGCCGTGGCGCCGCGGGCCTCACCGCGCGCCCGATGAGCGAGATCGCGCTGCGCACCGGCGTCCTCGCCGTCATCGCGCTGACCGCCGCCTACATGCTCAACCAGGACCGCGGCCTGCCGCTGCCCCTGCTCGTGTTCCTGTCCGTCGTGGTCGTCACCGACTTCGTCCTGCGCCGCACCGGCTACGGCCGGCAGATCTTCGCCGTCGGCGGTGGCGTCGAGGCTGCCCGCCGGGCGGGCATCAACGTCGCCTGGGTCCGGATCTCGGTCTTCATGATCTCCGCCGGCATGGCCGCTCTCGGCGGACTGTTCATCGCCTCCCAGCAGGGCTCCGCGGACAAGCTCCTCGGTGGCGGCAACGTCCTGATGAACTCCATCGCCGCGGCCGTCATCGGCGGCACCAGCCTCTTCGGCGGCCGGGGCAAGACCTGGTCCGCCCTGCTGGGCATCCTGGTCATCCAGTCGATCATCACCGGTCTCGACCTGGTCCACGTCAACCAGGCCATCCAGTACATGATCACCGGCGCGGTCCTGCTCGCCGCCGTCGTCCTGGACTCCGTCTCCCGCCGCACCCGCAAGAGCGCGGCACGCTGACCGCCGGTCACCCGCCGCGGGAGCGGCGCCGGGGAGCCCCCCGTGCGCAGTGCCCGGCCCCCGAACGACCGGGGGCCGGGCACGCGTGCGTCAGCCCGACGCCCCGAGCACCCGCACCCGCGTGTCGGTGGGGAAGCCGGCGATCGGGCCGGCCCGGCGGGTGAACTCGGTGATGGCGGTGAACTGGTCCTCCGCCAGCCGGAAGTCGAGGGTCTTGAAGTAGCGTTCCAGCGAGGCCGCGTCGAACGGCTCCCAGCGCGCGGCCTGTTCGGCGATCCCCGGGACGTGCTCCAGGGCCAGGTCGCGCGCGGCGAGCAGCGAGCGGTGCACCTGGCGGACCAGCTCCGGGTGGCGGGCCAGGTAGTCGCGGCGGACGGCCCAGACCGCGAAGACGAACGGCAGCCCCGTTCAGTCCTTCCACATCTGCCCGAGGTCGTGGACGTGCAGGCCCAACTGCTCGGCCCGGTACAGCGAGGCCGTCAGCGCGATGTCCCCGATGACCACGGCGGCGTCCGCCTCCCTCATCATCGCCTCCAGGTCGGGCTGCCGGACCTCGTAACGCGGCGTGACCCGGTACTGCTCCGAGAGCAGCAGCCTGGCCAGGCACACCGAGGTCCGCGAGGTGGAGCCGAGCGCCACCCGGGCGCCGTCCAGCTGGTCCAGCGGCAGCCGGGAGACGATCGAGCAGGACATCACCGGGCCGTCGCATCCCACCGCCAGCCCGGGCAGCACCACCAACTGGTCGGCGTTGCGCAGGAACTCCACCAGGCTGATCGGCGAGACGTCGAGGTCCCCGCGGACCAGCCCGTCGTTCAGCTCGTCGGGGGTCCTTCTGGTCAGGTCGACGTCGAGCACTGGTCCGGGCCATCCCCCAGTACACGGGCAGCGAGTTGAGGAACCGGATGTGTCCGACCCGGGGGCGACGGACGGCGGTGCTTGGTGTTGTCTCCACATTCGGAGCGTAGCCCCGCCCCACCCCTACGGCGTCGAGGGGGCGCTGCTGGCCCATCGCCTACAGCAGGGTGCGGGCGGCGGCGAGTTGAGCGCGCAGCGAGCGACCGTCCGCCGCGCCCGCGGGGAGTTCTGCCGGCCGGTGCCGCTCGCCCGGTCCACCCGCTGCTCGATGATCTCGTGGACGGGACCCGGCGTCGCCTCGCGCAGCCGCACCCGGCAGGGGCCCCGGCCTACTGCCGCAGGATCCTGTCCGGGTGACGGGTGACGGGTGACGGGTGACGGGTGACGGGTGACGGGTGACGGGTGACGGGTGACGGGCGATCGGTCCAGGGCCGGCCGAAGACCCCGTCACCACCGGAGCCAGGTCCAGGGCTGCGCCGACCGCGACGAACCGGTTGACCGATCACGGCCGAGGTCGACCGACTCGGTGCTCATGTCTCTGGATTCGTCGATGATCATCGCTTCCGGATCGAGCCTCACCGGAACCCATGAACGAATCCACGGGCGTGTCAGGTTGCTGCCGTCCGGCCGCCCCGCGGTAAATCGGTTGGGCGGGCCCACCGGGGGCTGCTACTGTCTGCGAAGCCGTGAAACGACACGAGGAGGTGAGACCCATGAAGGCGGTATCCGCGTGGGTGCTCCCCCTCTCCGTCGCGGCGGGCGATTGACGTACGTGTCGCCCGGGAGCGCCTCGGCCAGGCACTCTCGAAAGGCACCACCATGAACACTCTGCATTCCCTCCCGGGCAGCGGCCACCACGGGACCGCGATCACGCGGGTCTCGGACACCGAGTGGCACGCCGTGGAGGACGACCGCGTCGTCGGCCACGGCGACGCCCTCCTCCGGCCCGACGGCCGGCTCTTCATCGGCATCGACGCGTGGCACGGCGCGGTCTTCGACCGCCTGGCCGAAGCGATGGCGGCGGCCCTGCCGGCGCCGCTGTACGCCGTGGCCGACGAAGCCGACCACGACGCACTGGCCGCCTGGAAGCGGGCCGGTTTCACGACCGTCCGCCGCGAGCGGGTCTACGCCGTGCCCACCGATCCGGAGATCACCGGGCTCGGCCCGGCGCGGCCCCCCGTGGGCGTGGACATCCTGCCCGTCGGCCGGGCCGACGAGGCCACGCTGCGCGACCTGGACCGGGTGCTGCACGGCGAGATCGAGGCCGGCGACGGCTGGTGGACGATGCCGGCCCGCCTGATGCCCTGCTCGCCGGGGACCAGCGTGGTCGACCCGTCGAAGTACGCGGTGGCCCGCCAGGGCGGCCGCTACGTCGGGCTGCTGCGACTGGCCCCGCTGACCCGCCGGCCGCGGATCGGGCTGATCGCCGTCCGGTCGGCGGAGCGGCGCCACGGCATCGCCCGGGCGCTGCTGGCCGACACCCTGGACGCCCTGCACCGCTCGGGCACCACCTCGGTCCGGGCCGAGGTCACCGAGACCAACGCGGCCGCCACCGCCCTCTTCGAGGGCATCGGCGCCCGGTGCGACGGCGCGACCCTGGAACTGGTGCGTCGCTGACGCCCCACCACACGCCCCCGACCGGCCGTCACGGCGCCCTACCGCCGTGACGGCGACCCACGAGCGCGCCACAGGGCGTCGTCCGGTGTCACCCGACGCCGGACGGCGTCATCCGAAGTGATCACGAACGAAGAGGTGAGAGTCATGACCAAAACAGCCGATGGCATCGAAGTCGAAGGCATCGTCGTCGAATGCCTGCGCAACGCCAACTTCAAGGTGGAACTCCCGAACGGGCACACCGTGCTCGCCCACATCAGCGGGAAGGTCCGGAAGAACCACATCAAGATCCTCCCGCAGGACCGGGTGCTCGTCGAGCTCAGCCCCTACGACCTCACCCGTGGCCGGATCCGGTACCGCTACCGGTCGTAGTACCCGACCGGCCGCCGGGGGGGGGACGCCCCCCCCCGCCCGCCCCGCCGGGCCCGCCCGCGGGGCAACCCACCGCCCGCCGAGCGGCCGGGCCGCGCCCCCGCACCCGGGCGCGGGCGGCCCGCCCCCCCCCCCCCCCCCCCCCCCCCCCCCCCCCCCCCCCCCCCGCCGCGTCCGGGGCCTGAACGCCGCGTCCGGCAGCCCGTCAGGGGCCGGCGCGGGTCAGAACCAGTGCAGGCAGTGCGGCGGGCGCTCGGCGCGGAAGAGGGCGTCGGCGAGAGCGGCCGCGCCCGGGCGGTGGGCCCGGACGTGTCCGGCCCGCACCAGGGTGCTCGGGGCCGTCCCGCCCAGGTAGACCGCGCCCAGATCGCTCACATCGAGGGACAGGTCGGGCTCCCGGTCCGTCGGCACGCAGTCGGCCCTGCCGTCCCGGACGGTGAGCAGGTGGCGCCCGTGCTCGCCGAGGAACGGGTCGTCCACGTCGAGGACGAGTTCGCCGTCCGTCGACCAGCCGCGCGAGGTCAGTGCGCGCGGGATGTCCAGCAGCCGCACCCAGAGCCAGTCGGTGTGGTCGCTCAGCTGCCCGGCCCTGAAGTCGGCGAGCTGCCAGCGCAACGGGTGCTCCGGCGGGACGTGCTTGAACACCACCTCGGTGACCAGGTCGTGCCCGAGCACGAACCGGGCAAGCGCGGTGTGGACGGCGTCGTCGGTGGCGATCACCTCGTCGACCGTCAGAACGTTGTCGTCGCCGCGGGAGTAGCTGGCGTACCCGTCGGGCACGCCGTCGGCGCCGCGGTGGACGGCGACGTAACGCGGCGCCGGGGCGGTCGGGGGCTGGCCTGCGCCCAGCGCCCACCAGTGGGGCGGCCGGTTCAGCGCGCCCGGTTGGAGGCGGCGGTAGCGGTCGTAGACCTCTTCGAGGATCCCGCCGCACTCGGCGCGCCGCAGCAGTTCGACCGTGCCGGTGTCCGCGCCGGTTCCCGTACCGGTGCCCGAGCGGGAGGGCGCGTCGGTCACCGCGGCGCCGGAGCGTCCGCCGGCCCGGGGCGGGACGAGGGCGGCCCGGTGGCGCGGAACCGTCAGGCGCTGGGTGTACGTCGCGGGACCGTAGCCGAACCTGCCGTATATCAGGGCGTCGGAGGCCAGCAGGACGGACAGGAGCTCCCCGCGGGCCCGCAGCTCGGTGAGCTGATGCCGCATCATCGCGGTGAGCACGCCCCGGCGGCGGTGCGAGGGCAGGACGCCGACGCCGGTCACGCCGGGGGCGGGGACGATCGTGCCGCCGGGCAGGGTGAGCTCGAAGGAGTACGCACCGGCGGTGCCGACCGGCCGCCCGTCCGCCGCGACGGCGAGCAGGTTGCGGTCCATCTCGGCCGCCGACCACCAGACCCCGCCGCCGTCCTCGGCCGGAGTCTCCGGAAAGCGTGCGAAGGCGGCATGGAGGGTGTCGACGTAGACGTCGCGGTCCCGGTCGGTCGTGGAACGGATCTCCATGGGAGTTGCTGCCTCCTGTGGCCACCGGCACCACCCGTCGTGGCGCCCCGCACAGTCCAGTCGCCGACCGACGGCAGGGTCAACCGAATTACCGCGCGGGGAGGGCGGAGAAGGGGCGCTAGGCGTGCCCGGTGCGGGCGGCTGAGCCCGGCGGCCCGGCACGCACCCCCGTGGCGTGCCGGGCCGTCGGCCCGTGGGGGGCCTCCGGGGCGGGCCGGACCGGTCCGGCCCGCCCCGGAGGTGAACGGCGGCGTGGGCGCCGTGGTGTTCCTCCGGGAGGATCTCAGTCCGCGGGCCGGCCGTGTTGGCGCTGCGTCGACAGTTCCTTGGCACTGCGTCCACTCGTCGGCGCCGACTCCGGGTGCGCCGTCCGGGATCCGCGCCGGGCCGGGGCCGACGCGGGCGCCGACCCGGGGGGACTTGGTGCCGGGGCGCCGGGGGCGCGGCGACCACCGGTGGCGCAGGGACCAGCGGCGGCGAAGGGTCCGCCGGGGCGCCGCTATTCGCTCGCGCACCCCGACAGCGCCCGGCGCCGGTGCTCGCTGGGCGGCATCCCGTACGCGGCCCGGAAGGCCCGGGTGAAGTCGGAGGCGCGCGGGATCCCCAGCCGGGCGGCGAGGGCGTGGACGGGCGTGCCGCGCAGGGCCGGGTCCGCCAGGTCGCGGCGGGCCCGCTCCAGCCGCTGCCCGCGGATCCAGGCGGCGACGGTCTCGCCCTCGGACTGCTGGGTGAAGACGCGGTGCAGGTAGCTGACGGAGATGTGGTGCGCGGCGGCGATCACGGACGGGGACAGCTCGGGATCGTGCAGGTTGCGCCGGATGAAGCTCCGGACGCTCTGCACCAGGGCCCGGTGCCGGGCGTCGTCCGGGACCGCCGCCCCGGCGTCCAGTTCGCGGGCCAGCCAGGTGGCCACCAGGTCGACGACGACCGTGCCCAGCCGGGGAGCCTCGGCCGGCCCCAGGGCGGCGGCCTGCCGGTCCAGGCCGACGAGGAACTCCGTGAGCAGCGCGGGCGTGCCCTGCCGCCCGGAGAACGGACGGCCCATCAGTTCGCGCATGCGGTCGGGCGGCAGCGGCAGCAGCGACACCGGGAAGTCGATGCCGACGGCCTCGGGCCGGCGTTCCGTGCGGTCGGCGGTGCGGACGCCGAAGGCCCGCAGGTCGTAGGGCTGCGAGCTGTCGAGCACGTACAGGTCGCCCGCGCCGAACACGGCCTGCCCGGGCCGGCCGTCGCGGGTCAGCGCCAGGTCCCCGCCGAGCACCAGCGTCAGGTGGTAGACGCCCGGATCCGACCGCCGCACCATGGCGGCCGTCCGCCGGAACCGGGCGGACGGGAACGCGGTCCTCAGGAGGGTCACCGGCCCCAGTTCGAGTCGCCGCATCTCGGCCTCGAAGTCGTCGGCGTGAGGGCTGGTCATCTCGCTGGAACGGGTCCGCCCGACCAACTCCCGCCAGCGATCGAACCGTTCCCTCGCGGGCACGTCCTCGCCCGTGAACACGCTCCCCGTCGTCGCGGTCACGCCTCAGCTCCCTCCTGCGCGGTCTCCTCCGGTCGGCCGGCGCGGGCCTTCCTCCTCCATCATCGGGCCCGGTGCCGCGCCACGGTGCCACGGGGGCGGTGGGGCGGCCGCGGGGTCGACGGCCGAGACCCCGCGAGGGCCGATTGTCCCCACTGATCATCTGCTGGTAACTTCTTCCTCGTCAGCGGGACGGGGCCACCAGGTGGTCCGAGTCCGGCCAGGCCAGGCGTCGGTGGTGCAGCGGTAGCACGCCCGCTTTCAGCGGGAGGGGTTCGTTCGATTCGGGCCCGGCGCTCCGATCCGCAGGGGCGGAAGTCGTTTCCGGACTTCCGCCCCTGCCGCTTTCGGTGGGCGGTCCGGACGGTCCTCCCTTGGGCTCGGCGCCTCGTCCCGAGCCCGTGACGGCGGCCTTCGTCGGCTTCCTGGGCGCAGCACCGCGCCGCAGGCTCACCGCAGGTCCGGCTCACCGCGCCGCAGGCTCACCGCAGGTCCGGCTCACCGCCGCACGCTCACCGCGGGCCCGGCTCACCGCCGGGTGACGTCCTGGACGGCCCGACCGCCCGTGCGCGCGGTGGTGCCGGCGGTGCCGTAGCGGGGGAGGGCGGCGAGGCCGTCGGTGAACTCCGCCTGGTCGGCGGGGACGGCGATCACGTCCGTTCCCGTCCCGACGGCGGCGCGGACGAGCGCGTCGCCCGCCTCGTCCTCCCAGTAGTAGCCGACGCCGAAGGCCTGGAGGTCCGCGGCCGCCGGCGCGAGATCGGTGGGCCGCGGACCGACCCACAGCGGGGGCGGCTCCGGGAACGGGCGGTTGAGGAACAGGGCCGCCGCCTGGCCGCGTTGCAGGAGCGCGACCGTCTCGGCCAGCCCCTCGGCGGCGCCCGGACCGTCGGTGCCCGAGCGTTCAGTGCCCGGGTGGTCGGCGGCCGGGTGGTCAGTGCGCGGGCCGTCGGCGCGCCGGCCGACCGCACGCCGGACGAGGAAGGCGTCGAGCCGGCGCTGGTCGTGCTCGGTCAGCCGGTCGGCCATCAGCAGTTCGACCTCGTGTTCCAGGACGGCCCGGCCGGGCTCCGCGCGGTGGAGCCCGGTGTCGCGCAGCCTGACGAACCGGCCGCGCAGCCCGGCCGGGGCCAGCCGGATCATGGTGTTCACGGCCCAGGCGTCCCCGGCGAGCACGACGAGTTCGGTGGCCCCGCCGACGGCACCCGCCAGCTCCCCGAGGAGCCGCTCGGCGTCCTCCACCCACCCGGTCAGCGGGATCCGGCGGTGCACGGCGGTGGAGTTCACCCGGGTCCTCGGCCAGCGGCCGAGGTCGTACTCGAGCTCCAGCTCGTCCTCCGCCGCCGCCCCCGCCTCGGCCGGCGGATGGACCCGGTGGACCACCACGGCGGCGTAGGGGACGTCCGGTGCCCGCTGGAAGAGCAGCGGCAGCACGTGCGGCAGCGCCCCGTACCGGGCGGTGTCCCGCGGGGGCGGCTCGGGCAGGCACTCGTCCAGCAGGATCCGCCCGGCGGAGGCGAACACGGCCTGTCCGTGCCGGCCCGCGCACCCGTGGTCGCGCCCGGCGACGTGGTCGATCGCATGGACGCTGTCCTCGTCGGCACCGTGGGCGAGCAGGCTCTCCCGCAGGCCCCGCCAGCGCAGCGCTGTCGCCCGGTCCGGCTCGTCCAGGTCGCGCGAGGTGTCCAGGTACACCGACGCCACCGGCTGGACCGACTCGTAGAGGCGGCTCAGGAAGAGCGGTTTCATGACGGCGTCCCTCCGGTCCTGTGTCGCATCCGGGCGGCTGCCCGTGGGGCCGGGGGCGAAACAACCGGTGGCCGGGGTGGTGGCGACACCGGCCGTCACCCGTCGGTGCGGGTCCTGGGGCCGGTCCGCTGCCCCGGCAGCCGGGCGCTCCCGCCGGGCGCCGGGGCGCCCCGGAACTCCAGCGCGGTGGTCCGGACCACGGTGATGAGCGCCAGCAGCATCAGCGCGCCGTGGGCCGGCATCGACAGGTACGGCGACACGCCGGGCGCGATGAACTTGAGGTAGCTGCCGAAGGAGGAGAGCTGCACCAGGACCGGCAGGTACCAGAGGCGCCGGGGCAGCCGGAAGGCAGCGATCACGCTGAGTACGTCCGCCAGGTAGAAGTAGCGTTCGTGCATGGCCGGCAGCAGGAACGGGACGGCGATCGAGAAGACGGTGGCCAGCAGCAGGATCCTGGTGTCGGTGAGCCCGGGCCACCGGTGCCGCGCGGCCGCCGCCTCCCCTTCCAGCCCGGTGGCGGGCACCGCGGTCCCGTCGGTGCGCCGTACGGCGCGGACGGCCAGTGCGACCAGCACCAGCACCAGGACGCCCGCGACCAGGACGCCCGCCCGGCGGACCGGGTCCTCCTCGCCCTGCGGCACCGAGACGAACTGGTACACGGAGGGTGCGTTGAGCGTGAGGTCCGGGTAGATGCCCGCCTGCCGGGTGTAGACGGTCAGCAGCTGCCACGGGTCGGAGCCCAGCAGGACGGCCGGGACGTCGAGCGCCACGTACACGGCGGGGACGGCCAGCAGGCTCCGCCAGGGTATTCGCCGGGTCAGCACCAGGACGAGCAGCAGCGGGAACAGGAACACCGCCTGGAGTTTGAAGGCCAGCGCCGCGCCGAAGAACGAGCAGGCCCACCAGGGCCGGTCGCGCAGGACGTGGTGGACGCCGCCGACCAGGAAGGCGGTGAAGATCGCGTCGGCCTGGCCCCACCAGCCGCTGTTGGTCACGACGGTGGGCAGGAAGAGCACGGCCACCGCCGCGGCGAACGCCCGCCAGGGCCGGTGCGGCGACTGCAGCGAGACGATGCGGAAGGCGTAGTACGCCAGCGCCAGGTCGAAGGCGATCGAGATGCACTTGATGCCCGTCAGCCCTGCCACCGGCAGGTAGGTGAGCGCGGCCATCAGGTACAGGTACGGGACGTTGTAGTCCGAGAAGTCGGTGTGGTCGAGGGCACGGAACCCGCCCCGCTCGGTGAGGTACCGGTACCAGGGTTCGAGGAAGTAGTGCCAGTCCGCCGACTGGTAGTCCAGCAGGAGGAAGCGGACCAGCAGCGCGGAGGCCACCGCTGCCACTGCGGCCGGCACCAGGGCCCTCGGGGCCGCGCGCCCCGGTGGCGCCTCGTCCGTCCGGGGTGGACGCCCGGCGGTCGCTCCCGAGGTCGGGCGCGCCGGCGGCCCCGGGGGCGGCGGTGACATCGGTGATATCGGCGACATCGGTCTCCAACTCGGTGGGGCGGGGCCGTGCGCGCGGTGGCGTACGGCCGGCGGGGCCGGGCAGGGGATCCTGCGCGGGTGGAACGGCACTGGTGAGGGGCCCGGTGAAGGCCCGGCGGTCAACGGGCGGGCCGGCCGGAACGGTTCGGGTGAGCGTTCCGGCCGGTGACGTCTCAGAGCTCGGGGGCCGCCACTTCCTCCAGGGAGCCGTCCGCCAACCGCAGCCACCGGTCCACCCCGATGGCCGCGAGGAACCGTTCGTCGTGGCTGACCACGACGAACGCTCCCTGGTAGGAGTTCAGGGCGCTCTCCAGCTGGCCGACGCTGACCAGGTCGAGGTTGTTCGTCGGCTCGTCGAGCAGCAGCAGGTGGGGAGCGGGCTCCGCGCACAGCACGCAGGCCAGCGTGGCGCGCAGTCGCTCGCCGCCGGAGAGCACCCCGACCGGGAGGTGGGCGCGGGCACCGCGGAACAGGAAACGGGCGAGCAGGTTCATCCGCTCCGCCGGCTGGAGGCCGGGCGCCGCCGCGGCGAAGTTCTCCGCGACGCTCCGGTCCGGATCCAGCAGGTCCAGCCGCTGGGAGAGGTAGGCGACGCGGCCGTCCGATCGCTTCGACCGGCCGGCGTCGGGTGCGAGATCGCCGACGAGCAGCCGCAACAGGGTGGTCTTCCCCGCGCCGTTGGGGCCGACCAGGGCGATCCGCTCGGGGCCCCGGACGGCCAGGTCCACGCCGCTGCCCGCGAACAGCGGCGAACCGCCGCGCAGCACCTGGAGGTTCTCGCCGACGAAGAGGCCGCGCCCGCTCGGCACCCGGGTGCCGGAGAGGTCCAGGCTCAGGCGCTGTTCGCCGCGCAGTGCGCGTTCCGCGTCGTCGAGCCTGGCCCTGGCCTCGCCGACGCGGGCGGCGTGCAGTTGGCCGGAGCGGCCCGCCGCCTCCTGGGCGCCGCGCTTCATGTTCCCGGCGAAGATTCGGGGCAGACCGGCGCTCTTGAGGTTGCGGGCGGCGTTGCCGGCCCGCCGGTCGGCGCGCTCGCGGGCCTGCTGCATCTCCCGCTTCTCCCGCTTCAGCTCCTGCTCGGCGTTGCGGATGTTCTTCTCGGCGACCTCCCGCTCGGCCTGCACCGCCTGCTCGTACGCCGTGAAGTCCCCACCGTAGAGGCGGAGTTCGCCGGAGCCGAGTTCGGCGATGCGGTCCATCCGGTCGAGCAGGGCCCGGTCGTGGCTGACCAGCAGCAGGCAGCCGGTGAAGTCCTCCAGCGCTTCGTGGAGCCGGTGGCGGGCCGCGAGGTCGAGGTTGTTGGTGGGCTCGTCCAGCAGCAGCACGTCGGGCCGCTTGAACAGCTGTGCTGCTAGGCCGAGTTGGACGATCTGGCCGCCGCTGAGGGTGTCCAGCCGCCGATCCGGCCCGACACCGGCCAGGCCGAGGCGTTCGAGTTGGGCGAGGCTGCGCTCCTCGATGTCCCAGTCGTCGCCGATGGTGGAGAAGTGCTCCTCCGCCACGTCACCGGACTCCACCGCGTCGATGGCGCGGACCACCTCGGTGATCCCGAGGACGTCGGCGACGGTGAGGTCGGCGGCCAGCGGGAGGTCCTGCGGCAGGTAGGCGGAGGTGCCGCCGACGGTCAACGACCCGGCCGTGGGCCGCAGTTCACCGGCGATGAGCCTGAGAAGGGTGCTCTTGCCGGAGCCGTTGGGCGCGACCAGGCCGGTGCGGCCGGTGCCGAGGGCGAAGGACAGCTCCCGGAACACGGGAGTGTCGTCGGGCCAGGAGAAGGACAGCTGGGAGCAGACGATGGATGCGTCGGACATCAGGACAACCCGGGGGTGAGCGGGCGGAGACCTCTCCGCCACGAGCAGACAGGGGGACGGGAACGACGAAGCGAGCCGTCGCGCCGGGTGCCCGGCACCCACGACGGCTTCAGGACCGGGTCTCACCCGGAGATGTCGTCGTCACCAGCCATGTCTGCGTCCGCTTTCCGTTTTCCGCCACGAAGGGGCCTGCCGCAGAGCAGCTTAACAGTGCGGGTGCGAAGGCGTGCGGGTGTTCGGGCGTCCGATCCGGTCGGAGCGCACGGCACGGGGTCCGGGCCGCTCCGGAAGGGGCTCTGCACGCCGGCTCCGCCAGCGCGGTTGATACACACCATCACTGACGTGTCGCCAGGTGGAGGTGGCGGCCGGGCGGGGCGCGGTGACGGCGGCCGGGCGGGCGTGCGGGCCGGCCGGTGCTCGGAGCGGTCGCAGCGGCGTTGCGCCGACCGGCGCCGCTGCCGTGCTGAGATGCTCTGCCGGTGGAGACGACGGACACGGGCCGCATCGAGGCGTTCAGTGACGGGGTGTTCGCGATCGCGATCACCCTGCTGGTGCTGGAGATCAGGATCCCGCAGGCCCACGGCGCGGCGGAGCTGTGGCGGGCGCTGGGCGAGCAGTGGCCGTCCTACTTCGCGTACGTGGTGAGCTTCCTCGTCATCGGCGTCGTCTGGGTGAACCACCACACCCTGTTCGGCTACCTGGCCCGGATCGACCGCACGCTGATGTTCGTCAACCTGCTGCTGCTCATGCTGATCTCCGCCCTGCCCTTCCCGACGGCCCTGGTGGCGCAGAACCTCCGCAACGGCTCGGCGGCGAACGTCGCCGCGGCCGTCTACGGCGGGGTGATGGTCGGGCAGGCCGTGGTGTTCGGGGTGTTCTGTAACTACGCGACCCGCACCGGCCACTGCTTCGACGAACGCGTCGACGTCGCCGCGGCCCGGGCCGGCCGGTGGCGGTTCGAGCTGGGCCTGGCCGTCTACCCGCTCACCGTCGGCCTGGCCTTCCTCTCCGCCCCGGCCGCCCTCGCGGTCCACGGGCTGCTGGCGCTCTACTACGCGTTCAACCAGGTGAGAGTGCCGATGCTGGACCGGTGAGGGAGCCGGGACAGCCACCCGGCCCGCACGTCACCGTCGAGGACGTCCGCGCCTCGGAGCGACACCCCGGTCCTGGGGCGCGCCGGCGGCGCGGCGGTCAGATGCCGACGTAGTTCTCGGCGAACCATTCCTGGTGGGCGCGGGAGGTGCGCAGGGACTCGACGCGCGAGCGCCGGAGGGATTCGTGGAAGAGCGCTTCGCCGTCCGAGGCGTACGGGGCGTGGAGCAGCTGGATCATCCAGTGCGAGAACTCCTGGGCGCGCCAGATGTGGGCGAGGCAGCGCGGTGAGTACCGGTCGAGGGCGCCCGGGTCGCCGTGCGCGAGGTCGTCGATCAGGGCCTCGGCGAGGAGTTCGGCTTCGAGGACGGCGAGGTTGGCGCCCTTGGCGGCGGCCGGGGCGGGCAGGCTCGCGGCGTCGCCGGCCAGCAGCAGGGAGCCGTGCCGCAGCGTCTCCATGACGTCGGACTGGAGGTCGATCACGGAGCGATGGATGATCCGGCCCCGGTGGAGCGGGCCGTGGTCGGCGGTGCGCATGCGCAGGCCGAGTTCGTCCCAGATCCGCTCCTCGGACCAGGCGTCGGGTGCGGTGCCGCGCTCGCACTGGAGGTAGTAGCGGGTCACCTCGGGGGTGCGGGCCATGTGGCCGGCGAAGCCGCGCGCGTGCAGCGCGTAGCCGACGGCGTCCAGGCTCGGCGGTGCCTCGGCGAGCAGGCCGAGCCAGCTGACGCCGTGGTCGCGCTGGTGGCGGGCTGCGGCGGGCAGGGAACGGCGGGCCGCGCCGTGGCGGCCGTCGCAGCCGGCGACGTAGCGGGCCCGCCACCGGCAGGGGCGGCCCTCGGGGTCGCGGACGGTGACGGTGGGGCGGACGCCGGCGGCGTCGTCCACGGTGAGGGCCTCGGTCTCGAAACGGATCCGGCCGCCCGCCGCCAGGTAGTGCGTCAGCAGGTCGGTGACCAGGTCCTGTTGGGGGTAGACGGTGTGCCGCTCGCCGAGGCCGAGGGCGCCGTAGTCGAGCCGGAAGCGGCCCCCGTCGGTGCGGAACTCGCAGGTGCCGTGGGGGAGCCCGCGCCGGTGCAGACCGTCGGAGAGTCCGTGGCGGTCCAGCACGCGGACGGTGTGGGCGGCGAGGAACCCGGCCCGGGCGCGGGTCTGGACGTGCCGGCGGTCCGCGCGTTCGAGGACGACGCAGTCGATCCCGGCGGCGAGGAGGAGGTTTCCGAGGGTCAGTCCGGCCGGTCCGGCGCCGAGGATGACGACATCGGCCGAGTCGGTGACTGCTGGGATGGTCTGACGTCCGGTCATGGGAAGTGGATCTTAGCCGGGAGTGGATACATCGGTACGGGGAAATGACACATCTTGGTGAACGGGCAGTTGATCTTTGACGCCGAGTACTCGCCCGAACGGCCTCGTGTGGCCCCCGTCGGCGCCCGCGCGACCCCCGTCGGCGCTCGTCGACCGCGGGTGCCGTGCCCGGTTCCGGGGCGGTACGGCGCGGACCGGCCCGGCGCAGGATGCTCTGAAGCTGATTACCGGTGCGCACGGTTGCGCATTGATGGCAAAATCCGCTCTACATCGATCAGATTCACGCAACTGCGTGCAGCCTCGCTCAGGAGGACGTCATGACCAGGAACGACGACACCACCGGCGGCGGCCGATGATCCTCACCGTGACCCTCAACCCCGCCCTCGACCTCACCTACCGGCTGGGCGCCGTCCGCCTGCACGCGAGCAACCGGGTGGAGAGCGTCCGGCAGCAGGCGGGCGGCAAGGGCGTCAACGTCGCCCGGGTCCTGGCCGCGCTGGGCCACCCGGCGATCGTCACCGGCCTGGTCGGCGGCGTGAACGGTCAGGCCCTGCGAGCGAACCTCGCCCGGAGCGCCCTGCGCGATGAGTTGGTCGAGATCACGGCCGGGACCCGTCGCACCGTCGCGGTCGCGGACGAGCAGGACACCACCGTCTTCCTGGAGCCCGGGCCGCCGGTCGAGGCGGCGGAGTGGCAGCGCTTCCTGGCGCACTACCGGCGCCTGCTGCCCGGCGCCTCGGTGGCCGTGCTGTCCGGGAGCCTGCCGCCGGGACTGCCGGTGGACGCCTACCGGGTGCTGGTCGAGCTGGCCCGCGCCGCGGCCGTGCCGGTCGTGCTGGACGCCGAGGGCGAGGCGTTGCTCTCGGCGCTGCCCGCCGGTCCGGCGGTGATCAAGCCCAACGCGCCCGAACTCACGGCGGCGACCGGCACCGCGGACCCGGCGCGCGGCGCCGAGCTGCTCCGCGCGGCCGGGGCGGGCGCGGTGGTGGCCTCCCTCGGTCCGGACGGTCTGCTCGCCCGTACGCCTGAGGGCGGTTGGCGCGCCCGCCCGCCCGAGCACCTGCGCGGGAACCCGACCGGGGCGGGTGACTCGGCGGTCGCGGCCCTCGCACTCGGCCTGGAGACCGGCATCCCCTGGCCGGAGCGGCTGCGGCACGCGGTGGCGCTGTCCGCCGCCACGGTGTTGGACCCGCAGGCCGGCCGCTTCGACGCCGCCGCCTACCACGGGATGCTCGACCGGGTCCGGATCGAGGAACTCGACCCGGCGCCCCGGCGGGCAGAGGTGTGACCCCGGCCGGGGCGCGCCGCCCCGGCCGGAGGCTCAGCCTCGGAAACCCAGCCGCAGGGCTTCGTCTCGGGAACCCAGCCGAAGGGCTCTGTCTCGGAAACCCAGCCGCGGAACGCTGCCGCAGGAGCTCAGCCGCGGGGCCGCAGCGCGCCGTCGAGGAGCGGCAGCAGGCGATCCCAATGGCGTTGCAGGGCACCGGGGTCGAAGGCGTCCGTGTCGGACATGGTGAAACCGTGGACGGTCCCGGGGTAGATCTCGGAGGTGTGGTCGACCCCTGCGGCGTCCAGGGCGCGGTTCAGTTCGTCGAGGGCCTCGGGCGTCAGGTCGGTCTCGGCGTGCCCCAGGTGGACCCGTGCGCTCAGCGCGGAGACGAGGCGGTGCTGGTCGGGCCCGTCGGCGCCCACCGGGCCGTGGAACCCGGCGAGGGCGGCCACCTCGCCGGGGTGCGCCGCGGCGGTGCGCGCGGCCAGCAGGACGCCGAAGCAGTAGCCGGTCACCGCGACCGGTCCCGGGGCGACCTCGGGCCGGGTCGTCAGGTACCCGAGGAAGGCGGCGGCGTCGCTCAGGGCGCGCTCGGGGGTGTGCGCCCTGAGCAGGGGCATCAGCCGGGCGACGACCGCGGACCGGGCCTCCGCCCCGATGAACTCGGGCAGCTCCACCACCGGCGTCGGGCCGTGCCGGTAGAGGATGTTGGGGACGAGCACGTAGTACCCGTGCCCGGCCAGTTCGCACGCGAGGTCGCGCAGTGCGGGCCGGATGCCGAAGGCGTCGGGGTACATCAGCACCCCCGGGTGCCGCCCGCCGCCTTCGGGGAACGCGGCGAAGGCATCGGCCAGGCCGTCGGGAGTGGGGATGGTCAGGGTCCTGCTGGGCATCCGTCGAAGTCTCCTGTCGTGGTCGGCGCATCGAGCGTGTGGTCACCACGAAGGAGGCGGGCCCCGCGCCGAAACGCAGGATCCTTGGTCGAACTGCGGGCCCGCGGCGGCCCGTACGGCGCTCAGCGGAGCGCCGGGTCGCCGAATCGTGTGTGGCGCGAGGCCGTCCCGGTCGTCATCGCCGGACACCATAACCCGCCGGACGGGCCCGTGTCAGACCGCCCGCGACCGGCGTTCGTCCGCGGGCGGTCCGGCACCGGCCCGCGCGGCTCAACCGCCGGTGGGTGACGACGGACCGGTGCCGTCCTCGTGCCGGGCCGCGGGCTCGTGGAAGTCGACGGTGACCTCCTCGCAGGGCTTGTAGGCGGCTGCGGTGGCGTACGAGGTGTAGGCCCGGCGGTCGGCGCGGGTCAGCGCGGTGTGGTCGGCGAAGGGAGCCGCGATGCTGCGGGGCCACAGGCGCCGGGTGCGCACCGCCGCGCTCTCCGCGCAGAGGACGAGGGTGAGGGCGCCGAGGTAGATCCAGGCCATCAGGCCGAGCACCACCCCGAAGACCCCGTACGTGGCCGTCGCCCCGCGCAGCTCGTGACCGACGTAGTAGGTGCCGACCAGCAGCAGCGCCTGCCAGGTCAGCGACGCCGCCAGGGCCTCCGGCCACAGGCGGCGCACCCGGAGGTGGCGGTTGGTCAGCAGCTTGAACGCGGTCAGCAGCAGGCCGGTGCCGATGGCCGCCGACACCGGGACGGCGGCGAACCGGACCGCTCGCTCGATCCAGATGGGCCAGCCGTGCGCGGTGGCCGTGAGGGCGGCGAGGGCGGTGGAGGCCAGGACGGCGCCGGCGAGGACGCCGAGGAGGGCGAGCCCGCGCAGGCGGGCGGTCAGCGCGTTCGGGCGGCTGTGCTGGGGGACGGCCCACACCGTGTTGAAGGCGTTCTGGAGCGCCTGCGCCACGCCGAGCGCGCCGTAGAGGCTGCCGGCGATGCCGACGGCCAGCGCGAAGCCGCTCCCGTGGAAGGAGCGGATGCTGTGCTCGATCTGGTCCCCGATCACCGGGAACTGGCTGAGGGCGGAGTGCAGGACCTGCTGTTGCAGCTGCGGGTCGTCGTGCAGCGCGAATCCCAGCCCGGTGACCAGGAGCAGCAGCATCGGGAAAAGGGAGAGGAAGCCGTAATAGGTGATCAGGGCCGCCATGAAGGTGCCCTGGTCGTCGATGAACTTGTAGACCACGGCGAGCGCGAGACCCGCTCGACGGTGCCGCCGCTGGTAGTCGTCGAGTCTGTCGAGCACGCTCATGGTCAACTCCCAACGCCTTCCGGAACGAATGCCCGAATACCGGAATTCGCCGG
Source organism: Kitasatospora sp. NPDC048194 (assembly GCF_043202455.1). Lineage (NCBI taxonomy): Bacteria > Bacillati > Actinomycetota > Actinomycetes > Kitasatosporales > Streptomycetaceae > Kitasatospora > Kitasatospora sp. NPDC048194. The sequence goes on from NZ_JBIDAK010000002.1 coordinate 213,040, forward strand.
TCCGTGGATTTCAGGGCCGGGGGGGGCGTCCGCGGGGCGCCTCGTTCCGGGAGGCGCCCCGCGGAGGACCCGGCTAGCACCGGGACTACCAGCGGTACCAGCGTCCGCGGCTGCCGGAGGCGCTGGTGCCCCGCGCGATGAAGCCGAGCAGCCAGACGACGAAGACGATGACGGCGATCCACCACAGTGCCTTGACGGCGAAACCCGCGCCGAAAAGGATGAGGGCCAGCAGGAGGACGAGAAGCAAGGGGACCATGGTGATTGACCTCCGGTCGTAAGGGCTGTTGGTGGCATTCGCTTGCCCCGAGCACGGCCGGATATTCCCGCAAGTTTTCCGCGGCCGTTCGAGTTCCCCCGCGGGTCCTTTCGCAGGTGCCCGGAAGCCGCGGCGCCGGGCCGGGGAGAGCCCGGCCGGCACGTCCAGCGGGTGGCCGAACGTGTCGGGCGGAGGCGTCCGGGGTCTGCTGGAGTAGGGGGGAGCAGCAGGAGGCTGCGGGCGCCGGTGCCGGACGGACCGGGCGTCCGGGCCGAACCGAGGAGACGGAGACAACACCCGCCATGACGCACACCGTGGATTTCGACACCGTCTCGACGGTCGGTCTGGAGTCGTCGCCCGTAGCGGAGGCGCTCGCCGGCCTGCGGGCGAACGAGGCGCGCTACTTCCGGAACAAGTACGACCACGTCTTCACGGTGGAGCCGGCGAGCGAGGCCAAGGAGGTCGTCGACTGGGTGCACCGGATCCTCAAGGAGGAACGCGACCTCGTCATCTCGTCCCGGCCGCTGGAGGCCACGGCCTTCCAGGTGGAGAACATCCGCATGGCCTACGTCTTCTACGAGAACGGACTGTCCATCAACGTGATGTACACCCTCGACGAGTCCGGGAAGCGGGCTGTCGGGTTCAAGCTCTCGGACGGGATGGAGGTCCCGGAGGAGCTGGCGTCCCGGTTCAAGTTCGCCCGGCAGAAGTCGAAGCTCGCCGGTACCATCCGGGGCTCGTTCTTCGTCATCAAGAACGAGTACTGACCGACGGCGCCCAGGCGCCCAGGCACCCCGGCACCCCGGCGCGCGGACGGCCTCGCGGCCGCACGGGGTGCCGGGGTGCCGGTCGGTCGCCGGCGCTGGTGGACTGCGGCCTGGCCGGTCCGGTCGGCCTGGTCGGCCTGGTCCGGCAGCGCCGGGATGAATTCCCTCGCGGAGACCGCATGTCCTCCGCTGCTCATGGCTGGAGCCGGAGGAGGTCTCCTCCGGCTCCAGCCACACGTGCCGAATGCCTCGGAAGGTGGCCGACGATGTGACATGGCCGGAGGGCCGAACCCCCGAGCGGTCCGACCGTGCCCCCGTTGTGGGGGCTTCGACGGGATGGGGCAGGGGTGATGAGGAACTGCGAAACGGCTCCGCCCGGAGTTCCGTGAAAAGAATGGTCGAGCCACCGTCGCTGCGCCGCTACAACCTCGACGATGCTGGCAGGCAACAGATTTGTCGGTGGCTCAGGTTACGGTGCCGGGTATGACCGATTGGATCAAGTGCGGCGTCATCGCATGGCTGAGCGCGGACGGTTACGGGGAAGACGAATCCGTCCTGGTGTACTTCAGGGGAACCAGCCTGGCATCCATGGCAGAAGGACTGGTCGCGTTGCACCGGCCGCCGCTCGCACACGGCAACGACCCGGCACCCGGCGACTGGGGTGTGATCGTACACAGCTTGCACAATCCGTCGCGCGACGACTACGGCGGCATCGACTATCGCAAGCTGTGTCCTCAGGGGGTTGAGCTGGTGGTTTTCGTTCCCAACCCCTGCATCGGCAAGTCCCATGGACCCAAGGCCTATCACTACCGGGACGGCCGGACCTCGTCCTGCATCGACTACGAGGGGCCCGAATACGTAGGGGAGTACTGGCCCAATGAACTGGCCCCCGTCATCGCAGCGGCCGGGCTGAACTACACGAGCAGCGACTTTGAGCAGCAACTCACCCAGCTGCTCTGCGACCACCTGGGTCTGCCCGCACTGGACCCCGGCAGCTTGACGATTGACCACGACCTGGTGTCCGCTCACCTCTAAAGCTTGTCGCAGAAGTCCGGGCGTGGGCAGGTCGGTGTGTCCGCCGTGTTCCACCGCCAGCACGGCTTGGTGCTCCACCGAGCGGTGGAGCACCAAGCCGACAGGCGCCGGGCCGTCAGGTGACGTCGAGAGCGGCGTTGGCGCTTTCGCCGGAGGCGGTTTGCTCGATTCGCCGGGCAAGCATGGTCGCCATCTTCTGCAGCTTCGGAACGTCCGACGGTCCCGTGAGCAGGACGCCGGCGTACGTGGTGCCCACCCGCATGAGGATGAGGTCACCGGTGCTGCTGCCGAACGTGCCGCTGTAGGCGGTGGTCTCGTTGCCGATCACCCCGACGGACAGCGGGGATGCGTTCTTCCCGTACTTCTTCGCATTCGTCGCGAGGTAGCTGCTGGCCTCCGCCGTGCCGGCGAAGGTGGTGATCTTGAAGGAGGCCTTCGCGGTGCCGGCCTCGAAGTCGGCGCTGCCGTCGAGCTTGCAGCCCGGGCAATCGTTGCCGTCCTCGTCGCTGACCTGGCTGACCGCCTGGTTAACCTCCTTGCGGTGGGCCGCCCAGCCGGGCATGGAGGCCGGGTCGGGAAGAGTCCGCTTGACCGTGCTCGCGGCGGCAGCGGACCCGGTCATGGGCGCTCGGACGAACGCGTGCAGATGCCCGCCGTTCGGTACAGCCGGGTGGTCGGCGTGATGTTCACGCAGACCTCCCTGCGTTTCGATTTTCGAAGCGCTCGCCGATGGTAGCGTGTCGGAATCCGAAGCATCAATCCTGGAGAGCTGGTCTTCGCGCCATGTCGAACCCGAAGCCCGGCGAGCCCGTCCGCGGCTCGACGTCCGGTCGCCCCCTCATGGCGGCACTCGACCTGTTCGGGCGGCGGTGGAGCTTGCGCATCGTCTGGGAGCTGCGCAGCGGCCCGCTCGGATTCCGGCCCCTGCAGAAGCAGTGCGACGACATGTCCTCCAGCGTGATGCGACAGCGCCTGAGCGAACTGATGGACGCCCACGTCGTCCGCCAACTGCCCGACAGCCGGTACGAGCTCACTGTGCTGGGGCGGGATGCCTGTCTCGCACTCGACCCCCTCGCCCGGTGGTCGCAACGCTGGGCTGCGGAGCTCGAACCGGAACTGGCGCGCCAGCCCGACGACCAGGCCGCCACCCGTCCCACCCGCGCCACCCGTGCCCGCACCGTGGGCGAGGGCGCGGTCGAGGGCGGCTCTGCCGACTGACGCCCGCGGCGGCTCGCGCACGCGCGGGGGTTGGCGGCGGGCTCGGATCTTCTGTCGGCACCTACCGCTTCGGATTTCGAAGCAGTAGTATCGCGGGCCGGCAGCGGTGCTTCGACATTCGAAGCGAATCGGCTCCGCTGTTCGACCGAAGGGGACGGCATGACTCGGCAGGAGATCGGCGCAGAACGTTCCACGATCCTCAGCTGGAGGGAGTCAGGCCTGCTCTTCGCCGACGACCCGCAGCAGAGCGGCCTGCAGTACCTGCGGGGCCTCGCGAGCGGCGAGGTCCTTCCACCCCCCGTCGCCCAAGTGCTCGGCATCGCGGTGGAGACCGCCGAACCCGGCCGGGTGCGGTTCACCATGCCCGTACCCGGCTTCCTCGCCAACCACCTCGGCGTTCTCGCCGGCGGCATCCTCTCGACCGTCATCGACGCCGCTCTCGGGTGCGCCGTGCTGTCGGCCGTCACCGCGGAACAGGACATCGTCACCCTCGACCTCGGTGTCGATTTCCTGCGCCCGGTGCCGGCGCCGGGCGGCCCGGTGACGGTCGATGCGGAGGTGGTCCACCTCGGCCGGAACCGCGGACTGGCGACCTGTCGCGCGCTCGACGAAGACCTGCGGTTGTGCGCGGTCGCCAGGAGCACCTGCCTGATCCGCCGCAAGTCCCGGCCCGCGCCCGCGGACTCGCCGCTCCCCGAGGAGCCGGGCTCCGGCACGAACCGATGAGTCCACCGTCGCCGCTCAGGGCAGCGCGTTGAGCTGACATGGCGGGCGTGATGCGGGGCACACGGGGAGGACCAGAGGCGGACGTCGATCCCCGGGAGGCGTGGATGACCGTGTCCATGATGTTGCTGCTGGCTCCGCTCGTGCTCGCGATGGTCCTGGCCGCGACCGCTCCTTCCTCCGCACACCACGGCCGGTCGCGGCGGCCCGGGGCGGGAAGGGCTGCGAAGGACGCGCACCGGCCGCGCCATGCCCGGGCCCGCTACTGACCCCGGACGACGATGGCGGGCGGCCGGGGCCGAAGGGGGGAGACCGTGCCTGGTGACGGCCGGGCGCCCCCCTACAGGACGTCAGGTTCTCTCCTCTTCCCACTGACGCGGCGGCTCAGTTCCTCCCGCTGCCGACCGGCACCGGGGCCGACGCTGTCCGCCCGGGCCGGCCGGTGCCGCGAGTCCCCCTGCTCCACCCCGGACCGCGCCGACCTCCACACGCTGACGGACGGCCGCCGGTGGCTGTCAGCACCGGGGACGAGGCGCGTCGCCGAGGCCGCCGCCCCCGCCCAGGGGCCGAGCCCGTTGCGGTTCGGCGACCTCAGGAGGGTGTGACAATCCGCCGAGTGTCGGCGCTGAACAGTCGCCACCGGCGCAGCGCCCGGCCCGACAGGGATCGGCGCGTGCCGTTGTGGAGCCTGCCGCTCCAGCAGTTCGTCCACCGGCAGTTGATGTACCTGGTGGTGATCCAGTCGGTCTTCACCGCGCTCGCGGGCTCCCGGCTCCGCTGGCAGCGCATGCAACGCTACGGCACGCTCCGGGTGCCCGCGGGCGGCTGAGCCGGAGGGCCGACGGGCGCCGGGGTGCCGGATGCCGGGCGGTCGCTCCCCGGCGGGGTCAGCCGAGGCCGAACCAGCCGAGGACGGTCTGGGCGAGCAGGATCGTCGACATGGCGGCGACGCCGACCACCACGACGGTGGCGGCGATCCGGTAGCGGGGGCCGTTGGCGGCGTCGCCCAGCACGGCGCGGCGGTTGGTGAGGACCAGCAGGTAGACCAGGACGATCGGGCTGATCAGGCCCTGGAGGACCTGGGTGCCGATCAGCAACTGGATGACGTCCACCGGGGTCAGCGCCACGACGGCACCGAGGACGATCTGGGCGGTGAACAGCCCGAGGAAGAGCGGCGCGTCGCGGAAGCTGCGGGACACCGAGCGCTCCACGCCGGCCGCCTCGCCGATGGCGTAGCTCGCCGAGAGCGGCACCACCGCGCCGGCCAGCGCGGACGCGCCGATCAGGCCGAAGGCGAAGAGCAGCTCGGCGCCGTGCCCGGCGACCGGCTTGAGGGCCTCGGCGGCCTGCGCGGCGGACTCCAGCGGGCCGGTGCCGCCGATCGCGGAGGCGGTGGCGATGATGATGGTCAGGCTGATCACGCAGGCGAACACCGCGCCGAGTACGGCGTCGGCCCGGATCAGCTTGTAGTCGGCGGGTTTGACGCCGCGGTCGACCACGCCGGCCGCGGCGTAGAACTGCATGTAGGGGCTCACGGTGGTGCCGATCAGGGCGACGGCCAGCAGGATGAAGTCCTTGCCGGGCTCCAGGTGCGGCACCACCAGGTGCTCGCCGACCTGCCCCCAGTCGGGGTGGCCGAGGACCATCGCGACGGGGTAGGCGAAGAACGCCAGCGACATCACCAGGAAGATCCGCTCGGCCCACTTGTACGAGCCGAACAGCACCAGCGACCAGAGCAGCACCGCGGCCGGCGGGATGACCGCCCACTTGGGCACGCCGAGGAGCTGGAAGGCGGCGCCGATGCCGGCGAACTCGCTGACCACCAGGCCGGTGTTGGCCAGCAGCAGGCAGAACACCGCGAGGGCGGTCAGCCGCAGGCTGAACTGCTCGCGGATCAGCGCGCCCAGGCCCTTGCCGGTGTGGGCGCCGAGCCGGACGGCCATCTCCTGCACCATCACCAGGGCGACGGTGACCAGCACCATGAAGAACAGCGTCCCGTAGGTGAACTGGGAGCCGGCGCTGGCGTAGGTGGCGATGCCCGCGGCGTCGTTGCCGGCGTTGGCGGCGACCAGACCCGGCCCGGCCACCATCGCGACGGCGGCCAGTCGGCGCAGGCCCCGGCGGCGGCCGGCGCGCCCGGAGCCGGCCGGGACGCCGGCGGGGTGCTGCGCCGACGCCGGGTCGGGCGCGGGCCCGCGGGCCTGGTCGGCGGTGTCCGGGCGGGTGGCGGCGTCCCGGGGCTGGGCGGTGTCCCGGGGTCGAGCGGCGTCCCGGGGCTGGTCGGTGTCCCGGGGAGTGCCGAGGTCGCGGGCAGTGTCGAGGTCGCGGGTCACTTGAGGAGCCTCCGGAAGTGCAGGCGCCCGCGCTCGGGCAGCAGCGAGTCGAGGATGTCGTCGGCCAGGACCCGGCCGAGCGGGCGCCCGGAGTCGTCGACCACGAGCAGGGAGGTGGCCCGGGCCGCGACCAGGCGGTCGGCGGCCTCGGGCAGGCGGGTGTCGGGTCGGACGGTCACCGGCGGGCCGAACTGGCCCAGCCAGCTGACGAGATCGCCGACCACGGCGGTGTCCTCGGCGACGGCGAGGTCGAACAGCGGGATGTCGGCGAGCAGCCGGCCGTCCTCGCCCAGTACGGCGACCGCGTCGATGTCGGTGCGGTGCTCGGCCTGCGCGGCGAGTTCCGCCCGCACCTGGGCGACGGTGTGCGCGCGGCCGGCGGTGACCAGCAGGGTGGTCATCGCACCACCCGCGGTGCCCTCGCGATGGGCGAGCAGCGAGCGCAGTTCGGCGGCCTCGGGCTCGGGCATCCTGGCGAGCAGGGTCTCGCGCTCGCCCGGTGCGAGGTCGCGCAGGGCGTCGGCCGCCTCGTCCGGCTCCATCTCGTCGACGAGCCGGGCGGCGTGCTCGGGCGGCACCTCGCGCAGCAGGTTCTCCAGCTCGGCGGGTTCCATCTCCTCCAGCGCGTCCGCCGCCTGCTCCGGCTCCAACCAGCCGAGCAGCTGCTGGCGTTCGTGCCGGCCGAGGTCCTCCAGGATGTCGGCGAGGTCGGCCGGACGCAGCCGGTGCAGCGCGGAGCGGGAGGCGCGCAGCCGTACCTCGGCGGGCCCGTGGGTGGCCTGCTCGCCGAACGGGGCGACGGAGCGCCAGTCGAGGACGCGCTCCGGGGTGGGCCGGACCTGCCAGCGGCGCGGGCCGAGGCGGCGCAGCAGGGTGGGCAGCGAGACGTCGACGCCCACCAGCACGGTGCGGGCGGCCAGTGGGGCCAGGTAGAGGTCGGCGGCGCGGGTGACCTGGACGCCGTCGACGTCGACGAGCTGGTGGTCGAGCACGTCGCGGGCGAGCAGCACCTCGCCGGGGCGGCGGTTGAACTCCCGCAGGTCCAGCCGGGCGGTGCGCAGCCGGACCCGCCCGGTCATGATCCGGTCGACGGCGTCGGCGGCGATGAAGGTGCGGCGCCGGCCGATCCGGATGATCAGGCCGGTGACCGGCGGGTACGGCTCCGCCCCGTAGAGGCGGGCGACCACGTCGACGACGCGGCCCACCTCCTCACCGGCCTGGTTGGCGACCGGCCCGCCGACCAGCCCGGCCAGCGAGACGAGCGACGACCGGACGGTGCGGGTGACGGCGGTGCGGCGCTCGGCGGCGACGGTGCGGTCGCGCAGCCGGGCGGTGGCGGACGTGAACAGCGTGGCGGCGGCCATGATGGGAACCCCCTCGCCCCGGCAGGACGGGGCATCGGGCCACCCGGCGGCGCGCCGCGGCCGTCCGTGACCGCGGAGCCGGTGGCGGGCATGCGCCGGGGCCGCCCGCGCCCGGGGCGGGCGGCAGGGCGGAACGGACCGGATCGGGTCAGGGAAGGACGGGGCGCCTCGGGCGGCGGTGGGACGGCGAGGACGGCGAGTGCGGCACGGGGAAGGGCCGACTATGGCCAGGACTTTCGTCCATCACGCCCTCCTCCCGGTCTCGGCCGCGCATCGGGGGCGCGGCGGCGCGGCAGGGGGAGACCGACGTCACCGCCCGGGCACCCCCACTCGTCAGAGCTTTGGCACTCCACGGCGTGTCCCTGGTCGGTGTCCGACGGGAAGCCACTTGGGGTCACCCCTTGAGCCGGGGAGACCTGTCCTGATCCGGAGCGTCTCTCGACGGGTGGGATCAGTGGCCTGTGTCCGTGAAGACGCCTCACCGAACGAGGTGTCTGTTCGAATCGGCCCCAGGATAGGGGGTGATGGCCCCTGCGGCGTAATCCTTGACCGGGGCTTGACCGTGGACCGGCCAGTGGGGGCGCCGCCCGGCGTGCGTCCGGCGGAGCGGCGCGACGGTCCGGTCGACGACCGCCCGGTGCGCGAACCAGATTGCCTGTCCATAAAGTTGACGAAACGTCAGGTGTACCGGGCTCGCAGGTGGGCCCGCTCGCCCTGGTGTCCGAAGAGGACCAGGAGCTCGACGGCCCGGTCGCCGTCCGGCCCGAGCCAGTGTGGCACGTGGGTGTCGAATTCGGCGGCCTCGCCCGCCTTGAGGACCAGGCTCCGGTCGCCGAGCAGCAGGCGCAGCCGGCCGCTGGGCACGTAGACCCACTCGAACCCGTCATGGGTCTTCAACTCCGGTTCGCCGCCCGGTCGCGGGGGGATCAGCAGCTTGTGCGCCTGGACGCCGCCCGGGCGGCTGAGCGGCACGTACGTCATCCCGTCCCGGACCACCGGCCGCAGGTGGATGCGCGGATCGCCGGTGCGGGGGTGCGCCCACCAGCTCGTCGAGCGGGACGGCGTGGACCTCGGCGAGCGGCAGCAGCAGCTCCAGGGTGGGCTTGCGGCTGCCGCCCTCGAGCCGGGACAGCGTGCTCTCGTTGATGCCCGTCCGCTCGGCGAGCTCCGCCAGCCGTCGACGTCTCGGGGACCGCCCTCGACCGCGTCGCCGCGCGGGCCCGGACCGCCGGGCTGTCCGCCCGGGTCCACCCCGTCCGGCACGACCTGGCCCGGACCTTCCCCGAGGGCGTCTTCGACCTCGTCACCGCCGGCTACTTCCACACCCCGGTGGAGATCCCGCGCGCACGGATCCTGCGCCGCGCCGCGGCGGCGGTCGCCCCGAACGGGCTGCTGCTCGTGGTCGACCACGCCTCGGTGGCGCCGTGGTCCTGGCAGGCGGGGCAGGACGTGCGCTTCCCCACGGCCGAGGAGGCCCTCGCCGACCTGCGCCTCGACGACGGCTGGCGCATCGAGCGCTGCCACGCGCTCCGGCGCACCGCAACCGGTCCCGAGGGGCAGCGCGCGACCGTCACCGACAACGTCATCGCCGTGCGCCGGACGGCCTGACCGCCCGGTCCGCCGGCCCCCGAAGCCGTCGGGCCGCCTTCCTCGGGGAACCGGTCGCCCACGCGGGGACCATCCGCGAACCGATGGACGGCGCGACGGGCCGCCGGCCTGCGCCGACCGGTGCGCTCCGAGGCCGGCGCGCGCCGCTCTGACTCAGGCGGGGCTGCGGGACGGCTCCGGCCGGTCCCCGGTCCGTCCGGGGCGGGGGAGCAGGAGCGGGGTGGCCAGGACGAGCACTCCCGCGACCGCGAGGGCGGTGCGGGGACCGGTGGCGTCGGCCAGCAGGCCGCCGAGTGCGGTGAGCACGGCGATGGCAGCCTGCTGGCCGATGGACCAGGCGGACAGGGTGCGGGCGACGAGGTGCGTCGGCGTGCGCTCGAGCCGGTAGGTGGCCAGCACCGGGGTGTAGAGGCTCATGTTGACGATGATCGCCAGCTCGACGGCCATCACCGTGAGCAGCCCGACGACGCCCGGCCGGACCAGGACCAGGCCGATCAGCCAGACGGCGCGCAGGGTGCCGACGGTACGGAACACCCGGTCGCGGCCGTAGCGGGTGACGACGCGCTGGGCCAGCCGGGAGCCGACCAGCCCACCGAGGCAGGGAGCCGCGAAGGCCAGTCCGTACTGCCAGGGGGCGAAGTCGAGCCGGCGGAGCAGGAGCACGGCGAGCACCGGTTCGGTGGCCATGATCAGACCGGAGACGAGCATGTTGTTGAGGTAGAGCGCCCGCAGTCCGGGATCGGCCAGGATGTGCCGCCAGCCGTCGAGCACCGCGTCGGCCGGCCGTTCCGCGTCCGCTGCCCCCACCGCACCGGCCGGCCGTTCGCCCGCCACCCCGCCCGCGTCGGCCGCCCGTTCGCCCGCCGCCCCCACCGCGCCCGCCGCCCGACGGCCGACCCGCTGGGGCGCCTCCTCCCGGCCGCCGATCGCCGCGATCCCCACCGCGGAGAGCAGGTAGCTGAGGGCGTCGGCCAGCACGGTGGTGACCGGCCCGAACAGGCCGATCGCCGCCCCGCCCAGCGGCGGCCCGACCGCGATGGAGCTCCAGTTCGTGGACTCGAAGCGCGCGTTGGCGGTGAGCAGATCGGCCGGCCGGACCAGCGACTTCAGGAAGGCGCCGCCGGCCGCGTTGAACGCGATCTTGGCGGCGGCGACCGCTGCCGAGACCACCAGCAGCTGGGCGAAGCCGAGGCAGCCGAGGGCGTAGGCGGCCGGGATCGTGGCCATGGCCGCGAACCGGGCCAGGTCCATCGCGATCATCACCGGGCGCTTGCGCCGGAGCTCCACCCAGGGGCCGAGCGGCAGCGCGATCAGCGCGCCCATCGCGGGGCCGGTCGCGGACAGCGCGGACACCTCGCCCGGCGAGGCGTGCAGGGCCGTCACGGCGATCAGCGGCAGCGCCCCGAACCCCAGCCCGGACCCGTACGCGCTCACCGCGTACGCCGCCCAGAGCCAATCGAACCGCCGGCCCAGCCGTTTCCTGCCCACCGTGTGCGACCCCCTTCGACGCCCCGACCGAACAAACCGGAGTTGACCGGTGAGAGCCAAGCGCCGAACGGGACCGCCGGTCAAACAACCGCCCCCCGGCACGGCCACAACCATGCGTTGTTCACTAGGCTCGCCGCCATGGATCTCGAAGCAGTGCGCACCTTCGTCGCCATCGCCGAGGCCGGCCAGTTCCAGAAGGCCGCCGTCGACCTCTCGGTCACCCAGCAGGCCGTGTCCAAGCGGGTCGCCGCGCTGGAGCGCGACCTCGGGGTCCGGCTGTTCACCCGCACCCCGCGCGGCGCGGAGCAGACCATCGACGGGCAGGCCTTCCTGCCGCACGCGCGCGAGCTGCTGCGCGTCGCCGAACGCGCGGTGGCGTCCGTACGCGCCGGCCGCCGCCCGCTGCGCGTCGACGTGCTCACCTCGCGGAGCGCGCAGTCGGGCCTGATGCGCGACTTCCACCGCGCACACCCCGAGATCGAGCTCGACGTGGTGATGATCTTCGACGTGGGGACGGCCGTCGATGCGATCCGCTCCGGCGCGATCGACGCGACGTTCCGCGCCGTCGCCATGCCGGGCCGGCCGCTCCCCGAGGACGTCGAGTCGGTCCGGGTGTTCGACGAGCCGCTCCAGCTGCTCACCGGCCCCGCGCACGCGCTGGCGGGCGCCAAGTCGGTGACCCTCGCCGAACTGGTCGGGCATCGGATCTGGATGCCCGGCATCGTCCCCGGCACCGAGTGGGGCGCCTACTACGACGACCTGGTCGCCGAGTTCGGCCTCACCATCGAGGCGACCGGCCCCAACTTCGGCTCCGACGCCCTCCTCGACACCATCGCCGACACCCCGGCCCTGGCCACCTTCATGAGCGAGCAGACCCGCCTGGTCTGGCCCGCCGGCTACGGCCTGCGCCGCATCTCGGTCACCGACCCGACGCCCGTCTACCCGCACTCGCTCCTCTGGCACCGGGACAACGCCCACCCGGCGCTCGCCACCCTCCGCGCCCACCTCGCCGCCACGGCGGCGGCCGCCGACCGCGATGCCGCCGGGACGTGGCGGCCGCGCTGGGTGCTCCCGCACTGACCGGGGCGTGACGGCCGCCTGGACGGCCCCGGCGCCCGCCTCGGCACCGCCGGGACGGCCGTCCGGTCAGCGCGGGGCGTCGGTGAGCTGGCTTCCGATGACGGCGAGCAGGTCCAGCTTGTCGGCGCTGTCCGTGCCCAGCGCGGGGGTGAACCAGAGCAGGCGCTGCCGCCCGTCCTCGCTGAAGAGGTTGAGGCAGTCGACCTCCAGCGTGCCGAGCACCGGGTGGTTGATGCGCTTGCGGTCGCTGCGGCGGACCGCGACCTCGTGCCGGGCCCACAGGGCGGCGAACTCGGCTGAACGGGCGGTCAACTCGGCGATGAGCTCGCGGGCTTCGGGGTCCTTGGCGTCGCGCCGGGCTGCGGCGGCGCGCAGGTCGGCGACGAAGGTGCGGGACTGCGCGTCATGATCGGCCTCCGGATAGAGGCGTCGCGCGTCGGCGTCCGTGAACCAGCGGTGGACGAAGCTCGCCTCCCGGCCGCGGAAGCCCGACTGGTCGCCCAGCAGGGCGACGGCGAGGGGGTTCTGCACGAGCGTGACGTGGAGATCGGTGATGACCTGCGCCGGGGTGGAGGTCAGCCGGGTGAGCAGGTCCGTCATCCCGGGATGCACGTGCGACTGCGGTCCGCCGTGCACGGGCAGCGGGCGGTCGGCGAGCCGGAAGAGGTAGTCGCGCTCGTCCGAGGTCAGCCGCAGCGCCCGGGCCAGTGCGGCGAGCATCTGCTCCGAGGGCTGCGAGCCCGCACCCCGCTCGAGCTCGTTGTAGTAGTCGACCGAGGCGCCCGCGAGCTGTGCCACCTCGTCCCGGCGCAGTCCTGGCACCCGGCGGCGCGGGCCGGCGACGAGGCCGACGTCCTCGGGGCGGATGCGCTCCCGGCGGGAGCGGAGGAAGGCGCCGAGCTCGGTGTACTTGGGGGAGGCCACCCACCCAGTCTGCGGGACGGCGGCCCGCCGGCGCACCGCTGACGCAGGGGATGGCATCCCCTGGTTCGCGCGCCGGGAGCGCCGCATCGTGGAGGCCATGAACCGCACTCCCGTCGAAACCCCGAGCCCCGGCGTCGACCCGGATCCCGGCCCCGCCCCCGGCTCCGACTCCAGCCCCGGCACCAGCGCCAATGCCGGCCCGGGCCGGGTCGCCGTCGTCACCGGCGGCTCGCGCGGCATCGGCCGGGCCGTGGCCGAGCGCCTGGCCCAGGACGGCCTGACCGTGATCGTGAACTACGCCGCTGACGCCGCCTCCGCCGAGGAGACGGTGCGGGCCATCTCCGCAGCGGGCGGCCGGGCCGTCGCATTCCGGGCCGACGTCGCCGACGAACACGCCGTCGCCGCCCTGTTCGACCAGGTGCAGGCGGCCCACGGCGGCGTCGACGTCGTCGTGAACTGCGCCGGACGGATGGCGCTGTCCCCGATCGCCGACCTCGATCTCGACGTCCTCGACGCCATGTACCGCACCAACGTCCGCGGCACCTTCGTCGTCGCCCAGCAGGCCGCCCGCCGGCTGCGCGCGGGCGGCTCCTTCGTCGCCTTCTCGACCTCGGTGGTCGCGGCCCAGTTCCCCGGCTACGGCGCCTACACCGCCGGCAAGGGCGCGGTCGAGGCGATCACCCTGATCCTCGCGCGCGAACTGCGCGGCCGGGACGTCACCGTCAACACCGTCGCCCCCGGACCCACGGCGACCGACCTGTTCCTGGACGGCAAGACGGAGGAGCAGATCGAGGCCCTCGCCAAGACCCCGCCGCTGGAGCGGCTGGGCACACCCGCGGACATCGCCCAGGTGGTCGCCTTCCTGGTCGGCCCGGCGGGCCGCTGGGTCAACGGCCAGGTCCTGCGTGCCAACGGCGGCATGGCCTGACGGCGCCTGAGGCAGCCCGCCGAAGCCACCCGCCCTGCGCATCACCGGCCCTTCCGAGGGCCCGCCCACCCGCTCACCCGCTCACCCGGTCATCCGCTGACCCGTTCCACCCCTGGAAGGAAGACCCATGCCCTTCGCCAACCTCAAGGTTCCCGCCGACACGCTCACGGCCGAGTCCAGGAAGCGGCTGCAGGACGCCGTCACCGACGCGTTCGTCGGCGTCTACGGAGAACGCGCCCGCGCGACCACGCTCGTGATCCTGGAAGAGGTCGCCGACGGCGGCTGGAGCCTGGGCGGGACCATCCTCGACGAAGCCGTGCTCGGCCGGAGTTGAGCGCAGTCGGGTGGGCTGTCACCGGCGCTGCGGCGGCCGGTGCCGGCCCCGCCCACACCGGCCGACTCTGCGGTGCCGCCCGCCGGCGTCGGGCCGCCACCGGCGCCGCGGCGGGTGGTACCGGCGGGCCGTCAGCGCGGACAGCGATCTGTCGGTGGGATGTGAGTCGCGCCCAGGACGCTGGTCGAACCGGGCGGGACCGGCCGCGAACCTCCGGCCCCGCCCGGCTCCGAACCAGCTCAGCTCCAGGAGCCCGCCATGCCCTCCGTACCCAAGGCCCCGCACTGGGACGTCCACCGGTTGCCCCGCGCGGACGGGAAGACCTTTCTGATCACCGGCGGCAACGCGGGCATCGGCTACTTCGTCGCCGAGCAGCTCGCCGCCACCGGCGCCACGGTCGTCCTGGGCAGCCGAGACCCGGCGAAGGCCGCAACCGCGATGGCCTCCATCGCCTCGTACGTCCCGGGCGCCAAGGTGCGCCACCTGCCCCTCGACCTGGCCGACCTCGGCTCGCTCCGGCCCTCCGTGGGCGCGCTGCGGCTGGACCGCCTCGACGCGGTCGTCCACAACGCCGGCGTGGCCCTCGACCATCCGCCGCGGCGGGAGACCGGGGACGGCCACGAGCTGATGTTCGGCACCAACCACCTCGGCCACTTCGCCCTGACCCACTTCCTGGCACCGCTGCTCTCGGCGACGCCGGGGAGCCGGATCGTCACCACGGGCAGCTTCGCCGCCAAGACCGAGCGCCTGGACCTCGGCGACCTCCAGAGCGAGCGCGACTACCGGCCCAAGCGGACCTACGGGCGGTCGAAGCTGGCCCAGATGCTCTTCGCCGTCGAACTCGGCCGCCGCCTGCGCGCCGCCGGCAGCAGCACGCTGAGCGTTCTCGTCCACCCCGGCGGAGCTCTCGACTCCCTCACCCCGTCGCGGCCGCCGTTCCACGTCCGGACCGCCGGCGACCGGGTGCGCCACCTGCCGCTGGGCCTGGTCGTCCAGGGCAAGGACGCCGCCGCGTGGCCCGCCGTCCGGGCGGTGCTCGACCCGGACGTCCGCGGTGACCGGATGGTGAGCCCCCGGGCGTTCGGGCTGCGCGGCGCACCGCGCGCCGAGCCCTTCTGGGACCACCTGGCCGATCCCGCGACGGCCGCACGCCTGTGGGCGGCCTCGTGCAATCTGACGGGCTGTGACCCGGCGTTCGCCGCCGTCTGACGATCCGTGGGGGTGGACGGTCGGGGTGGGGGGGGGGGGGGGGGGGGGGCCGCCCCCCCCCCCCCCCCCGCGGGCGGGGGGGGGGGGCGGGTGGGGGTGGGGTTGCGCGGGGCGCCCACCGCCCCAACCCGCACCCGGCCCAGCTGCGGCCGGGACCGGTCCCGGTGATCACTGGGCGCGGGATCAGGCTCAGGGAGGCCTTGCCCCGAGGCGATCATGGCAGGACTTCCGGTGGAGAACGACTCCTCGGCGGCGCACTGTCCACTTGCTGCACGACATCGTCGGCGAGCGCGGGTGCCCCTTCCGAATCCGGGCGGGTGACGGGTCGACAGGAGTCACCCGTGCCGTGGCGTCCGGCGGCTCACAGGTGGGCGCTGATCTCGCCGCCGGCGGTGAGCACCAGGTGGACGCCGTTGGCGACTCCGCCGGCGTCGTGCTGGTTCGCCTCCCACGTGCCGGCCACCGCGTTGTCGTTGCCGAGGAGCTGCGCGCGGTAGTGGAGCTCGCCGACCTCGGTGACCTTGGCCGTCCAGCCGCCCGCGAGCTTGAAGGTGCCCGGCCCCTGGTGCCCACCGCCCATCCAGGAGTGGACCGTTCCGTCCGTCAAGAGCACGACGAACATGTCGTTGGCGTCGAGCCCGGCATCGGTGCCGGTCGTCTCCAGGGTGGCCAGGACGTCGCCGTGGCTGACGATCCTGGCCTGGTAGCGCTGGTTGCCGAGGTCGCGTATCTCGGCCGTGCTGCCGTCCACCAGGGTCTGGGTGCGGACCGGGGACGACCCCTTGCCCGCGGCGGCGGGCGCCGTGCTGCGGCGCGCGTCGGGCGTGGCGGCCGGGGCGGCCGGTGCGGTGGTGGCGTGCGGGCCGGGCGGGGTGACGGCAGGGGTGGTGCTGCTGGTGCCCTTCGGGTCGGGCGTGGTCGATGCGGTGGCGGTGGTGGTGGCCGGAGTGGTGGCGGGTGCGGCCGCTGCGGTGCTCGCGGACGTGTCGGAGGCGGAACCGCAGGCCGTCGCGGTGGGCACCAGCAGCGCGGCGGCCAGGACGGTGCCGGCCAGGGTGCGGGCGGCGGTCGCGTGGCGGTTCGTCACGACGGGCATGTGGTGCTCCTGGATGAAGTACGGGCGAGGACAAGCACGTTGTGGCCCCCTCCCACGGGGGGCGGGACGGCGGCGCGGCGGACGTGCACGATCGAACGTAGTGCGAACAGTCGACGGAATCGCGCCTTCCGTGTCACCGGATCGCTACGCCCGGGCTCGCGACCGCTTCGGGCGCCCGTCGCCGAGCGGTTCGGCACCGGCCTGCGCCAGGGGGCGGAACGCCCACCGCCCCGGCCGGGTGGCGGCCGGGGCGGTGGGCGGTGGACCGCCGGCGCGGGTCAGCTCGCCTCCGACGGCCACGCGCTGTGCGCCGCCACCTGGGCGCGCAGGTGCCGCAGGGCACGGGCGGAGGCGATGCCGACCGCTCCGGTGACCAGCCCGTCACGGCCGCAGACGGCGGCGAAGCGGTGGTCGGCGAGGCTGCCGTCGACCACCTCGAAGCGGTCGGCGTCACCGGGCCGGCCGAACGCCTGGACGCGCAGCCCGTACTGATCGGTCCACAGGTACGGGACCGGCTGGTAGGCCTGCCGGACGCCGTCCGGGCCGGCCAGCAGGTTCCGGGCGGCGTGCACCGCC
This sequence comes from Kitasatospora sp. NPDC048194, assembly GCF_043202455.1. Taxonomy (NCBI): domain Bacteria; kingdom Bacillati; phylum Actinomycetota; class Actinomycetes; order Kitasatosporales; family Streptomycetaceae; genus Kitasatospora; species Kitasatospora sp. NPDC048194. The sequence continues at coordinate 229,979 of NZ_JBIDAK010000002.1, forward strand.
TGTTCGGTGGCGTTGGTGCGCTGCTCCAGGCGGTGGTGGCGGCCGGTGCTCGGGTCGGGCCAGGAGGCGGCGTCCCCGGCGGCCCAGACGCCCGGCCCGGCGGCGCAGTAGGCGTCGCAGACCACGCCGTCGTCCAGCGGGACGCCGCTGTCGGCCAGCCACTCGGTGGCCGGCTCGGATCCGATGGCCATCAGGACGGTGTCGGCGGCCAGCTCGGAGCCGTCGGTGAGCCGGACGCCGGCGGCCCGGCCGTGGCGCCGGAGCAGCGCGGCGGCCGTGCCCCGGTGGATCCGCACCCCGTGCTCGCGGTGCAGGCCGGCCAGCAGCGCGGCCGTCTCGGTGCCGAGGACGGCGGCCTGGGGCACGGCGGCGGAGGCCAGCCACGTGACCTCGGCGCCGAGCCCGACCGCGGTGGCCGCCGCCTCGGCCCCGAGCAGGCCGCCGCCGACCACCAGCAGCCGGGTGCCCGCACGGAGTTCCTCGCGAAGGGCGAGGGCGTCGCCGAGGGTGCGCAGCACGTGGGCGCCCGGCACCGGCCCGTCGGCGCCGGGCAGCCGGCGCGGGCGGACGCCGGTCGCCACGATGACGGCGTCGCAGCGCACCCGGTGGCCGTCGGCGAGCCGGACGGTCCGCTCCCGGCGGTCCAGGCGCTCGGCCGGGACCCCCAGGCGCAGGTCGAGCCGGAGCTCCTCCAACGCCTGGGGTCCGCGCAGCGCGAGGCGGTCGGGCTGCCACTCCCCGCCGAGCAGGTGCTTGGACAGCGGCGGCCGGTCGTACGGGGGTTCGTCCTCCGCCCCGATGAGGGTGAGGCGGCCGTCGTAGCCGGCCCGGCGCAGCGATTCGGCGGCGTGCAGCCCGGCGGCGCCGGCGCCGACGACGGCGACGTCCCGCAGAGCGGTCACACCCGCTCCAGGCTGATCGCCGCGGCCGGGCAGACGGCGGCGGCGTCCTGGACGGCCTGGTGGAGTTCGGCGGGCGGTTCGGCGTCCAGCAGGACGACGATGCCGTCCTCGTCGCGCTGGTCGAAGACGTCGGGCGCGGCGAGGACGCAGTGGCCGGCGCCGCAGCACTTCTCCTGGTCGATCCGGACGAGCATGGTCTTCCCTTCGGGACGTGTCGGGTGCGGAGGGGCCGGACGGCCCTGGCTCCGGTGGGTGGTGGCGCGCCGCCCTGGGCGGCGCCCGTGGTTCGGCGCGGGGGCCGGCCCGATCACCAGGCGACCGGCAGCTCGTGGACGCCGTAGATGAGCATCTCGCCGCGGAAGGCGATCTCCTCGAACGGGACGGCCAGGCGCAGTCCGGGCAGCCGGCGCAGAACAGTGTTCAGGGCGATCTGCAGTTCCAGCCGGGCGAGGGGCTGCCCGAGGCACTGGTGGACGCCGAACCCGAAGGCCAGGTGGCGGCGTGCGTCACGGGTCAGGTCGAGTTCGTCGCCGCCGGGGAACTCCTGCTCGTCCCGGTTCGCCGTGTTGACCATGCAGACGACGCCCTCGCCCGCGCGGATCCGCACGCCGCCGAGGTCGACGTCCTCGGTGGCGACCCTGGTCAGCCCGGAGTGCACGATGGTCAGGTAGCGCAGCAGTTCCTCGACCGCGCCGGGGGCGGACTCGGGGTGGCGGCGCAGGTGGTCGAGCTGTTCGGGGTTGCGCAGCAGGGCGAGGACGGAGAGCGCGGTCATGTTGGCGGTGGTCTCGTGTCCGGCGACCAGCAGCAGCCGGCCCATCGCGCCGATCTCCTCGGTGCTCAGGTCGCCGCGTTCGACCAGACGGCTGAGGATGCCGTCGTCGGGTTCGCTGCGCTTGGCCTCGGTGAGCCTGATCAGGTAGTCGGTCAGCCGGGCCTGGGCGTCGATGACCTCCTCGGCCGAGGACTCGCGGCGCAGCAGGACGCGGCTGCACTCCTGGAAGAAGGCGTGGTCCTGGTAGGGGACGCCGAGCAGCAGGCAGATCACCAGGGACGGCAGGGGCAGGGCGAACTCGCGGACCAGGTCGGCGCTGGAGCGCCCCTCGGTCATCCGGTCCAGCAGCTCGTCGGCGATGCGCTGGACCTCGGGGCGCAGCGCCTCGACCTTCTTGATCATGAACTCGCCGGTGAGCATCCGGCGCAGACGGGAGTGCTCCGGGTCGTCCATCCGGATGAAGGTGGGCTGACCGGCGTTCAGCTGCCGGGCGCCCGCGCTGATGAAGGGGAAGCCCGGGCGGGTGGAGTCGGAGCTGAAGCGCCGGTCGGCGAGGACCGCCTTGACGTCCTCGTGGCGGGTGACCAGCCACGTCGTGGAGCCGTCCCAGAGGGTGACGCGGCTGACCGGCTCCTCCTGCTGGGCCTGCCGGTAGGCGGGCGGCGGGGCGAACGGGCAGGTGTCGCGGGCGGCGGGGTGGCTGAAGCGCGGGGTCTTCGCGGCAGTGGCCATCAGGGGGCTCCCCTTCTCGGAGCTGGGTGGGGCCGGCGGTGCCGGTGGGGCCGACGGTGCCGGTGGGGCCGACGGGCCTGCGGATGTGGTGGCGCAGGCCCGCGGGCGCGGGCCGTCGGGGCGGGCCATTTACGTGCCAAAAGCAACTAACTGATCGTCACGCTAACTCGCGGTCCGTGGCGAGGAAAGGGCGCATCGGGTGACGGCCGAATCTGTCCGAAATCCGGTCACCGCCGCCCGGTGCGGCTGCGGCCCGTACCGGATCGCTACAGTTCCTCCATGCCGGACGCCGAAGACGATCGGACCACCGCCTCCGACCTGGAGGCCGTACTGGCCTCCCTGGCCTACCTGCTGACGCGCTCCCAGGAGCACGAACGCCGCACGGCCCGGGCCGGCATCACGGCCGCCCGCTCGGACGTCTACCTGCTGCGCGCCCTCGCCGAGGCCGAGGGGGCCAGCCGGGTGAGCGACCTGGCCGACCGGCTGATGGTTAAGCCCTCCCACGTCACCCGGCAGATCGACCGGCTCCAGGGCCAGCAACTGGTGGAACGCAGCCCCGACGCGCTGGACCGCAGGGCCCGCCAGGTGGCCATCACCGCCGACGGGCGGCAGCTGCTCGACCGGCTGAAACAGGCCAACATCGCCGGACTGACCAGCGCACTGGACGGCGTCCCGGAGCCGGACGTCGTCGCCACCGTCAGCGTGCTGCGCCATCTGGTCGACCGGTACGTGCACCGGGTGCGCACCACGATGCGGTCGGAGGACGACCCGCACGGCTCCGGTTGAGCGCGGGGACCATCCGGGTACGTCACCCGGCATGTCGGACGAGAAGAACCGCGCCACGGCCGAGGCGATCCTCCCGTTGGTCGGCGGCGCCCCCAACATCCGCTCGGTCGCCCACTGCATGACCCGGCTGCGGCTGGGGCTGGCCGACCGCTCGCTGGTCGACCAGGAAGCCCTCCGGGCGCTGCCGGCCGTGCTCGGGACCGTCGACGACGACACCTACCAGATCGTCCTCGGCCCCGGAGCCGTCGCCGGCGTCACCGCGCAGCTGCGCGGGCTCCTGGACTCCGGCGACGGCGCGGCCGCCGGGACCGGTCCCCAGGAGGATCCGGGGGCCGGAAGCGCCCCCACCGCCGAGGCCCTGGCCGGGCGCGGCGCGCGGATCCGGGCCGAGGCCCGCGTCCGCAACGCGACCCCGGTGAAACGGGCCCTGCGCAGGATCGCCGACATCTTCGTCCCGCTGATCCCCGCCCTGATCGGCTGCGGCATCGTCGCCGCCCTCTCCGGCGCCCTCGCCAACCTGGGCTGGGCGCCCGGGCTGGTCGCCGCCCTCGGGCCGGTCTCCGCGGGCTTCATGTCCCTGCTCGCCGTCTTCGTCGGCTACAACACGGCGAAGGAGTTCGGCGGCACACCCGTGCTGGGCGGGGCCGTGGCCAGCGTGATCGTCTACGCGGGGGTGGCCAAGGTGGAGGCCTTCGGCCACCACCTCACCCCCGGGCAGGGCGGCGTGGTCGGGGCGCTCGGCGCCGCGCTGCTCGCCGTCCAGGTCGAACGCTGGACCCGGCGGCTGCTGCCCGACGCCCTCGACGTGCTGGTCACCCCCACCGTCACCGTCCTGGTCGGCGGGCTCGCCGCGCTGTTCGGCCTGATGTTCGTCGCCGGGGAGGTCTCCGCCGCCATCGGCCACGCCGCCACCTGGCTGCTCGCCCACGGCGGGCTGCTCGCCGGGCTGGTGCTCGGCGGCCTCTTCCTGCCGCTGGTCATGCTCGGGCTGCACCAGGCGCTGATCCCGATCCACACCACCCTGATCCAGCAGCAGGGCTCCACCGTCCTGCTGCCGATCCTCGCCATGGCCGGCGCCGGGCAGGTCGGCTGCGCCGCGGCGGTCTACCTGCGGCTGCGAAACAACGCCTCCGTCCGGGCCGTCATCAGGTCCGCGCTCCCGGCCGGCCTGCTCGGTGTCGGCGAACCCCTGGTCTACGGGGTGACGCTGCCGCTGGGCCGGCCCTTCGTGACCGCCTGCGTCGGCGGCGCCGCCGGTGGCGCGTTCGTCGGGGTGGCCGGCCAGCTCGGCAGCGCGGTCGGCTCCACCGCCGTCGGTCCGTCCGGCTGGGCCCTGTTCCCCCTGCTGGCGGGCCCGCACGGGATGGCCGCGAGCGCCGCGGTGTACGGCGGCGGACTGCTGACCGGCTACGTCGTGGGTTTCCTCGCCACCTACTTCTTCGGCTTCACCCGGGCGACGCTCGCCGAGTACAACGCGGTGACCGCGGAGCCCGCCGCGCCGCCTGCCGCCCGGCCCGCCGCCCAGCCCGCCGCCGGGACCGCCACTGCCGCCCAGCCCGCCGCCGAGGCGCCCGGGGGAGCGGCGGACCTGCGCCCCTGAGCCGAAGGACGGCACGTGCCGGCCCCTCGCCTCCCCGGCCCCGCGCCGACCCCGCCCTCCGGCTCGGTGTCCCGGCGCACTTGGGCACTCCCGGTCTCGCGGGGAGCCGGGAAAACGCCGACGGGCCCGCACCGCGCATCGAAATGCGCGGTGCGGGCCCGTCACTGCTAGGCCTGAGCCATCGCAGAGAACTACAGCGGGCGAATGTTCTCCGCCTGCGGGCCCTTCTGGCCCTGCGTGACGTCGAACTCGACCTTCTGGCCCTCGAGCAGCTCACGGAAGCCGTTGGCGTTGATGTTCGAGTAGTGGGCGAAGACGTCCGGGCCGCCACCCTCCTGCTCGATGAAGCCGAAGCCCTTTTCCGAGTTGAACCACTTCACGGTGCCATTAGCCATAAAAATTCTCCTTCAGAGGCTGTCCGGAGCCGGCACTGCGCAGGCTCCGCGTCGCCGCGATGACCATCCACCCGGGAAAGAGCCGGGAAACAAAAATGCGCCTGCGGTGATACATCAGCAGGCGCACACAAAGTTCATGGGAACCACTGCAACTAAAAACGACTCTAGCAGGCCCGGGCACGCGACGGGCGGATATTTCACGCCCGGTTTCCGGAATACCCCCGCCGGGGCGCTCGACCCCGTCCGGCCGCGACCGCCAAGGGGCCCCGCGGGCAGGCCCGTTGGCGGTCGTACGGCCTGCGCCCCGGCTGACTTCCGAGGAGGTGGATTTTCGCCGTACGGCGCGTCCGACCGGGTGATCACCGGCCTCCCGGCCCGCTCCCCGGGGCCGTCCGGCGCCGTCCGGGGCCATCCCGGGCCGGGTCGGCCGTCAGCGCCCGGCGCCGGAGGGATCCGGTCACCGCCGGAGGCGGGCGAGGAAATCCCGGAGGGCGGTCGCGACGGCGTCCGGGGACTCCACCGGCAGCAGGTGCCCGGCGCCCGGGACGGTGGTCAGCGTCGCGTGCGGGACGTACGGCAGCAGGCACGCGCGAAGCACCTCGGACGGCTCCACCGGGTCGCGCTCCCCGGTCAGCACCGCCACCGGGACCTCGATGCCGGGCACGACCCCGGTGATGTCCTGGGCGATCCCGCGCAGCGGCCACTCCTCCCGGGCCGCGGCCCCCGCGGCGAGGCTGTCGCGGACCACGGCGGCGCGCAGGGCCTCCGGCAGGGGCAGCGCGGTGAGGACGTGGTCGAGGGCGTGCCGGACCGTCTCCGGCGAGTCGTACGCGTGGGACAGGCCCTGCCGGTACGCCTCGGTGAGCGTGGCGGGCGGCCGCGGCGGAGCGGGAGCGACGAGCACCAGACCGGCCAGTCCGGCGGGCCGGCGGCCCGCGAGCAGCTGGGCCACCTTGCCGCCCATCGAGTGGCCGACGAGGACGAACGGCCCCGGCACGCACGCCTCGACCACCCGGGCGAGATCGTCCGCGAGCTGGTCGAGGTGGTACGGCCCGGGCAGCGCCCGTGCCGTCCCCCAGCCGCGCTGATCGAAGCGGACCGTGGCCTGCCCGGCCGGCAGGCGCTCGACCACCGCGTCCCAGGTGCCGGCGGACCCGCCCCAGTAGTGGGCGAACACCAGTGCCGGCCCCTGCCGTCCTCCTCCGATCCGCACGTCCAGGCTGCCGCCCGCCAGGGGTAGCGACCTTGTGGTTTCCGTCATCACTGTGCCTTTCCGTCCGCCGTACGGGGACCGCCGCCGTGCCGCGGCACACCCGCATCGGTAGCCTTGCGCCCGCTCGAACGGGCAGGACGACCGTAGGCGGGACGCCCGCCCGGCCACGGTGAAAAGGGGCGCAGCGATTGTGGAAAACGGACACCAGGCCGTACGGCAGCTGCGCTACGCTCCGGCCGTCGGCTCGCCGTACGGCGTGGAGGTCCTCGACTTCGCCGGGCTGCGTGCCATGGACACCGCCCGCCGTCGAGTGCTCCCGCAACGCCCGGACTTCCACGTCTTCGCCCTCGTCGGCTCCGGTGCCGGCGCCCACGAGGCGGACTTCCAGGGGCACCGCCTGGAGGAGGGCAGCGCGGTGTGGATCCGGCCGGGCACGGTGCACCGCTGGAGCGACATCGACGGCTGCGACGGCCCCCTGATCCTCTTCCGGACCGGCTTCCTGCCCGGCTTCACGGCGGCGGAGACCGCCGCACCGGCGTGCTGGCACCTCGACCGCCGGCGACTGGACCTCGCCCTGCTCGCGGCCGAGCACCTCCGGTGCGAGCACGACGCGGCCTCCCGCACACCCGCCCTGGCATCGCCCGCGCTGCTCTCCCACCTCCTCGCGGCGCTGCTGCTGCGCGCGCTGCCCGCGGCGGCGGACCCGGTCGCGGTACCACCGGCCGGCGACCGGCAGACGGCCGTCTTCCGCGCCTACCGGGACGCCGTCGAGGAGCACTTCACCACCCGGCACCACGTGGCCGACCACGCCCGCGCGCTCGGCTACGACCCGCGCACCCTCACCCGGGCCACCCGTGCCGTCACCGGCACCGGCGCCAAGGCCTTCCTCGACCAGCGCATCCTGCTGGAGGCCAAGCGGCTGCTCGCGCACACCGACCTCCCGGTCGGCGGTTGCGCCCGGCGCCTCGGCTTCCGGGACGTCGGCAACTTCACCACCTTCTTCCGCCGCCAGACCGGGGTGCCCCCCGCCGCCTGGCGGTCGGTCCACGGCGCGGCCGGCCCCGGGGCCGGTGTCCCGACCGCACGGTGAACAGCGCTCCGCCCGGCGGCCCCCAACGGCAGCCGGTCAGGACCGGCCGGCCAGGGCGGGAATCGTCCGGACGGCCCCGGACCGGGCGGCCGACCGGGGATGCCACCCGGACCTCGGCCAGGGCGGACAGTTCCCGCAGTCCGGCGGGCAGGCACGGCGGGGCGGTGTCCTCGCAGTGGCGTGTGAGGACACCGATCCGGGAGGAGGAGACCTCGGCGATCACCAGCGCTACGGCCTGGAGGCCCACCGCACGGGCATCTGCAGGGAGGCCTACCAGCAGGTCACGTCAGCTCGGCGCCGCCCAGTTCCAGTTCCCCGATGACCTCGTCGCCGGTCATCTCGCCGGTCGGTCGGAAGCCGAGCCGGCGGTAGAACGGTTCCGGACCGTTGTCAGCGATGTGCCAGGACGTCGTGAGTCGACTCCAGCCGCGCCGCCGGACCTCCTCGGCGACCTGCTCAACGGCGAAGCGGCCGATCCCTCGGCCCTGTTGGCCGGCGGCCACGTTCAGTCGCCACAGACCGGCGCGGGTGACACCGGGCGGGTCGGCATCGAACGGTACCCCGAAGAACGCCATCACGAAGCCGACGATCTCCTCGCCGTCGAGTATCAGCCGGGGCCAGGCCGTGTCCCCGAACGCGTACGCCAGGGCGAGGGAATGCGCGACCGGTTGCACCAAGTCCTGCTGGTCAGGACGTACGGACAGCCGAAGGGCGTCCTCCACGTTGTCGGTGGTGATCTCCGCGAGACGGAATGTTGAGGTCATTGCGGCACCCTATCCGTCGATCTGCGGTCTGACCTGCGACTTTCTGTTGCCGGACGGCGGAGTGCGGGTATGGGCCGCGGGTGTGACGGCTGGTGAGGTCACGTGTTCAGGACTCCTGCGTCCAGGAGCAGCCGCCATGCTCCGGCTCAGCGCCTGAGAACGCATCAGCCCTGGCCCTGGCCCCGGTGCGGGCGCGTCGGCCCCGGCCGGCCGGCGCCTCACGGCCGGGGCCGGCGATCGCGCAGAATGGGCGGTCGTGGAGGAGAGGGAGTCGGTCGTGGGTATCGAGAGCCGCCCGGTGACGCTGAAGATGATCGCCGACCAGCTGGGGCTGGACGTGTCCACCGTCTCCCGGGTCCTGAACGGACGCGACGACGACGGACGGCGTGCCGCCTCGGGGCCGACGGCCCACCGCGTGCGGGAACTGGCGGCGCAGCTGGGCTACCGCCGGGACCCGGCCGCCGTGAGCCTGCGCACCCGGCGCAGCAACCTGATCGGGGTGGTGTTCGCGCGGCTGTCCGAGGTCGTCGTCGCGACCGTCTACGAGGGCATCGAGGAGGAGGCGGCCCGGCACGGGCTCGCCGCCTTCGTCACCAACACCCAGGACGATCCGGTCCGCCAGCGCGAGCGGATCGCGATGGTCCTCGGCAGGCGGGTGGACGGCATCGTCATCGGCGACGCCCACCTGGACGGCGCCGCCCTGGCGGACCCGGCCCTGCGGCGCACGCCCCACATCCTGGTCAACCGCCGCACCGAGGGCGACACACCTGCCGTCACCTGCGACGACTACCTGGGCGGGCGCCTGGTGGCCGAGCACTTCCTGGCCCTGGGCCACACCCGGGTCGGCTGCGTCGCGGGGGAACCGTTCGCCAGCACCGGCACCGACCGCACGGCCGGGTTCGTGGACCGGTACGCCGAGGCGGGGCTACCGGTGCCGCCGGGACTGGTGCGGCACTGCGGCTTCGACACCGCGGGCGGCCGTGCGGCGGCGACCGCCCTGCTGACCGCGGGCTCCCGACCCACCGCCCTGTTCGCCGTCAACGACCTGGCGGCCATCGGGGTCCTCGGCGCGGCCCGGGACCTCGGCCTGCACGCGGGGCGGGACCTCGCGCTGGCGGGGTTCAACGACACCCCGGTCGCCGCCGAACTGCCGGTCGCGCTCACCACGGTGCGGTCACCGATGGCCGAGCAGGGCCGGGTCGCCGTCCGGGAGCTGCTGCGCCGGATCGAGGGCGGGCGGGCCCGGTCCCGGCGGCTGCTGCCCGAGTTGGTGGTGCGCGCCTCGAGCGGTTCTCCCGTCGGGCCGTCACTCTTGTGACTCGGTGCCGTCCTCGGCCGCCCCCGGACGGCGGGACGACACGGTCGCGGGTGGGACGGCAGCGGAGCCGGTGGTGTCGGACCCGGCCCCTATCCTCGTCGGCATGGCCGTTCAGCGCATGGACAACATCGGTATCGTCGTCGACGACCTCGACGCCGCCATCGCCTTCTTCACCGAACTCGGCATGGAGCTGGAGGGCCGGACGCAGGTCGAGGGGCGCTCGGCGGGAAGCGTCGTCGGGTTCGACGACCTGCGGAGCGAGATTGCGATGATGCGGGTCCCGGACGCCCCGGGCCGGATCGAACTGTCGAAGTACCACAGCCCCAGGGCGGTCACCCCGGAGCGGGAGGTCACTCCGGTGAACACGCTGGGCCTGCACCGCATCATGTTCGCCGTCGACGACCTCGAGGACACCCTCGCCCGGCTCCGCCCCCACGGCGCCGAACTCGTCGGAGAGGTGACGCGCTACGAGGACAGCTACCTGCTCTGCTACCTCCGGGGGCCGAGCGGGATCGTCCTCGCGCTGGCCGAGCAGCTGAGCTGAGCCCCGCGGAGCCGGCTGAGCCCGCTGAACCGGGCACTCGACCGGGCGGTCCCGGCACCCGGGGGTGGCGACCTCCGCCGGACGGAGGGTGACGGATCGGCCTGGACCCGGTCGCGTACTGTGGTCACAGCCGAGGAGGGGACTGGCAGTGGGAACCGACAGCGCCGGGACGGAGCAGCGCCTGCCCGTGATGGCCGACGTGGCGAAGCTGGCGGGCGTGTCGCACCAGACGGTGTCCCGGGTGCTCAACGGCGCGCCGCACGTGCGTCCGGACACCCGGGACCGTGTGCTGGCCGCCATCCGGGAGCTGGACTACCGGCCCAACTCCGCCGCCCGCGCGCTCGTCACCCGCCGCTCCCAGACCCTCGGCGTGGTGAGCTTCGACTCGACCCTCTACGGCCCCGCCGCGATGCTGGACGGCATCGAGCGCGCCGCGCGCAGCGCGGGGTACTTCGTCAGCGTGACCAGCCTCCGTTCGCTGGACGGCCGTTCCGTCCAGGAGGCGGTCGACCGGCTGCGCGACCAGGCGGTCGAGGGCGTCGTGGTGATCGCTCCGCAGACCTCGGCCGTCAGCGCGGTGGCCCGGCTCTCCAGCTCGGTGCCGGTGGTCGCGGTCGGATCGGGGGACCAGGCCCGGGTGCCGATGGTGTCGGTGGGCAACCGCTTCGGTGCCGGAGAGGCCACCGGGCACCTGCTCGACCTGGGCCACCGCACCGTGCACCACCTGGCGGGGCCGGCCAACTGGCTGGAGAGCCAGGACCGCGAGGAGGGGTGGCGCCGCACCCTGGAGGCCGCCGGAGCGCCGGTGCCGGACGTGGAGCGCGGCGACTGGAGTGCCCGATCGGGCTACCAGGCGGGGCTGCGGATCGCACAACTACCCGATGTCACAGCCGTGTTCTGCGCCAATGACCACATGGCGCTGGGACTGCTGCGCGCCCTGCACGAGGCCGGCCGGTCCGTCCCGGAGGAGATCAGCGTGGTCGGTTTCGACGACATCCCGGAGGCCGCCTACTTCACCCCGCCGCTGACCACCGTGCGGCAGGACTTCGGCGAGCTGGGCCGCAAGGCGCTGGAACTGCTGGTCGAGGAGCTGGAGGGCGGGGCGGTCCCGCACGCCCGGGTGGAGATCGCCCCGGAGATGGTGCTGCGGCGCAGCGCGGGCCCCGCCGTCCGGCGCTGAAGGCGTCACGGGCCGACGGGCCGTCCCCCGGGGCTGACGGGTCGCCCCACCCGCCCGGCGCCGGGTTCGCCCCGCCCGGCGGCGGAACCCTCCGCCCGGCGGGGGCTCCGCCGCCGGGCGGAGGAGCGGTCAGTGGTCGGAGTAGCTGAGGTCCCCCACCGTCCAACTGCTGATGTCGGCGATGGCGATCCGGTACAGGCCGCCCGTGTGGGGCAGGCCGAAGCTGCCCTGGAGGATGCGGGCGACGTGCAGGTGCAGGTGGGTGGGCCGGGCGTCGGGCGGAGCCGTCTCGCCGCCGGGCGTCGCGAAGAGCGTGGCGAAGGGCTTCAAGTGGTCCGAGGCCGCGAGGACTTCGGCCACCCGCTCCAGCCACAGCCGCTCCGGCGCCAGCCGGCCGGTGATGACCGCCCCCGGGACGACCACGGTCAGGGGCATCTGGTTGCTGCCCTCGGACTCCACCATCGCGGCGATGTCGACGAGCAGCGCATCAGGTTTCGACATGGACCCGAGAATAGTGCCCGCGAGGACCGTCCGGACCATGGGGCGACGCCCGGCCGGCTTCCGGCGGTCAGAGTTTGAACATCGCGGTGTACGGCTGGGTGATGCGTTCCCTCCGTGATCCGAAGTCGACGAGGACCGCGATGTCGCCGTCGCCTTCGACGCCGATGACCCGGCCGAGGCCGAATCCGTCATGGGTGACGCGGTCCCCGACGTCGAAGTGCTTGCGCGGTGCCTCCGTGGGGGCCTTGAAGGGGCTGGTGGGCAGGGGGCGGCGACCTGCTGGGAATTTGTTCATCGTGCACAGTATGCGCCCGGGCGCGGCGGGCGCGGTACCGTCCGGCCGCGATGCCTCGGCGCACCGGGCTCCAGGCGCCGGCCTCGCCGGGCCCCCCGGTGCCTCGGGGCCCCGCGGTGTCTCAGGGTTCCGCGGTGCCTCAGGGTTCCGCGGTGCCACCGGCTCCGGCGGGTGGGACGGGTTCGCCGGGGTCGACGAGGAGGACGTCCAGGGTCCGCGGCCCGTGCACGCCCTCGACCCGGGTGAGTTCGATGTCACTGGTGGCGGACGGGCCGGAGACGAAGGTCAGCGGCAGGCGCGGGTCGAGGCGTGCGAGCGCCTCGGGCACGTCGTCGACGATCTGCTCCGCGCGGATGACGCACAGGTGGTAGTCGGGGACGAGGCTGAGGGCCCGGCCGCCCTGGCCCGGGCCGGTGTCCAGGACGATGGTGCCGGTGACGGCGATGCCCACGGCCGCCAGGGTGACGACGCCGTCGAGGGCGTCCAGGGCGGCGACGCCGAGGGGCTCCCGGTGCCACTCGAAGGCTCCGGACGGCAGGAACCCGGCGGGGAAGCCGTCGGGTACCGCCAGCCGCGTGGCGCGGCGCGCGGTGAGGGCGGCCGCGATCGCCCCGGGAAGTCCGGTCCGGTCCGTCCGGGTGACGGTGGCGAGGTAGTCGCGGACCCGCTCGGCGAAGAGCCGCGTCAGGTCCTGACCGGGGGCGGCGTGGCCCCGCCGGTACGCGCGCGGCACGGGCACGTCCTCCGGGCCCTCGTCGGCGGGGACGTCGGCGAGGGCGGCCCGGATCCGCCGGAGGACGGCGTCACGGCTGTCCATCACCTCTCCTGCCGGTTCCTGCGCCACCAGGCGCGGAAGGACTCGGCGGGCGGCGCCGGGGTGTCCCGCTCGGCGGACCACGCGCGCAGCGGGCCGGGCAGCCGGCCGATCCGGCCGATCCGACCGCGTCGGGCGAGCGCCCGGCCCCCGAGCGAGGCCGCCCGCTGGGCGGCGGCGAACAGTCCGGGGGAGTCAAGGACGGTGGCGGCCGCCTTCATCGCCACGGCCTCGGCGGTGGGCAGGCGTCCGGCGCCGCGTCGGGCCCGGACCGCCGCGGCCCGCAGGTGCACCAGCAGCCTCGGAATGTCGATCTTCACTGGGCAGGCGTCGTAGCAGGCCCCGCACAGGGTGGAGGCGAACGGCAGGGAGGAGGCCCGTTCCACGCCGACCAGTTGCGGCGTCAGCACGGCGCCGATCGGCCCGGGGTAGACCGAGCCGTACGCGTGCCCGCCGGTGCGCTCGAAGACCGGGCAGACGTTGAGGCAGGCGGAGCAGCGGATGCAGGCCAGGGCCTGGCGGCCGACGGTGTCGGCGAGGGTGTCGGTGCGGCCGTTGTCGAGCAGGACGAGGTGGAACCGGGACGGACCGTCGGCCTGCGTCGTGCCCGTCCAGGTGGAGGTGTACGGGTTCATCCGCTCGCCGGTGGAGGAGCGGGGGAGCAACTGGAGGAACACCTCCAGGTCCGACCAGCTGGGGACGACCTTCTCGATGCCCATCACCGTGATCAGGGTCTCGGGCAGGGTCAGGCACATCCGGCCGTTGCCCTCGGACTCCACCACGACGAGGGTGCCGGTGTCGGCGACGGCGAAGTTGGCACCGGAGACGGCGACCTTCGCGGTGAGGAACTTCCGCCGAAGGTGCCGGCGGGCCGCCTCGGCGAGTTCGGCGGGCTCGTCGGTGAGCCCCTCGGGAGCCGGCTGCCCCCACGCGCCCATCCGCTCGGCGAACAGGTCGCGGATCTCCGTCCGGTTGCGGTGGATCGCCGGGACGAGGATGTGGGACGGGCGGTCGTCGCCGAGCTGGACGATGAGTTCGGCGAGGTCGGTCTCGTAGGCGGTGATGCCCGCCGCGGCGAGGGCCTCGTGGAGGCCGATCTCCTGGGTGGCCATCGACTTGACCTTGACGACCTCGTGCTCGCCGGTGTCCCGCACCAGGTCGGTGACGATGCGGTTGGCCTCGGCGGCGTCGGCCGCCCAGTGCACCGTTCCACCGGCGGCGGTGACCGACTCCTCCAGCCGCAGCAGGTGGTGGTCGAGGTGACGCAGGGTCCGGGTCCTGATCGCGTCGGCGGCGGTGCGCAGCTGCTCCCAGTCGTCCAGCTCCGACGCGACGGCGAGGCGCTTGTCGCGGATGACGGTCGTCGCCCGCTTCAGGTTCGCCCGCAGCCGGGTGTCGCCGACGGCCTCGCGGGCGGCCTCGGGGAAGGGCGGGGTGCCCAGCCAGACCACTCCGCGGTCGCCGGGGGCGCTCATCGTCCGCCCTCGGTCATCGTCGCCTGCCTCGGGTCATCGTCGTCCGCCTTCGGTCATCGTCGCCTGCCTCGGGTCATCGTCGTCCGCCTTCGGTCGTGGCCAGGATCTCGGCCAGGTGGAGGGTCCGCACCGCGGCGGACTGCCGGGACAGGCCGCCGCCGATGTGCATCAGGCAGGAGTTGTCGACCGTGCAGAGGACCTCGGCGCCCGTCTCCCGGACCGCCCCGACCTTGTCGGCGAGCATCGCTCCGGAGGTCGCGGCGTTCTTGACGGCGAAGGTGCCACCGAAGCCGCAACACGCGTCGGCGGCCGGCAACTCGACCAGGTCGAGGCCGTCCACGGCGCGCAGCAGCCGCTGCGGCCGGTCGCCGAGGCGCAGCGCGCGCAGCGAGTGGCAGGTGGGGTGGTAGGTGACGCGGTGCGGGAAGCGGGCGCCGACGTCGTCGACGCCGAGGACCTCGGTCAGGAACTCGGTGAACTCGTGGACCCGCGGTGCCAGTTCGGCGACCTGCCGGTGCAGCCGGCGGGAACCGTACGCCTCGGCGAGGGCGGGGTGGGTCTCCCGGACCAGCCCGGCGCAGGACGCGGACGGCGTGACGACGGCGTCGTACTCGGCGAAGGTGCGCGCGAACCGGGCCACCAGCGGGACGGCGTCCGCGGGGTAGCCGGTGTTGACGTGCAGCTGGCCGCAGCAGGTCTGCTCGAGCGGGAAGTCCACGGTGTGGCCCAGCCGTTCGAGGACGGTCACCACGGCGCGGCCGGTGGCGGGGAACATGGTGTCGTTGAAGCAGGTGATGAACAGCGCGACGCGCATCAGTGCGCCTCCCGCGGGGTGGGAGCGCCGGGCGCGAGCAGGCCGCGCCGCTCGGGCGTCCCGGCGCCCGGATCGCCGACCCGACGCAGCTTCATACGGTGACTCCCGTCGACACCTCGGGTGAATCCGCAGGGCCCCGACGATACGAGGGCTCACCGGTCACGGCAAGGACACCGAGCCCCTGGCTCTCCAGCGGACCTCCGGTTCGGCCGTCCTCGCAGGACGCCGGACTCCGAGCCGGCCGGCCGATGTCCGGGCCGCAGGGCCCCTCCGTACCACCGGTCGTCCGATGACCGCCGACGGGTGCCCGGTGAGCGCCGCGACCCCGAACCGCGAGCAACCCCGAACCGCCGGCCCGGACCGAGCCGCGGGCGCCACCGTGGACGTGGTCCGGGCAGACCGCGCCCCCGCGGTGGTCGGCCGCGGGGGCGGGAGCGGACGGTCGCACCGGGGGAGGCGGACCGGGGTGACGATCAGAGGAACGGACCGACGTAGAAGGGGCCGTAGTAGGCGGTGTACCGCTCCTGGTAGCCGGTGTCGGTGCCGTGGGTGGCGGGGTCGAACCCGGGGCCGTTCTTGATCTCGTCCTTCGTGCGGTCGACGTACACCTTCTTGTCGTGCTGGTCGACGCGGGCGACGGTGCCGGCGGGCAGCAGGACCCGGCTGCCGAAGATCCACGGGCCGGTGTCGACCACCAGGTACGCGTCGCCGACCTCATCGGAGTGCTTGTCGATCTTGCCGATGGGGCCGTCGGTGGCCTCGACGTGGAAGCCCACCAGATCGGTGCCCGAGACGTGACCGGACTCGGAACGGAACTCCCAGATCCTGCTGGTGCTCATGTCTCTCCTCGCGTCACGGCGCCGCCCCTGCGGCGCGCTCCGTGGCCACCGCCTTCCCGCCCGCTCCGGTTCCATGCCCGCCCCTTCCCGTCCCGTCCGCCCCTTCCCGTGCCGACCCGGTCACGTGCCGTGCGCGCTCCCCGTGTGGCCACCCCGCGCCCGCCGCGCCCGCGCTGTCCCGTACGGCTCCCTGACCGAGCGCCAGCCGACGGAGCGTGACCTGCACCGCATACCGTCGCCGGATGCGGGCAGACGCGGGCCGCATCCATGTGGAGGGAGGCCTGCATGTCCAAGATCCGCGGAGTCGGGTGGGCTCGGCGCCTGCCGCTCGGCGCGGGGGTACGTGCCGGGCGGGCGTGGGCGAGGACGCACCTCGAAGCCCTCGGCTGGGACCGGGACGCCCCGGCGGTCGCGGACGCGGTGGTGCTGGCCGTGTCGGAACTGACCACCAACGCCCACGTCCACGCCGGCAGCGACGCGGAGCTGGTGCTGACCTGGGACGGGCGCTGCCTGCACCTGAGCGTCCACGACCACAGCAGCCGGCTCCCGCGCCCCCGGACGGCGTCCCCCGATGCCACCGGAGGCCGTGGCCTGGCGCTGGTCGACGCGCTCGCCGACCATTGGCACACCCGCCTGCAGAAGGACGGCAAGACCGTCACCGCCTGTTTCCACCCGCCGGACCTGCGGCCCGACCCGCAGCAGCGGTGAGGGAGAGGCCAGCGGTGAGCAGGAGGACAGCGGTGAGAAGGAGGACGGGCGAGCCCGTCGTCAGAGGAGAGGCAGGACGCCCATGTGCCGTTTGTTCGGCCTGAGCAGTGCGCCCCGGCGCAGCCGCGCGACCTTCTGGCTGCTGGAGGCACCCGACAGCCTGACCGCGCAGAGCCACCGCGAGCCCGACGGCACCGGACTGGGCTACTTCGCGGTCGACGGGACCCCGCAGGTCCACAAGGCCCCCATCGCCGCGTTCCAGGACCGCTCCTTCGCCGAGGACGCCGCGTCGGTGGAATCGGCGACCTTCCTGGCCCACCTGCGGTTCGCGACCACCGGAGCGCTGGAGGACGTCAACACCCATCCGTTCGAGCAGGACGGCCGGCTGTTCGCCCACAACGGCGTGATCGAGGACCTCGAACGGCTCGACGAGCACCTCGGCCCGGACCGCTCCCTGGTCCAGGGCGACACCGACTCCGAGCGCTTCTTCGCGCTGATCACCCGGGAGACGGCCGCGCGCGGCGGCGACGTCACCGCCGGGATCGAGGCCGCCGCCCGCTGGGTGGCCCGCAACCTGCCGCTCTACGCCCTCAACCTGGTCCTCACCACGGCCGACCAGCTGTGGGCGCTGCGCTACCCCGGAACCCACGAGCTGTACGTCCTCCACCGCCAGGCCGGCGGGAAGCACGGCAACCGGCACCTGGACCACGCCGGCACGGCGGGGCGGATGCGCGTGCGTTCGGGTGACCTCCTCCACGCCCGGTCGACCGTGGTCGCCAGCGAACGCATGGACGACAACCCGCACTGGCGGCTGATGGAGCCGGGCGAGCTCGTCCACATCGGGCCGGACCAGACCGCCACCCGCCGCATCCTCCTGCCGGACGCGCCCGCGCACCTCCTGAGCCTGGCGGACCTGCGGCCCGCGGCCGCCGCCGCGCAGCGGGCGGCCTGAGCAGAGGGCGGTCCGAGGCACCCGCCCCGGCCGCCCCGGCCCGGTCCTGCCCGCCCGACCGCCCCTGCCCGGTCCCGCCCGGTGCGCCCCCACCCGGTCCTGCCTGCCCTCCCCGGCCCGGTCCCGGGGGGGCGGGCGCCGGAAGCACCTCAGGGCAGGAGGACGATCTTGCCGCGGGTGTGGCCGGTGCGGCTGGCGTCGAAGGCCTCGCCCGCCTGCTCCAGCGGGAAGGTCCGGGCGACCTCCACCGTCAGCGCTCCCCGGTCGACCGCCGCCGCGAGCTCGGCGAGCTTGGCGCCGTCCGGGCGGACCCAGATCCAGTGCCCGCCGTGCTGTGCCACGCCCGGGTCGGTGATGGACACGTGCCGACCGCCCTCGGCGAGCACGGCCAGGGTCGTCTCCAGCTGGCCGCCGACGAAGTCCGCCACGGCCGACACACCGGCGGGCACCAGCTCCCGCACCCGCTCGGCCAGGCCGTCCCCGTACGTCACCGGCTCGCCGCCCAGCTCGCGGACGAACGCGTGGTTGCGCTCCGAGGCGGTGCCGATCACCCGGGCACCGCGGTCACGGCCGAGCTGCACCGCCAGACTGCCCACCCCGCCGGAGGCGCCGTGGACCAGCAGCACGTCGGCGGGGCCGACCTCCAGCCGGTCCAGGCAGCGCAGCGCGGTCAGGCCGGCCAGCGGCAGCCCGGCCGCCTGCGCCCAGTCGAGCCCGGCGGGCTTGCGGGCCACCGAGGTCGCGGCGACCGCGACGTACTCGGCGAAGGTGCCGCCGTGCACCACGTCCTTGCGGGCGTACGCCATCACCTCGTCCCCGGGAGCGAACTCGGGTGTGTCGGGGCCGGTCCCGGTGACGACTCCGGCCACGTCCCAGCCGGGGATGACCGGGAAGACCGCGTCCATCATGCCGTCCAGGCCCCCGGCCATGATCTTCCAGTCGACGGGGTTGACGGACGCCGCCCGGACCTGGATCAGCACCTGGCCGGGCGCCACCTTCGGGTCGGGCACCTCGCCGAAGCGCAGTCGGGAGTTGTCCGGGACGTACGAGTCGTAGGTCACCGCGCGCATGTACGGACCTCCAGGGGCCGATGCCGTCGTCTCGCGCACCGCCGCCGGACGGGCGGGCGCCGTCGGCCACGCTATGCCGCGGGCGGGCGCCCGGCACCCGCGCCGACCCGTCGGTGCGACCCGTGGACCCTGATCCCACAGCCCCGTCGGTGCGGCCCGTGGACCCGTAGTCCGGTAGCCCCGTCGGTGCGGCCCGTGGACCCGTCGGCGCGACCCGCCGACCCACCGGCCCGTGGACCCGGCGAAACCCCGCCGCCCGGCGGGTCACCGCTGCCGGGGCGGCGGCGGAGGGAGCGTGTCGGCGCCCGGTGCCGGTTCCGGCCAGACCAGCAGCACGGGGCAGGGCGCGTGGTCGACGACGAAACGGGTGGCCGGGCCGAGGCTGCGGGGTCCGAGACGGGTGCGGTCGCCGTCCCGGGCGAGGACGAGCAGGTCGGCGTCCTCCGCCGCCGCGACGACCTCGCGCTCCGTGTGGCCGCTGCGCTCCACGCGGGTGCAGGGCCGCCCGAGGCGGTCGGCCGCGGCGTCGAGCAGCTGCCGGGCCGACCCGGCCGCCAGGTGCTCCACCCGGGTGCCGGGGTCGCGCTCGCGGTGGCCGCGCCCGAGCAGGCCGGCGAAGGCGCCGTGCGCGACGCCGGGCACGTCCTGACCGCTGACGTGCAGCAGGACGACCTCCGCGTCCTGCGGCGCGTGCGCGCGGGCGGCGTCCACACAGGCGGCCCAGGTGCCTTCGGCGATCCAGACGACGACGGTCACGGTGTCACCCTCCTCATGCTCGTCCACCATTCCAGCACCCTCCAGGCCTCTCCGGCCCTCGCCGGCCCGCTCGGCTACCGCCCCCGCCCGCCCGTCACGTTCCGACGATCCGCAGGGACCCCCACAGCGCCACCACGGCCGCCACCAGGGCGGCGGGCACGACCAGCAGGCCGAGCCGGGTGAACTCGCCCAGGCCGACCTCGGTGTCGTGCTCGCGGACGATGCGCCGCCACAGCAGGGTGGCCAGCGAGCCGGCGTAGGTCAGGTTGGGGCCGATGTTCACCCCGAGCAGCACCGCCAGCACGGCCCCCGACCCGGACGGCACGGCCAGCGGGAGCAGGACGAGCGTGGCCGGCAGGTTGTTGATCACGTTCGCCAGGACGGCCGCCAGCCCGGCGAGGCCGAGCAGGGCGGGCAGCGAGGTGCCGTGCGGGACGAGGTGCCCGAGCGCGGAGGCCAGCCCGTTGTCGACCACCGCCCGCACCACGACGCCGAGCGCCAGGACGAACGCCAGGAACGGCACGGCGGCCGAGCGCGCGATCGCCGCCGGGCTGGTCCGCCGCTGGACGAGGGCCCGGGCGGCGAGCACCAGCGCGCCGGCCAGCGCCGCCCACGCCGGGTCGATCCCGACCGCGGAGGTCAGCACGAACCCGGCGAGCGTGCAGCCGACGGTGACCAGCGCGAACAGCGGCATCTCCGGCGCCTCCGCCCCGACCGGAGCGGGAGCGCCCGCGTCCAGGTCGGTGGCGAAGAACCGGCGCAGCACCAGGTACTCCACGACGATCGCCGCCAGCCACGGCAGCACCATCAGCGCGGCGAACCGGGTGAAGCTCAGCCCGCTGGCGGCGAAGGCCAGCAGGTTCGTCAGGTTCGACACCGGCAGCAGCAGCGAGGCGGTGTTCGACAGGTGCGTGCAGGCGTAGAGGTGCGGCTTGGGCCGGGCGCCGAGCCGGGCCGCGGTGGCGAACACCACCGGCGTCAGCAGTACCACGGTGGCATCCAGACTGAGCACCGCGGTGATCACCGACGCGACCGCGAACACCTGCACCAGCAGCCGCCGAGGGCTCCCCGCCGAGGTACGGGCCATCCACGCCCCGCACGCCTGGAACAGACCCTCGTCATCGCACAGCTGTGCCAGCACCAGCACGGCCGCGAGGAAGCCGACCACCGGGCCGAGCCGCTCCGCCTCGGCCACCGCGTCCGCCGGCGAGATCGCCCCGGTGCCGACCACCAGGGCGGCCGCCGGCACCGCCACCACCGCCTCCGGCCAGCCCCAGGGCCGCACCACGGCGCAGACCAGCACCAACACCAGCAGGCCGACGGAGAGGACTTCGGCGAACGACGTACTCAGGGTCTTGCTCCTCGCAGTCGACGGTCACGGCGTCCCCCATCGAACCAGAGTCCGCGCGGAGCGGTGGCTCAGACCCCCGTCGGCAGCGCCGGTGTCCGCCCGCCGTCCCTCAGGCCGGCCGACAGGGCGCGGGCCTGGTGGACCGTCCGCCGGCGCGCCGCGGGCACCGGGCACGGACGGCCGGGCCGGTGGGGGCTACGCGTAGCGGTCGAGGAGGGCCTGGAGGTAGTCCTCCAGGCGCTGGGTGAGGAGCTCGGGTGTCAGGTCCGTGCGGCCCAGTTCGCGCCAGGGTTCGGCGACCTTCTCGGCGTCGGGCGCGAAGGCGAGGGCGTCCAGCAGCCGCCAGTACAGGTGGTCGACGCCGTCCTCGGTGAGCCGTCCACCGGCCTGCCAGTAGGCGTCGGCGAAGGCCATGCCCGCCGGGACGCCGTGCAGCAGGGCCAGGGCGGTGGAGCAGTGCGCCACGTCCAGGTCGGCGGGGCCCCACGAGGTCTCCACCCAGTCCACTACGCCGCTGACCGCCAACTGCTCGCCGGTGCCGGTGAACAGGACGTTGCCGGGGTGGAAGTCGCGGTGCAGGAAGCAGGAGCGGTGCGCGGGCGCCTCGCGGCGGATCAGGTCGACCGCACGCGCCCACAGGTCCGGGCGGTCGGTGGCGGGCGGCGTCCGGACGCGTTCGGGCGCCGTCCAGGCCTGCCAGGCCCTCGGGCGGGCCGGTTCGGGCACCTCGACGGCGTGGACGGCCGCCAACTGGGCCGCCAGCAGGGCGGTGCGGTGCCGCACCTGCCCGTCCTCGCCGATGCGGACCGTGCCGGGCAGGTGGGTCATCACCAGGGACGGGTGGTCGCACCAGCGCCCGTCCGCGTCGAGGGCCCGCAGCCCGGCCACCGGCACCCCGGAGGACGCCAGCCGCTCCAGCATCTCGGCCTCGCGGGTCAGCAGGCCGCTGGCGTGGCGGCGGTAGAACGGCTTGACGAAGGACCGCAGGACCAGCGCGTACGGGGCGGCCCCGCCCTCGATGTCCAGGCGCCGCATCCGGGAGGTCCAGCCGCCCTTGAGCGGCGTCACCTCCGCGATCCGCTCGCCGGGCGCGAGTACGCCCTCCACCCACCGGCGCGTGCCGGCCCACCCCTGGACCCCGTCCTCGATCATGGCCGCCAGCGTACGCCCCACCCCGCCGGCCCCGTCCGCTCGCCCCGGAGGGGCGCCCCGCACGCCCCGGGCGTCCCCGCGTGGTCGTCACCTGACGTGCACTCAATCTCGTTGACAACAAGGGCGGATGGTCCCGTATTCCGAACCGGATCGACGTTTGACACCGGCTCCGGACGGCGCTTGGGTGGATCTCGGATCACGTCCGTGCACGTGCAAACGAGGGGGAGTTCGTCATGCCCAGGAAGGTCGTCTTCGAGGCCGTCGGCGGTCCGGAAGTCCTGACCGTACGGGAGGTGGACCTGCCCCAGCCCGGCCCCGGGGAGGTCCGGATCAAGGTCGAGGCGCTGGGCCTCAACCGAGGCCCTGTACCGGGCCGGCCAGTACCTGGAGGTGCCCGAGTTCCCGGCCACTCCGGGGTACGAGGCCGCCGGGACCGTCGACGCGGTCGGCGAGGGCGTCACCGGTTTCCGCGTCGGCGACCCGGTCGACTCCATTCCCGCGTTCTCCCAGAACGACTACGGCGTCTACGCCACCCACGCGATCGTGCCCGCCCGGGCCGTCGTCCACCGCCTTCCGCAGCTGACGGCCGTACAGGGCGCCGCCGTGTGGATGCCGTACCTGACCGCCTACGGCGCCCTCGCGGAGGACGGGCACCTTCGCCCGGGCGACCACGTACTGCTCACCGCGGCCGCCTCCAGCGTGGGCCTCGCCGCGATCCGGATCGCCCGGCGCCTGGGCGCGGTGCCCATCGCCACCACGCGCACCCCGGCCAAGCGGCGGCAGCTCCTGGACGCCGGCGCCGCCGACGTCATCGTCACCGGTGAACAGGACCTCGTCGCCCGCGTCCTGGACATCACGGGCGGCGCGGGGGTGCGCACCGCCTTCGACGCCATCGCCGGCCCCGGTGTCAACACCCTCGCCCGCGCTATCGCCCCGGGGGGCCGCCTGATCGTCTACGGCCGTCTCGACCTCAGCGACACCCCCATGCCCGGTCAGGACACCTTCGCCCCTCTCAGCAGCCGCTTCTACACCATCCACGAGGTCAGCCGCGACGCCGAACGACTGCGGCGGGGCCACGCGTTCATCACCGCGGGCCTCGCCGACGGCACCTTCACCCCGGTGATCGACCGGGTCTTCGAGGGGCTGGACAGCATCGCCGAGGCCCACCGCTACCTCGAGGCCGGCGCCCAGGTCGGCAAGATCGTCGTCACCGTCGACGGCGGCCGGCAGAACTGACTGCTCGTCAGGTAGCCGGCGCTTCCCGGGCCTCGGCGTCGGCCGCGGCGACCACCGCCGGCAACAGGCCCGGGAAGCGCCGCTCGACCTCCTGCGTGCGCAGCGCGTTCATCTTCGTGGTGCCCACGTAGTACTGGCGGAGCAGCCCGGCGGCGCGCAGCACCGCGAGGTGGTGGCTGGAGGTGGAGCGCCCCACCGGAAGGTCGAAGGATCCGCAGCTCAGGTCCCGGCGCGCGTGCGCCAGGGTGCGCACCACCGCCCTCCTGGCCGGATCGGCGAGGGCGTCCAGCACCTGCTGGACGCTCACGTCCTCCACCCCCGGGTGCTCGATCGCCCGTGCCTGTGCAGGTGTCCGTCCCACACCCACCACCCCCTCTTCCTCCGCAAGCCGAACCCCCGTTCCGCCATCAGCAACAGCTGCGCACCGGGCGCGACTTCGCGCCCGACGCTACTACGCCCGGGACTGCCGACCCGCCCGACGCGCCAGCCGCGCGCCGCGCCGCCGCCCCCCGCGCGCGGGAGAGGCGGTGGAACACCCGGGTGCCGGCCGCCGGCGTCCCGGACGCTGCGGACGCCGGTCAGCTCTGCACCGTCCTCGAACCTCGCCGCCCCGCGCGGCTGCGGGTGGATCCCGTGTCCGGGGACGCTAGCAGCGGCGGCGCCCGCCGTTCCCGGGATCGGCGGAATCCGTGACGCACGGGAGTGCTGTGGTGCGGGGTGACGCCCGAGCCGGCAGCCGCACCCTCGACAGATGCCTCGCACTGAGAGCTAAAATCGGGAGTGTGACGACACGAGCCCCCGACACCCCCGACACCGCCCTCGCGGAGGAGTTCTCCGCGCTGCTGGTCGGGCTCCAGCGCATGCTGCGGCGAAGGCTGCGCCAGGGCCTGGAGCAGCCCAGGCTGCGCGGAGCGCAGGTGGAACTCCTGCGCCTGGTGACGGACAGCCCCGGGCTGCGGGTCTCGGACGCGGCCGAGGAACTGTGCCTGGCCGGGAACTCGGTGTCCACGCTGGTCAACCAGCTGGTGGCACAGGGCCTGCTGCGGCGCGAGGTGGACCCGGCGGACCGGCGGGCGGTGCTGCTGCACGCCACCGCGGAGGCCGAGGAGCGGATCGAGGCCTGGCGCGCAAGGCGCCGGGCGCTGGTGGGCCGACTGGTGGCGGGCCTGCCCGAAGGCGACCGGGAGGCCCTGGCCGCGGCCCTGCCCGCGCTGCGCTCGCTCGCTCAGGGCCTGCGCACCCTGCCCGAGGAGGAGTGATGGAGGAGGCGGAGGCGGTGGTGTGCCGCGGGCTGGAGTACACCTTCCGCCACGGCCGCGGCAAGGGACACGAGACCCGGGCCGTCGACGGCGTCGACCTGACGGTGCGCACCGGCGAGGTGTTCGGCCTGCTCGGCCCCAACGGTGCCGGCAAGACCACCACGATCCGCGCGATCACCACCCTGCTGCCGGTCGGTGCCGGCATGGTGCGCGTCTTCGGCCACGACGCCACCCGCCGACCCATGCAGGTGCGGCGGCTGCTCGGCTACGTGCCCCAGCAGCTGTCCGCCGACTCCGGGCTGACCGGACGGGAGAACGTCGCCCTGTTTGCCCGGGTCTTCGACGTGCCGCGCGCCGAACGCGCCGAGCGCGTCACCCAGGCGCTGGCCGCCGTCGACCTCCTCGACGCGGCCGAGCGGATGGCCGCCACCTACTCCGGCGGCATGGTGCGCCGCCTCGAGCTCGCCCAGGCCCTGGTCAGCGCGCCGCGCCTGCTGGTCCTGGACGAGCCCACCATCGGGCTGGACCCGATCGCCCGCACCGGGGTCTGGGAGCGCGTGGACGCCGTGCGCCGCGCCACCGGCATGACGGTGCTGGTCACCACCCACTACATGGACGAGGCCGACCGCCACTGCGACCGCGTCGCCCTGATGGACCGCGGCCGCATCCGAGCCCTCGGCACCCCCGCCGAGCTCAAGGCGCAGGTGCGCGAGGACGACCCGCAGCGCGAGGACCCCACCCTGGACGACGTGTTCCGCCACTTCGCCGGCCGCGACCTGGCCGACGCCACGGAAGGAGACTTCGGCGATGTCCGCCGTACCCGCCGCACCGCAGGACGCGTCGGCTGAACCTCCCGCACGCGGAGCCGCGCCGGGGCGGGCCCCCGAATCCGGTCCGGAGCTCGGCCTGCTGCTGGTGCCCCCGCGCGCCCGCACCGGCTGGCGCCTGGTGCCCGCCCGGATCACCGCGATGTGCGCGGTGGAGCTCCAGAAGCTGCGCCACGACCGCACCGAGCTCTACACCCGGGCGATCCAGCCGGCCCTGTGGCTGCTGATCTTCGGGGAGACCTTCACCCGCCTCAAGGCCATCCCCACCGGCGGGATCCCCTACCTGGACTACCTGGCGCCCGGGATCATCGCCCAGTCCGCGATGTTCATCGCGATCTTCTACGGCATCATGATCATCTGGGAGCGGGACTCCGGCGTCCTGACCAAACTACTGGTCACCCCCACCCCCCGCGCCGCGCTGGTGACCGGCAAGGCCTTCGCCGCCGGCGTCAAGGCGGTGCTGCAGGCGGTGGTCGTGGTGCTGATCGCCGCCGTCCTCGGCGTCGCCATGACCTGGAACCCGCTGCGCCTGCTGGGAGTGGTGGCGGCGGTGCTGCTCGGCTCGGCCTTCTTCTCCTGCCTGTCGATGGCCATCGCCGGGATCGTGCTGACCCGCGACCGCCTGATGGGCATCGGCCAGGCGATCACCATGCCGCTGTTCTTCGGCTCCAACGCTCTCTACCCCGTCGCCCTGATGCCGGCCTGGCTCCAGACCGTCAGCAAGGCCAACCCGCTCAGCTACCAGGTGGACGCGCTGCGCGGCCTGCTGATCGGAACGCCCTCGCACCTGCCGCTGGACTTCGGCGTCCTCACGGCCGCGACGCTCGCGGGGATCGCGGCGGCCTCCGCCCTGCTGGGGCGGCTGGCCCGGTAGCGGCGTGCCGCGGTGGAGGAGCCCCGCCGTCCCCCGGGAGGCCGCGCGCCCGCCGCGGGCGGCGGTGGCGCCCGGCCACCGCCGCTGCGGCCGTCAGCTGCCGTGGATGCCCTGGCCCGGGGTGAGGATGCCCGCCGGGTCGTAACGCCGCTTGGCCCGCTCCACCCGGTCCCACAGCGGCCCGTAGTGGCGCCGCCAGTCGGCCCCCGTCATCCCCGGCACCGCCCCGATCAGGTACCGCTTGCCGCCCAGCTCGACCGCCCGCTCGTACAACCGCCGGTTGCGCTCCAGCATCCCCGCCGTGTCCGCGCCCGGCCCGGGGAAGGCCAGCAGGTCGAAGTGCCAGCCGGTCCGCGCGTCCGGCAGCACCGCCAGCGGCGCCTTCACCCGCTCCCGCGCGTACGGGTAGAACAGCAGCAACCCGGCCCCGAGATCCGCCGGCGTCAGCTCCCGGGCCGCCTCCCGCATGAACACCCCCGCCGTGGAGGCCGGCAGGAACAGGCTCAGCCACGGCTTCGGCAGCCCCCACAACCCCGCCGCCCGCAGGTACCCGGCGAACCCGTCGACCCGGAACGCGTACTCGCGCCAGCTGCCCTCCGCCACGGACGTCTCGTCGGCGACCGGCCGCAGCCCCGCCAGCAGCGCGTCCCGCTGCACCGGCTCGCCGGCGCCACCGTAGGCCACCAGCTCGGCGGTGTAGCGCCACCGCCCGCCGTCCGCGCTGCGCACCACGTTGCCGACCTGCAGGTCGAAGCGTCCGTCGGCGAGCACCCGCTCCTGGTCGGCGAGGTAGGTGTCGAGGTCGTCGTAGGCGAGGGTGAACACGGTGGATCGCGCGGGCACCGGCACCAGCGCCAGCGTCGCCCGCACGATGACGCCCACCTGGCCGCCGCCGGCCAGGACCGCCTCGAACAGCTCCCGGTTGCGCGTGGGGGAGGCGGTCACCAGCTCCCCGGTTCCGGTCACCACCTCGAGCTCCTGGACGGTGTCGACCTGCATCCCGTAGCGCTGCACGGCCCCGCCGATGCCGCCCACGCTCAGCGTCCCGCCCACCGACAGGTGCAGGTAGTCCGTCAGCACCGGCGGCACCCATCCCAGGGCCAGGCCCGCGTCCACCAACTGGGCCCAGGTGACACCGGCTTCGACCACGGCGCGGCCCGGCTGGACGGAGACGATGCCGCTCAGTCCGCGGGCGTCGATCGCGATGCCGCCGCGCGGGTTGGCCTGGCCGTAGCTGGAGTGCGACTCCAGCCCGTCCTGTCCGAGGGCCGCCTGGTCGCCGCTCTGCCCGTTGACCGCCACCGGGATGCGGTGGCGGCGTGCGAAGGCGATCGTCCGCTGCACGTCCGCGACCGAGCCGGGCCGCAGCACGGCGCGCGGCGCGGCGCTGACCAGGTGTCCGAAGTCGCCCCGGAACCGCTCCAGCCCCGCGCCGTCGAGTGTCACCTGCCCGTCCAGCGGCGGCAGATCGGCGACCTGCGCGCCCGGCTCGGCGGCCCAGGCGCGGGCGGCGGTGTTCCAGCCGACG
Organism: Kitasatospora sp. NPDC048194; assembly: GCF_043202455.1. Taxonomy (NCBI): domain Bacteria; kingdom Bacillati; phylum Actinomycetota; class Actinomycetes; order Kitasatosporales; family Streptomycetaceae; genus Kitasatospora; species Kitasatospora sp. NPDC048194. The sequence goes on from NZ_JBIDAK010000002.1 coordinate 257,729, forward strand.
ACGGCGGCGCCCGCGCCGGCGATCAGGGCGCGGCGGGACAGTCCTGGTCCGCTCATCTCTGACATTCTCCGATCAGTCGTCATATGCCGAGTGTTGTACCGCAACCGTCCCAGCGGCGCCTACCGCCCCAGCAGTGCCTACCGCCTCAGTGGCACCGAACGCCCCGGCGGCGACCACTGTCGCAGCGGCACCGACCGCCCCGCCGGCATCCACCGGCCCGCGCACCTTCCCGCCGGCGCGCCTCCCCGCCGACGTCGCGGCAGCGCGGGGACGCCGACGGGGGCCACCGGGTCGCGGGCTACCGGGTCGCCTGGCCCAGACGGCGTTCGATCTCCCGGAGGCCCGGCACGGTGTGGTCCCACATTCCCCGCTGGTAGGCCGGGGCGTCGGCGGGGATCCGCGCCGAGGCGGCCCTGGCCTCGTCCAGCAGCGCCTGCCGGGCCCCGGGCAGGTGGGCCACCCGCGGGCTCTCGGCCGCTGCCCGCAGGACGTAGGCGAGTCGGTAGGCGTAGCTGCGGGGGCTGACGGCGAACAGAATCCGGTAGACCCACAGTCCCTCCTCGCCTTCGAGGATCCGCTCGTTGTGGCTCAGCAACCGCACCCGCGCCTTCAGTACCAGGTCCGCGTGCACGCTCATGTCCGGTGTCCCCCTTCGTCGTTGGCGATCGCTCCACCCCTCCCGGCAGGTCGCGCGCCGCACCGGGGCACGACGGCTCGCACGCCGGCTGCCCGGGAAAGCGGGCGGCGGCGCGCGGGCCGCGCGGCGGGGAGGGGTGTCGGATGAGTGTGCGCCCGGCCACGGGGGCGCGACAAGGTGGAACCGGGGTGTGCTGTGTCCTATCGCAAACGCCGCCCGAGCTGGCAGGATCGGGGTCGGCACCCTCCCGGGGGCCGGGTGGGGGTCCGCCGCACCCCGGCGCGTCGGACGCCGTGCGCGGCGGGGGAGGGGAGTGCGCCGCGGGTGCCGCAAGCGTCGGCGCACGGTCGCGGCGGTGGCGTCCGGCCCTGCCGCAGGATCCCGCCGAAAGCCCGTCTAACCTGGCCGCATGTTCGTTCTGGAGTTGATGTACACCGCCCCGCTGGAGCAGATCGACGAGGCGCTGCCGCGGCACGCGCAATGGCTGCGCGGGCAGTTCGAGGCGGGGGCGTTCCTGGCGGCGGGGCGCAAGGTGCCGCGCGAGGGCGGCGTGATCCTGGCGGCGGGGGCGGACCGGGCGGCCGTGGAGGCGCTGGTCGCCACCGACCCGTTCGTGCGTGAGGGCCTCACCGAGTACCGGATCACGGAGTTCGTCGCCACCGTCACCGCACCGGCGCTCGAGGGCTACCGCGAGCGGCTGCCCGCCTGATCCCTCCTGACCCCCTGACCTCGGCCCCGACCGTCCGCGCGTGGCGCGGGACGGGTGGCGGGGGTGAGGTGGCGCACTGGTTACGATCGGTGAGGGCGGGGCAGTGGACGGTCGCGGATTCAGGTTTTGCTGGGAGGAAACGGATGGCACACGCACGGGCCGGGCAGCCGGCGCAGGCTGATGATCTGGTGGATGTGGCGCGGCTGGTGACGGCGTACTACGCGGTGCGGCCGGATCCCCAGGAGGTCGCACAGCGGGTGGTGTTCGGGACGTCGGGGCACCGGGGCTCGTCCCTGGACGCCGCGTTCAACGAGGACCACATCGCCGCGACGACGCAGGCGATCTGCGAGTACCGCGCCGAACAGGGCGTGAGCGGGCCGTTGTTCCTGGGGGCCGACACCCATGCGCTGTCGGAGCCGGCGCGGGTGACGGCCCTGGAGGTGCTGGCGGCCAACGGCGTGCACGTGCTGGTGGACTCCGCCGACGGCTACACGCCGACACCGGCGGTCTCGCACGCGATCCTGGCGCACAACCGGCGCAGTCCGCAGGCGCTGGCGGACGGCATCGTCGTGACGCCCTCGCACAACCCGCCACGGGACGGCGGCTTCAAGTACAACCCGCCCAGTGGGGGCCCGGCGGGGTCGGAGGCCACGGGGTGGATCCAGGACCGCGCCAACGAGCTGATCCGCGAAGGCCTGCGGGGTGTGAAGAGGGTCCCGTACGCCCGGGCGTCGGCTGCGGCCACCACCGGCCGGTACGACTACCTGACGGCCTATGTGGAGGACCTGCCGTCGGTGCTGGACCTGGAGGCGGTGCGGGCGGCGGGCGTGCGCATCGGCGCGGACCCGCTGGGCGGGGCGTCGGTGGCGTACTGGGCGCGGATCGCCGAGTCCCACCGGCTGGACCTGACGGTGGTCAACCCGGTCACCGACCCGACGTGGCGGTTCATGACGCTGGACTGGGACGGCAAGATCCGGATGGACTGCTCCTCGCCGGCGGCGATGGCCTCCCTGATCGAGCGCCGGGAGCAGTTCGCGGTGGCGACGGGCAACGACGCGGACGCCGACCGGCACGGCATCGTGACCCCGGACGGGGGTCTGATGAACCCCAACCACTACCTGGCGGTGGCCGTCGACTACCTGTACCGCCACCGCGCCGACTGGCCGGGCGACGCGGCCGTCGGGAAGACCCTGGTGTCCTCCTCGATGCTGGACCGCGTCGCCGCCGGCCTCGAGCGGCGGCTGGTCGAAGTCCCGGTCGGCTTCAAGTGGTTCGTCGACGGCCTGCTCGAAGGCTCGATCGCCTTCGGCGGCGAGGAGAGCGCGGGGGCGTCGTTCCTGCGCCGTGACGGCGGGGTGTGGACCACGGACAAGGACGGCATCCTGCTGGCCCTGCTCGCCTCCGAGATCACCGCGGTCACCGGCGCCACGCCCAGCACGTACTACCGCGAGCTGACCGCCCGCTACGGGGAGCCCGCCTACGCCCGCGTCGACGCCCCGGCGGACCGGGAGCAGAAGGCGCGCCTGGCCCGGCTGTCGCCCGAGCAGGTCACCGCCGGGGAGCTGGCGGGGGAGAAGATCACCGCGGTGCTCTCCCACGCGCCCGGCAACGGCGCGGCCATCGGCGGCCTCAAGGTGTGCACCGACAACGCCTGGTTCGCGGCGCGGCCCTCGGGGACGGAGGACGTGTACAAGATCTACGCGGAGTCGTTCCTCGGTGAGCGGCACCTGGCGCGGGTGCAGGAGGAGGCGCGCGCCCTGGTGGGCGACGTCCTGGGCGCCTGACGCTCCGTGGGCCGTGGGCCGTGGGCCGTGCGCCGTGGGCCGTGGCCCGTGGGACGTGGGCCCTGCGCGTACGCCTTACGCCGTGCGGCGGGCCGGGCAGCGCCGGCCCGCCGCACCGGGGCTGCCGGCCTCGAGCGGCGCTGCCCCCCGCGAGCGGTCACATCACCGGTTCGCCGTGCGCCCCGTCGTGCCACCCGCTCGCCGTGCGGCCGGTCACGTTCCCCGGTCCGCCGTGCGGCCGGTCACGCCCACCGGTCCGTCGTGCGGCTGGTCACGCCCCAGCCGGCGTGCGGTCCTTCCGGTTCCCCGGCGCGGCGCCCGCCGGGCGGGGCCGTCGGGCTGGCCGCTGGTCGCGGGTGGTGGCCGCCGCCGTCATGCAGGCCGCCAGCGCCAGCCCGGCCGCGGCCAGCGGGAACCAGCGGGGCCCGAGCAGGGTGATCGCCGCGGAACCCGCGACGCCGCCGGCGGCCGTGCCGAGGTAGAGCGCGCTGCTGTTGAGGGAGATCAGCAGGGGCGCGCTGTGCGGATCGATCGACGCCAGCCGGTGCGGCAGCGCCACGGACACGGCCCAGCCCGCCAGCGGTACCACCGTCGCGTAGACGAGCGATCCGGTCATGGTGCGGCCGAGCCAGGGCAGGGCGGTGAAGGCGCCGGCCGCGATCGCGGAACCGGTGAGCAGCACCCGGCGCACGCCGACGCGGTCGACGAGGCGTCCGCCGAGCCAGCTGCCGGCCACCGAGGCCAGGCCCGTGGTGAGCAGGACGAGGCCGAGCCGGTCGGCGTCGCCGCCGGTGGCGCCGGAGACGGCGGTGGCCAGGTAGATGTAGACGCTCTGGAAGGCGAGGAAGAAGGTCAGGGTGGTGGCGGCAGCGCCGAGGACCCGGGGCCTGGCGAGTGGGGCGAGGCGGGCGCCGAGCGCGGGGGCGGCGGCGGGGGCGGGCAGGTCGCGCAGCAGGGCGGCGAGGCCGGCCAGGGCGGCCACGGCGAGGGCGGTGACCAGCCACATCGTCAGCCGCCAGTTCGCGTGGCCGATCCAGGTGCCCAGCGGCACGCCGAGCGCGGTGGCGACCGTCATGCCGCCGAGGACGGTGGCCAGGGCGCGGCCGCGGCGTTCGGGGGCGACGAGGGTGGTGGCCACCGCGTTGGCGGTCGGGGTGTAGAGGGCGGCGCCGGCGGCGGCCAGGACGCGGGTGGCCAGCAGGAGGTCGTACGTCGGGGCGAGGGCGCTGAGGGCGTTGGCCGCGCCGAAGACGGCGAGGGCGGTCAGCAGCAGGCGCCGGCGCGGCCAGCGGGCGGTGGCGGCGGCCAGCGGCGGCGCCAGGAGCGCGTAGCCGAGCGCGAAGACGGTGACCAGCTGGCCGGCGGAGCCCACCGACACGCCCAGGTCGGTGCTGATCGGGGCGAGGATGCCGGCGATGACCATGGAGTCGGTGCCCATGGCGAAGGTGCCGAGGGCGAGCAGGAGCAGGCGTACGGGCACGGGAAAGGCCCCCCGGGAAGATTGTTGGACAAACATGCAACCGTTTGATGCTCGTCAAACAATTGAGGATTGGTGGATGATTGTCAAACCATCCGCGTCGCCGCCCGGTGCGCCGACAACCCGAGACGCCGGAGTCGAGTCCATGACCGCAGACGAGCGGCTTGCCCAGCCCGCCACCGCCGACATCGACCTCGTCACGGTCCTGCACGCCCTCGGCGACCCGGTGCGCATGCGCCTGCTGCTCAGCTACGCCGACGGCGCCGAGCACTCCTGCGATCCGCGCGACCTGGGCCTGGACCACCTCCACAAGTCGACCGTCTCCCACCACATGCGCGTCCTGCGCGAAGCCGGCGTCACCACCACCCGCGTCGCCGGCCGCAACCGCTTCGTCAGCCTCCGGCGGGCCGACCTGGACGCCCGCTTCCCGGGCCTGCTCGACGCCCTGCTCGCCGCGGCGGGCGCGCCGGCCTGAGCGCGCCCGCGCGCGAACGGGGCGGATGCGAAACGGGCTCACACACCGAGCGGAAAGGGGCGGTCCGTGCCGACCATCAGGGGCGTGCTCTTCGACGTCGACGACACGCTGTTCGACTACTCCGGCTCCGAGGCGGCCGGCCTCCTGGCCCATCTGCGCGCGGGCGGCCGACCCGACGCCTCCGTCTCCCCGCAGGCGGCCCTGGAACTGTGGCGCGCCGTCACCGAAGTCCAGTATGCGCGCTTCCTCGCCGGTGAACTCACCTTCCGCGCCCAGCAGTACGAGCGCACCCGCCGCTTCCTGGCCCACCTCGGCCGCGCCGACGCCGACCACCTCACCGACGAGCAGGCCGCCGCCTGGTTCGCCGGCTACGCGGCCCACCGCGACGCCGCCCGGGCCGCCTTCCCCGACGCGGCCCCCACCCTCGCCGCCCTCGCGCCCCGCTACCGGCTCGGCGTCGTCTCCAACTCCGACGCCGACCACCAGCGCCGTAAGCTCCATGCCGTCGGACTGCTCGACTACGTGGCCGACGCCTTCGTCTGCTCCGACCAGCACGGCGAGGCCAAACCCGCCCCCGGCATCTTCCTCGCCGGCTGCGCGGCCCTGGGCCTGCCTCCCGGTGAAGTCGCCTACGTCGGCGACAAGTACGTCTTCGATGCCGAGGGCGCCCACCGGGCCGGGCTGACCGCATTCTGGCTCGACCGCGCCGCCTCCCGCGCCCCGGTGGCGCCCGGCATCCGCGTCCTGCACACCCTCGACGACCTGCCCCGGGCCCTCGCCGCCGGCTGAGGCCGCCGGCTCGTCGTCCGTCCCGGCCGCTGTGCCGAGCCGCTGTGCCCGGCCGCTGCGTCCGGCCGCCGGGGCGCGGCTCCGGTCACGAAAACAGTAGCCATGGACATAGTAGCCATGTACAGTGTTCCCCATGAGTTCAGCAGCCGAGAGCGCCACCACCGGTTTCCTGGTCTGGCGCCTGTCGATGAAGTGGCGCGTCGCGGTCGACCGGGCCCTCGCCCCGCTGGGCCTGACGCACGCGCAGTACGCCGTACTCGCCTCGCTGTACGGCATGGGGCGCTCCGGCCTGCGGCCCAGCCAGCGCCGGCTGGCCGACCACACCGGGCTGGAGGCGCTGTACGTCTCCAAGCTCGCCCGGGCGCTGGAAGGTGCCGCGCTGGTGGCACGCACCCGGGATCCGGACGACCCGCGCGCCATGCAGCTGACGCTCACCGAGCACGGACACGAGGTCACCGCCCGGGCCATCACCGTGGTCCAGGGACTGCTGGACCAGCTGCTGGAGCCGCTCGGCGGCCAACACGGGCCGCGCGCCCGCGAATTCACCCGCGACCTGGCCGTCCTGCTCGACGCACCTCTTGACCCGCGCACCGACGACGACGAGGAGCACCAGTCATGACCACCACGACCACCACCACGAGCACGACCGGGGCGCCCGCACCCCTCAACCCCCGCGCCATCGCCCTGGCCCACTACGCCTCGCGCGCCCTCCTGGAAGGCGTCCTCGCCCGCCACGGCCTCACCTTCGAGCAGAGCGTCGTCCTGCGGGCCGTCACCGCCGCCGGCGGCCGCATCGAGCGTGACGCACTCGTCGCCGACGTCAACGGCTCGCTGAAGGCCGGCGAGGGGGCCGTGCGGGCCGTCCTCGACCGGACGGTTCGCGCCGGGCTGCTGGAAACGGACGCGGAGCAGTCCGCCCTGGTCCGGCTCACCGACGCCGGTCGCGAGCTCTTCGAACGCACCGGTGCCGAGACCGCCCCCATCACCGCCCGCGTGTACGCCGGCATCCCGGCCGAGGACCTCGCCGTCGCCGGCCGCGTGCTGGCGCTGGTCGCCGAGCGCGCCAACGCCGAACTGGCCCGCGCCTCGTAGGGGAGCGGAGGGCGGCCGGGCTCCGGCCGCGCTCCGCTCGGCCGGCCGATTGCGCGTGCCCGGACGCGACGTCGAGCCCCGGGGCAGCCGCCCTTGCCTCACTGCCCCGGGCGCTCGAAGGTCTCCACACTGCTGCGCCACGGCCCCTCGGCACTGCCGACCGGGTTGATCAGGACCACGAAGTCGGGGAGGGCGTCGGCGACGGGGAGGCCGCTCCCGTCACGGCTGCCGGGCTCGGCCTACCAGTCGATCATGTGCACGGTGACGGCGTGCTCGCCCGGCTCCACCGGCACGCCCAGCACGGCGTCGTCCGGTTCCGCGCTCACGTCCTCGATCCCGCTCAGGCAGGCCAGCCCCGTGGAGACGAACAGATAGGGCGACGACGAGACGACGAGGTGGCCCGCCTCACGCCTACTCAGCTCGGCCGGCCGGCCCTGGGCACCCACCCGAACCAGCAATCCGAAGGCTCCGTCGCCGCCGATGTGCACGGGTATGAAGGATCCGGCACGGATGTGCCGCGACACGTCCTCGTCCTCCAGCAGCTCCCGCTCCCACGAGTCGTGGTCCACGACACGTCGGAAGGCCGCCGGATCCCAGAGCCCCAGCATCCCGGCACTCGTGGCCACCGCTGTTGCGGAAGCCCGCACACCCGGGCCGGTCTCCACCGGTCATCTCGTCCTCCAGGCGTCATCCGTCGCGTCTCTGCTGCGGCAGGACCACCCATCCTGCCGGCCGGGACCGACAGGGCGGCGCGGCGCTGCGGCGTGCTCGCCGCGTCGCGCGCGGTCCGTCGGGGATTCCGGAACGACCGGTTCCGAGCGCCGACGACGCCCCACGGGCCCGGTGCCACCCTCAGTGCCGCGTGAACGCCACGATCTCCGCCAGCGGCGGATCGTAGCCGTGGGCGGTGTCCACGCACAGCCGTGGAACGCCCGGCAGGGACAGCGGCGTGAAGTCGTCCAGCAGGTTGCCCGTGCCGGACGGGGCGGCGAGCAGCTCGCGGTCGGCGTGCGCGCCGCGGTGCCCGCCGGCGGCCAGGCGGGCGGCGATCCGCCGCCGGGCCAGCGCCCGGTCCACCTCGCAGTGCACCACCCGCAGTTCGGCGTGCGCGGCCAGCGGCTCCAGACCGGGGCGCCACACCCGGTCCTGGAACGCGGCCTCCGCGACCACGCTCACCCCCGCGCGCACCAGCACCCCCAGCACATCGAAGAACACGGCCCGCACCGTTGCGTCGACCCCGCCGGGCTCGACACCCGCAGCGCCGGCGGTGCCTGCGGCACTCGAAGTGCCGGCGGTGCCCGCGTGTACGAGGCCCTCCTTCAGCTCGTCCCGGCACACCGCCGGACAGCCGACCGCCCCCGCCAGCGCGTGCGCCAGCGTCGTCTTGCCGCTGCCCGGCCCGCCGCTCACCACGATCAGCACCGCCCGCCTCCCGTCCCACCCGCACTCGCCACGACGGTACGCCGCCGTGCCGGATTCCGTCGGCCGCGCGCTCCCCTCCCGGCGGGCGGCCCGGCAGGCGGCCGGGCGGCGCACGCCGCCAACTCGGCTGAGGCCCCGACCGGTTGCAACGGGGCGGGGCGAAACCCCAATGCCCCCGGCTCGTTGTCCGGTGCGGGTCACCTGACGGCCGGACCGCCGGCAGCGGCGCCCCGGCCCTGACGAAGAGGATGTTCCGTGACCGAACCCAGACGGGCGCCGCCCGTCGCAGCGGCAGCCCGGACTCGGCGGTGGACCGCGTCGCCGACTTCTACGGCGCCTACATCGACGCCGTCTCCGACGGAACGGACGACCTCTCCGACGAGCTGCGCGCCCACTACCTCACCGAGGACCTGCGCCAGCGGCTGGCGGCCTGGGAGGAGGCCAACCACGCCGACGGCGTGCTGCGCGCCCAGGACGTGCCCACCGCCTGGTCAGCGGCGTACCACGACTCCGGCGCCGGGCACCTGTTCACCACCGTCACCCTCACCTGGGGCACCGGGCCGGACGCCGGGCACACCCGGCTCGCGGTGCAGAGCGACCTGAGCACCAAGTTGATCTCCGACATCGAGGACGCCTAAAGCCTCCTGACGGCGGGCACCCGCTCGGCGCCGCTCAGGCCAGGGCGGCCGCCAGCCGCCGGGCCAGCGTGGCGTAGGGCCGGCAGTCCACCACCGGCAGGCCGTGGGCCCGGGCCTGGTCGGCGAGCCAGGCGGAGTAGCGGGCGCTGACCTCGGCGCGCTCGGGTTGCGGGCCGAGGTCGGGCTCCCGGTCGGCGTAGTTGGCGCTGATGCGCGCCGGGTCGTGCTCGTGCAGGAAGACCGCCCGCACCCGGCGGCCCCGCCGCCCGGCCTCGGCCGCGCAGCGGGCGGCGGCGGCCGGGGTGAGGTAGTCGCCCTCGATGACGGCCGGCACGTCCACGGTCAGCCGGTTGCGCACCACGCCGAGCAGGGCCTCGTCCAGGGCGTGGGCGGTGGCGATCTGCAGCTCGAGCACGCGCTGGGCGTCCGGCGACTCCTCCGCAGAGCCGGTCCGGGAGTCCGTCGGGTCGTCCGGGGCGTGGAGCTCGTCCCCCTGGGCGTCGAAGTGGTGCAGGCCGGGGTGGGTGGCGGGAGTGGTGGCGGCCTGCAGCGCGGCGACCACATCGTCGAACTCCACCGTGAACGCGCCGTGTCGGGCGGCGAGGGCGGCAGCGGCGCGGCTCTTGCCGAGGCCGGACGCACCGCCGATGAGCAGGACGTCCCAGGGGCTGTGGTCGCTGTGCATACGGGCACGGTAGACGGTTCCCGGCGCGTCGGGTCCGCTGGGGGTGGAGCGGGCCGCCGGGCCCTGAGTGCCGGTGGCCCGCGTCACGGGGTGGGGTGCGTGGATCCGGTGCCGTCCAGCCGGTGCTGCCAGGCGGTGAGCAGGGTCTGGAGGGCGGCGGCCTCCTCGGGGCTGAGGTGGGCGAGCAGGCGGTGCTCGTTGCGCATGTGGGCGGTGAACGCCTCGTCGATCAGGCGCAGGCCGGCTTCGGTGAGGCCGACCACCCGGGCCCGCCGGTCCTCCTCGGCGGGGCGGCGGGTGACCAGCCCGGCGCGTTCCAGGCGGTCGATCCGCTTGGTCATCGCGCCGGTGGTGACCATGGTGTGCGCGGCGAGTTCACCGGGGGCCCGCTCGTACGGGGCGCCGGCGCGCCGCAACGCCGCGAGCACGTCGAACTCGCCCTCGCCGAGGCCGTAGCGCTGGTAGACGAGCGTGAGCTCGGCGGTCAGGCGGGCGGCGAGGCGGTGCAGGCGCCCGATCACGGCCTGCGGGGAGACGTCGATGTCGGGGCGCTCGCGCCGCCACTCGGCCTGGATCAGCGCGACATGGTCAACGTCCGGGTGCATGCGACCACCCTATCGCGATAGCTTCCCGGGAAGCTAGATTACCTTCCATGGAAGCGAAACTCCGCTGGGCCCTCCTGACCGCGCTCGCGCCGCTCGCCTGGGGCACCAACTACTGGATCACCCACGCCTACCTGCCACCCGACCGCCCGCTGTGGGGCGCCACCCTGCGCGCCCTGCCCGCCGGCCTGCTCCTGCTCGCGCTCGTCCGCCGCCGCCCCCGCGGCCCCTGGTGGCGCCGCAGCGCCCTGCTCGGACTCCTCAACACCGCACTCTTCTTCGTCCTGCTCTACCTCGCCTCCCAGTCGCTGCCCACCAGCACCGCCGCCACCGTCATGGCCGCCTCGCCCCTGGTCATGCTGTTCACCGCCTGGGCGCTCGCCGGCCAGCGCCCCCACCCGGCGCACCTGGCCGGAGCCCTGGTGGGGCTGGCGGGCGTCGCACTGGCCCTGCTCGGCCCGCTCGGCGCGCTCAACCGGACCGGCCTGGCGGCCTCGGTGGGAGCGATGCTGGTCTCCTGCGTCGGCTACGTGCTCTCCGCCCGCTGGCGCGACGGCGCCGACCCGCTGGCCGCCACCGCCTGGCAACTGACCGCCGGCGCGCTGCTGCTGCTGCCGTTCGCCGCCGTCGTCGAGGGCGCGCCGCCCCCGCAGTCCACCCCCACCCTGCTCGCCTTCGGCTACACCGCCCTGGTGGCCACCGCGCTCGCCTTCGCCTGCTGGTTCGCCGGGCTGCGCCACCTGCCGGCCGGAACCGTCGGTCTGCTCGGACTGCTCAACCCGCTGGCCGGGGTGCTGCTGGGCACCGCGCTCGACGGGGATGCCTTCGGACCGCGCCAGGGCGCGGGACTGGCCCTGGTGGCCACCGGCATCCTCCTCGGGCGCCCCCGCCCCGCGCGCCACGCCGACCCCGCCCAGGTCGCGGCCCCGGCCCCGGACGCGGCCCCGAACCCGGCCCCGGCCCCGGCCCCGGACGCGGGCTCGCGCTTGCCCCGGCGGCCGGTGCCGTGATCGGATGGCGGGCAGCATCGCGTGCCGGTGGCGGACTGCGCCAGGCATGGAGGTGCCGGAACCGAAGGACCACCCACCGTGGCTTCCTCCGCCGACGGCCGCACGGCCGCCCTCAGCGCCCAACTCGCCCGAGCACACCGGGATCTGCGCCGCCACCTCACCGAGGTCCGAACCGGACTCGGCCGTCGCCGCCCGGACGGCGACGACATGCTCCTCACCCACTGCCTGGCGTTCTGCACGGCCCTGACCAACCATCACCAGGGCAAGGACGAGGGCCTGTTCGCCGCCCTGGTGCGCGAACGGCCGGACCTCGCACCGACCGTGGCCGCCCTCGTCGAGGACCACGGCCTCATCGCGGGCATCCTCACGCGCGTCCGCGAACTCGCCGAAGAGGCCGAGCGGGCCACCGCCTCACCGGACGGCGACCTCGAGGCGATCGGACGGGAACTCGACGGCCTGGCCGCCATCATGGAGTCCCACTTCGGCTACGAGGAACGCGCCATCGGCGCCGCGCTGGACGCCGGGGTGCCCGAAGACGGCTGGCGGGAGCCGGTCCTGCACTTCCGGGCGCCGTAGCGCCTCCGCCGCCCGCCTCCTGCTGCCCGCCTCCTGCTGCTCGCCCCCTGTCGCTCGCCCCCGGGTCCGGGGTTCTCGCTGTCGCCGAACCGGCAGCCGAGGCGAGGTGGGGGGCGGGTCGCCGGGCGGGGTGTGGATGAGCGGGTGCCAGGAGGCGACGCCGCCCAGCTGTCCGTCGGCCGTCTCCAGGGCGCCCCTCGAACCCGCTCGAAGCGCAGGTCGGGGTACGCCCGGCGGGCGAGGTCGATGAACGCGGGGGGCGGGTCCACCCCGAACACGTCCGGTCCGAGTTCCCGGCTTCGTCCCGGTACGGGGCGTGCCTCACCGTCAGGGCGTGGAGGCCCTGCCCTCGTGCGTGCCGGGCGCCGCTGCCCGTAGGCTGGGCGGGCCGCAAGGCGGCGCGCAGAACAGCGCGAACAGCGACAAGCCGACAATCCGATACACCGATACACCGACATCCGACAGAGCGGCATCCGGCGGGCCGACACCCGGCGGACCACGACCCGCAGAGCGACGGAAGCAGGCAGGCAGGGCATGCAGTTCGATGACCAGGGCGACCTCGACACCTCACAGGTGGACGACCGGCGCGGTGTGCCGGGCGGGAAGGTGGCCATCGGCGGCGGGGCGGCGGGTCTGATCGTGGTGCTGCTGGCGGTCGTCCTCGGCGTGGACCCGCAGCTGCTGGGCCTGTCGTCGGGCTCCGGCTCCGGGACCTCGTCCTCGTCCGGCGTGCGCACCGACGGCCAGGTCCAGCAGTCCTGCAAGAGCGGCGCCGACGCCAACAAGCGCCAGGACTGCCGGATCACGGCGGTGACCAACAGCCTCCAGGAGTTCTGGCGCACCGAGCTGCCGGCCCGCACCAAGACCGCGTACAAGAGCGCCCAGACGGTGCTGTTCACCGACCGGGTCTCCACCGCCTGCGGGCCGGCGACCTCGGCGGTGGGCCCGTTCTACTGCCCCGGCGACCAGAAGGCCTACTTCGACCTGGGGTTCTTCGACGAGCTGTCCTCCCGCTTCGGCGCCAAGGGCGGTCCCTTCGCCGAGTCCTACGTCGTCGCCCACGAGTACGGCCACCACATCCAGACGCTGACCGGCACGATGCAGAAGGTCGGGAACGACCGGCAGGGCGCGAACAGCGCCTCGGTGCGTCTGGAACTGCAGGCCGACTGCTACGCGGGGGTGTGGGCGCACCACGCCACCACCACCCCGCAGCCCTCCACCGGCCGTCCGCTGATCGCCTCGCTCACCGACCAGGACATCGCCGAGGGCCTGGACGCGGCCGCCGCCGTGGGCGACGACCGGATCCAGAAGCAGGCCACCGGGAGGATCAACCCGGAGGCGTGGACGCACGGTTCCTCGGACCAGCGCCGGGCCTGGTTCACCACCGGCTACCGCAGCGGCGACCTCGCCCGCTGCGACACCTTCTCCGGCAAGATCTAGGAGGGCTCCTGCCGCCCGCCGGCCCAGTCCCAGCCGGTGAGCGCCTCGCGCAGGGCCCGGGCCGGGGCGGGCGGGTGTGCCGCGCCGGCCCAGTACAGGGTCAGGGCGCGGCGGCAGTCGGGGCTGTCGACGCCGACCCACTCCAGCGGGACGCGGGTGGCCGTGCGCCGGGCGATGTCGGGCACCAGGCCGATGCCCAGGCCCGCGCTGATCAGTTCGGCGATGGCGCCGGCCTCGTCGCCCTCGCAGACGATCCTCGGCGTCAGGCCCTGCGCCGCGAACAGGCGGTCCAGCAGGCGGCGCTGCCAGTGCCCGGGGCGGGCGGCGATGAAGGGCTCCTCGGCGAGTTCCCCGACGTCCACCGACGCGCGCCCGGCCAGCCGGTGGCCGGGCGGCACGGCCAACCCGACCTCCTCGTCCAGGAGCGGGGCCGACTCCAGGCCCTCGGCGGGGATCGGCTGCGAGGCGACGGCCAGGTCGATGTCCTGGGCCCGCAGCCGGCGGGCCATCTCGGCGGCCGGGAGCTGGTGCAGCTCGATCTCCACGGCGGGGTGCGCCCGTTTGAACGCCGCGAGCGGGGTGCTGAAGGCCAGGAAAGTCTCGGAGGCCAGCCGTACCGTCCCCGATCCGTCCCCCGTCGCCTCGGCCACCGCCCGGCGCCCGGCCTCCAGTTCACCGAGGGCCCGTTCGACGTAGCCGCGGAACAGGTGCCCGGCGGGGTTCAGCCGCAACCGCCCGCCCCGCTCGAACAGCGGCGCGCCCAGCTCCGCCTCCAGCCGGGCGACGGACCGGCTCAACGAGGGCTGGGCGACGCGCAGTTCCTCCGCCGCCCGGCTCAGGTGCTCCAGCCGCGCGACCGCGAGGAACTGGGTGAGCGTGTTCAGGTCCACCGCCGGCCCCCGGGTTCCATGCCGTCCACGGCATAACGTCATAGCAATACTGATCTTAGACACGATACCTGCCAGGTCATAACGTCGGAGGTGGTCACGCACCGGGCAACACCGAGCTCCGGTGCGGCAGTTCAGGAGAGGACGTTCCATGGCCATCGCAGCCGGCAGGCCCAGCCCGGGCACCGCGGCCCGGTCCGGCACGGGGGTGCGGACCGGGCCCGCCGGATGGGTCCTGCGCGCCCTGACCGGCGCGCACCTGGTCGCTGTCTGCGGCCAGCCCGTCTTCGCCGGTGTCTACCTCAGCGGCGACTTCGACGCCCTGCGCTGGCACGAGCTCGGCGCGAACCTCACCACCTCCCTCGGCTACGCGCAGCTGGTCGCGGCCGGGGTGCTGTGGGCCCGCGCCCGCCGCTCCTGGCCCTTCACCGCCACGCTCGCCGTGGTCGCCGCCGAGACGGTGCAGTACTTCGCCGGCCTGGACGGCGCGCTGTGGCTGCACCTGCCGCTGGGCGTGGCGACCATCGCCGGCCTGGTCGTCCTGGCGGGCGCCGTGTGGCGCGCGCCGTTCCCCGGCCGCACCGGGCAGCAGGAGGCGGGCGATGACTGACCGCCACCGGCTCGCCGAGAGCGACGGCCTGTCCCGGCGCCGGCTGCTGGGCATCGGCGGGGCGCTGGGCCTGCTGGCCGCCGGCGCCCTGACCTCCTCCGCCGCGCTCGCCCGCCGCCCGGCCGCCACCGGCGCCGAGCTGCGCAGCGAGGTGCCCCTGCCGCCCGCCCACCAGGTGCCGCTGCCACTGCCCGCGGTCCTGTCGCCGGTCGCCACCTCGGGCGGCGCGGACCGCTACGAGATCACCCAGCGGCAGGTGACCGCCGAGATCCTGCCCGGCGTCAGGACACCGCTGTGGACGTACGGCGGCACCTTTCCCGGCCCCACGATCGAGGCCCGCCGCGGCCGCCCCGTCATCGTCACCCACCGCAACGAGCTGCCGGTGCCCACGGTTGTCCACCTGCACGGCGGACGCACCCCGGCCGACTCCGACGGCTACCCGACCGACCTCGTCCTGCCTACCGGCTGGCCCGCCCCCGCTACCGGCTCGCAGAGCATGCCCGGCATGGCGGCGATGCCAGGGATGCCCGGGACGGCGGCGATGCCAGGGATGCCCGGGGCGGCGACGATGTCGGCCATGCCGGGCATGCCAGGGATGGCGGGCATGCCGGGCATGCCAGGGACGCCGGGCGGGGGCCGGATGGACGACCCCCGGGCCGTCACCACCACCCTGACCCGCGAGTACACCTTCCCCAACGACCAACGCCCCACCATGCTCTGGTACCACGACCACCGCATGGACTTCACCGCCCCGGCCGTCTGGCGCGGCCTGGCCGGTCTGCACGTCGTGCGCGACGACGCCGAACAGTCCCTGGGCCTGCCCGCCGGCGAGCGCGAGCTGCCCCTGGTGATCACCGACCGGGCGTTCGCCGCCGACGGCACCCTCCACTACCCCTCCCTCGACCCCGAGCTGCGGAGCCGCCCCGGCGTCACCGAGCCCCACCTCGCCGGCGTCCTCGGCGACATCATCCTGGTCAACGGCGCCCCCTGGCCCGTCCACGAGGTCGACGCCGCCCGCTACCGCCTGCGCCTGCTCAACGCCTCCAACGCCCGGCACTACGAGCTGGAGGCGCTCTGCGAGGACGGACGCCGCCTCGACCTCGTCCAGATCGGTGCCGACCAGGGCCTGCTCGCCGCCCCCGTCACCCACCGCTTCCTGCCGATCGCGCCGGCCGAACGCTACGACGTCGTCGTCGACTTCGCCGGCCTGCCGCCCGGCAGCCTGGTCAGGATCCGCAACCGGCTCGGCACGGCACGCACCCGCGACGTGCTGGCCTTCCGAGTCGCCCGAACCGCCCGCGACGACAGCCGCATCCCCGCTGCGCTCGCCGCCGACCTACCGGACTGGCGCCGCCAGGACGCGGTCCGCGTAAGGGACTTCGCCTTCCGGGCCGGGCGCATGGACGGCGGCCACGGCTGGCTGATCGGCGGACGCCCCTTCGACCCGGCCCGCTCGGACGTCACGGTCGGTCTGGGCGACGTGGAGGTGTGGCGGTTGATCGCCGACGTCCACCACCCCGTCCACCTGCACCTGGTGGGCTTCCGGGTCCTCTCCCGCGGCGGCAAGCCCCCGCTGCCCCACGACGCCGGACTCAAGGACACCGTCTCCTTGCGGCCGGGGGAGTCCGCGGAGATCATCACGCGCTTCGACGGCTACCGCGGCCGCTACCTCTTCCACTGCCACAACGCCGAACACGAGGACATGGGGATGATGGCCAACCTTGAAGTCGTCTGACCCGCAGGCCGGCGGTCGGTGGCCGGCGCCCTCCGGCCGTGGCCGTGGCTGCGGCCGGAGGGCGGCCGTGCAAGGAACGGGCGGGGTGGTCCCGAACGCACGGGTCACGCGCGTGGGCCGTCACACCGGGGTTCGACCGTCGGCCGGTTCCGCAGGCAGGCGGTACTGTGCGCGGATGCAGCCAGGCAGGATCTCCGCGGTGGTGGATTCGACGGCGCGAACTGGGCGGAGGGGTGTCCGGGTGACTGGCCAGACGGTGAAGATGGCGGCGCTCTGCGAGTGCGGCGACATGGCGGTGCGGCAGGTGAACCAGTTCGTCAACTTCGGCAAGGTCTGCTGGGGTGCCGAGTTCCACTGCGACAGCTGCGGCTCCCGTCGGTGCGAGTACGCCGGATCGGGGCCGGCGCCGGACGATGGGTGGCGACAGGCGCTGCTGGCAGCGAATGGAGCTACCAGGCTGCGGCTGGCCGGTCCCGTACCAAGTCTGGTCCAGGCCATGAAGGTCTTCCGCGAAGTCCCGGGCGTCACATTGCCGCAGGCCCGGGGGCTTGCCGAGCAGCTGAGCAGCGACGGGGTGGTGGGCACCCTGGCGGAGATGGAGTTCTTGAAGACGCGGCTCCAGCTCCGCGGGGTCCCGGTAGCCGTCGAACAGATGGCGGGGCCCGGGACCCCACCCGGTCACCCTCAGAAACCGGCTTGCTGCGCCTCCTCGTCCTCCTCGTCGAAGGGGTAGGGCGGGATGGTCCACCGCATCACCATCTCGCCCGCATCGTCGGCCTCGAGCGTGACCGGGTAGACCTGGTCGGCGTCGCGGCCGCCGTGGTGCCTGACCGAGTGGTCGCCCTGATCCCATTCGATGCCGAGCACCCGGCAGCCCCCCACCTCGATCGCCCCGACGTGGAGCGGGTGGTGCCACCCGGCGCGGCGGAACCGGTGGTAGTCGGTGTGCTCGTCGATCGAGACCATGAGGCCCCTGCCGTGGAGGCGGTCGCGCCAGGCGGAGAGTTCGGCCGCGCGGGCGGTCGCCTCGGCCAGCGGGAGGTCGAGCCAGCCGTGCGGCCCGTCCACGCCGTACTGTGCGATCCGTTCACCGCCGAACCGAGCGTGCGCATCGTCCTCGTACAGGCCCCAGTAGAAGAGGTCGGCGAGCCCGTCGGCCGGTTCGTCCTCCATCCCTGTCCACGCGTGCAGCCCCACGGCGTCGCCGATCGCCATCCCGCACCGGTCGACCGGCAGATCCCCGAGGCGGATCGGCGCGGATCGGTCCGCGGCTTCCGGCCACGGGAGCCCGAGGGCGATCTCCAGGGTCGCGATCGTCGGCTCCTCGTCGAACGGGGACGGCGAGGTGCTCGCCCTCACCCTCAACGGCCGGTCGTCGGCAGCGGGGACCGCGACCGCCTCGCACAACTCCTCGCGAAGATGTCCTCCCCCCGCCGACGCCGCCGCCCTGGCGCGCTCGGGGAGTGGCTCGTCCAGTTCCCGCCAGAAGTCGATCCACCCGGCCATGCCGAGCACCAGCACACCGGACGGCGCATCGACGGATCCCAGGTCAGTGAAAGTCTCGTGCACCCACCGATTGTGCCCTCCAGGTGCGACAACGTCCGACCGGACGCAGTGCCGCGGCTCGAACGGACGTGGCCCCTTCCGCCCGGTGTGACGATCTGATTCCGGACAGTGATGATCGTGATCGGGTCAGCCCCGGACGATCGGCCCTCCGCTCCCACGCGGCACCGCGACCCTGGTCCCGGCATGACCATGTGCCGCACCCCCAGGGGAGGGCAGTTGATGCGCACCGCCCGTCAAGTCGATCTCCTCCGTACCGAAGTCGGCAACGGACTCTCCGAACTGCGCACCGCCGGCGAGGCGTTGCGCACCGAGCTGCTGCAGGCCGTCACCGAAGGCCTGCGCGGGCACAGCGAGGCCCTCGCCAAGCTCGCCGGAGAGCGGCAGGAGGCCGAGCTCGCGCACCGGGACAACCGGAAGCTGCAACGCCAGCTCGCCGAGACGCGTGACGAACTGCACCGCGTCCGGCTCCTCGCCGCCGAGGCCGGAACGGTCCGGACGACCGCCGCGGCAGGCGCCGACGCGGCGAACGCCCCCGACCGGCTCGTCACCGGTACCGGTGCCTCCGAAGACCCGTCGGCCGAGCCCCGGACCGGGCCGCCGGAGCCCACCGCCGCCGAAGCCCCGCTGCCCGAGACACGTTGCACCTTGCTGAAGGAGACCGCCGTGCCCGACAACGTCCCGGCCGAGGAGTCGAACAGCCCGAAGACCGGCATCACCGCCGAGCAGGCGAACCAGATCCTCGAACTGCTCGGTCGCCTCGTTCCCGCCTCCGCCCCCGCCTCGGCCTCCGCCCCCGATGCCGCTACCGCACCCGCCCCGCAGCAGCGGCCCGCCGGGCAGGGCGTCCCGATCCCGTCCGCCGCGACCGGGGGCGTAACCGACCTGATTCCGGCGGCCCTGGCCTGGAACGCCCACGTGGCCACCCTGCTCAAGGCCGCGGCCGTCAACACCGTGGCCGTCTCGTGCAACCCCCGCACCTGGGAGTTCCTCGAGCAGCGGGTCGAGGGCGCCGAACACTTCGCCGAGCAGGACCTCGCCCCGCGCCCGCGCGGCAGTGCCGGCGAGGACCACGGTGACAACATCCTCTCGGGGCGCAGTGTGATCGCGTTGCTCAACGCCCTGCGGACCGCCGTGTACGCGGGCACCGGGCAGGAGGTGGAGACCTGGGCTCTGGCGGTGACCTGCTACGAACGGATCGCCGAGGTCGTCAACGCCACACGGCCCGGCGGTGACGGTCAGGAGCCGGCCCGGCCCCGCATCGTCCTGGACGACCTGAGCGTGAGGTCGGCGGGCTGAGGAGCGGCGGCGGCGCCGGCTGATCCGCACTGCGGGTGTGTGCGGTCCTGACCGCGACGGCCGCTCGAGGCTGATCCGTCGCCGGCGCCGCGCCACCGTCCCGCCGAGGCGTCAGCACCGTACGCTTCCCCCGCGTCACCGCCCGGACGGCGGGGACCGGGACGGCGGGAACCGGAACGGTGGGGGCCCGCCCGCCCCGGCGTCCGCTACCAGCACCGCTCCAGGAGAGCGAGGCCGGTCGGGGTGGCGGTGTGGAGGGCGGTGTTGCGGTCCCGCAGGGTGGTGATGAGGCCGGCTTCGCGCAGGACGGTGGCGTGCTGGCTGGCGCCGGAGGCGGTGATGCGCAGGGCACCGGCGAGTTCGCCGGTGGTGCAGCCGGGGCGTTGGGCGATGGTGTGCAGGACGGCTGCGCGGGTGCGACCCAGCAGGGCGGACACCGGCGCGGGGGCGGTGCCGAGGGCGGTGCCGAGGGCGGGGCGGGCGGCGAGGAGGGGGCCCGTGGCCGGGTCGTAGTGGGCCGGGTAGGCGAGGACGGGCTGGGGTTCGGTGTCCGGGTCGACCAGGGGAGCCCGGGTGGCGAACACCGAGGGCGTCAGCAGCAGACCCCGGCCCTGCAGGTGGACGTCACCCTCGACGCCGGACAGCAGGTCGACTTCCAGGACGGGCGGCCGCCAGCGGATCCGCGGCGGGTACAGCCCGTTCAACAGCCGTTCGACGCCACCGTGCAGCATCTGCCGGGCCCGCAGCGCCCGGTCGGCGGCGAGGCCGGCGCTGATCTGCGGCCAGTAGGGCGCGAGCACCG
Source organism: Kitasatospora sp. NPDC048194 (assembly GCF_043202455.1). NCBI lineage: Bacteria > Bacillati > Actinomycetota > Actinomycetes > Kitasatosporales > Streptomycetaceae > Kitasatospora > Kitasatospora sp. NPDC048194. The sequence continues at coordinate 277,961 of NZ_JBIDAK010000002.1, forward strand.
TCGAGTGGACCTCCCCGAGGGCGTCGGCGAGCTGCCGCAGGAGGCCGGGGTCCTCGCCGAGGCGGTGCGCCCAGCCGGGCAGGCGCTGGTGGTCGGCGACGGAGGCCAGGGAGGCGCGCAGCTGGGTCCGCGGGGTCGCGGCGACCCGTTCCAGCAGTTCGGGGAGGGTGCCGCTGCCGCTCGGGCTCAGGAACGTGGGCGACCAGCCGTGCACGGGTGTCAGGTCGAGCACCATGCGGGCTCGCGGTGTGAGGCGGGCGCGGGTCTCGCGGCGCCACGCGCCGAACCGCAGGTCGTGGTTGCGGTCCTGCAGGACGCGCAGCGCGATGCTCAACTCGTCGAGCGGTAGGGCGCTCTCGGCGACGCGGGTGCGCGCCAGGTCCGCGCTGGTGAAGTGGAACCGGTAGACCATCCGTCCCCCCACGTGTCCGCGACGGCAGCGGCTCTTGAATCGAGCATGCCACGAATTTCGCGTGATTCGCCCTTGTTCAGCGGAGGTTGAAACAGGGCGACCGGCCAGGGGCCCGAAACAGATGCTGGTGCGGGAAGGCGGGCCGGGCGGTTTCGGTCCGCGCCTCACCGCCCGCCCAGGGAGTGGGTCGGGCCACAGACAGGAGTCGAGATGACCTCACGCAGCAAGGCAGTCCGGGCGATCGGCATCGCCCTCGCCGGTCTGAGCGTCCTGTGCGGCGCCACCACCGCGGCCGCCGCCCCGGCGAAGCCGGCCTCCGCCCAGCGGTTCGAGGCGCAGGCCCGGGCCGCCGGGCTGACCGCCGGCCAGGCCTCCTCCCTCCAGGAGAAGGTGGACTCCTACCTCGCCACCGTGGGCGGCACCCAGGTGGCCCCCAACCGGATCCAGCTCGCCGGCGCCACGGTGTACGTGGCCGTGCCCGGCGAGGACCACCCGCGTGACCTGACCGGCACGGCCGGGGCCGTGTCCTACGACCCGTGCGCCGGCGGAGGCGCCGACTACAAGCACATGTGCGCCTACCGCGGCACCTGGTACACGGGCGACGAGGTGGACATGTACAACTGCGCCCGCTACTACTTCAGCACCTGGTCCGGCCCCGGCTCCTGGGACAACAACCAGACCACCGGCACTGTCGCCCGCATGTACGGCGCCAGCGGCGCCTGGGTCTTCTCGACCAAGCCCGCCCACAGCTCGGACCCGAACGGCAACTGGACGCCGGTCCACAGCATCGTCAACTGCTAGGCCCCCGCGGGCCCCAGCCCCCCGGCTGAGGCCCGCGCAGCGAACCACCTGGGGCCAGGCCCGGTGCACCCGCGCCGGGCCCGGCCCGTCGCGTCCGCCTGCCCCGCTACCCGCCCGGCACGCCCGGCCCCCGGACGCTGCTCACCCGATCGAGCGACATCGCCAGCCGCTCCCGCAGTCCCCGGTGGCAGCATGGCACCTCATGGACTATCAGCAGTGTACGGACCACCTCCGCGAGCTGTACCGGCTCCCGCGGACGGAGCGCGACGCGAGGCGCGGCAACCTGCCCGAGCTGCTGACGGCGCTCGGCCGTCCGCAGGACGGGCTGCGCGGGGCGATGGTGGTCGGCACCAACGGCAAGGGTTCCACCGCCGCCTTCGCCGTCGCGGCGCTGTCCGCGTCCGGTCAGCGGGTGGGCAGCATGCCGAGTCCGCACCTGCAGGAGCCGCGTGAGCGGGTCCGGATCGACGGACGGCCGGTCAGCCGCGCCGAGTTCGCGGCCGCCTTCACCGAGGTGGTGGCGGCGATCGAGGAGCACCACCTGCCGCTGTCCGCCGCCGGCCTGTGCACCGCGGTGGCCGTCGCCCACTTCCGGCGGGCCGGCGCCACCCACGTCGTGGCCGAGGCATCCATCGGCGGGCGCAGGTCCGCGGTCCGGGCCCTGGAGCTCGACGTCAAGGTGATCACCGGCGTCGGACTCGACCACACCGACCTGCTCGGCGGCACCTTGGCGCAGATCGCCAGAGCCAAGGCCGGCGCCGTGCGCGACGGCGACCACGTCGTACTCGGCCGCCTGGACCCGCAGGCCCAGACGGCCGTCGAAGAGGTCCTGGCCGGCCGCACCGGCCTCACCCTCTGGCAAGTCGACCGGCACATCCACTGCACCGCCCGCCCCGGCGGCACGGCCGGCGCCACCGTGCTCGACGTCGCGACGCCGCGCGGCGAACACCGCGCCGTGCCCTGCCCCCTGCCCGGCACCCACCAGCACCACAACCTCGCCCTCGGCCTCGCCGCAGCGGCCGCGCTCGCCGAGCGCGGCCACGCCCGGATCCCGACGGACGAACCCCTGCGCCGGGCACTGGCCGCCACCCGCTGGCCCGGCCGGCTCGAACTGCTCACCGACGCCCGGCTGGACGGCTGGCACGGCCGGGTCCTCCTGGACGGAGCCCACAACCCGCAGGGCGTGGCCACCGTGGTCCCCGAGATCGAACGCATCGCGGGAGCGGCCGACAGCCCCCGCACCCCGCGGGCCGCCGTCGTCTTCGCCGCGACGCGCAGCAAGGACGCGCCCGCGATGCTCGCCGCGCTGCCCGACCGGTGGCCGCTGGTCCTCACCCGCACCGGCTCGCCCGACGCCAGCGATCCCGCCGCGCTGCACACCGGACTGCCACCCGCCCGGCGCGCCGGCGCCGGCGCCGTCACCGCCCCCGACACCGCCACCGCACTGCGCAGGGCGGCCGACCTGGTGGGCCCCGGCGGCCTGGTCGTGGTGCTCGGATCGCTGCGGCTGGTGGGCGAGAGCCGCACCGCGCTCGGCCTGCCCCCGGCCTGACCGGTGGGCAGCGTCGCGCCCACCGTGTCCCCGAGGCCGCCCACCGGCCCGGCAGGCCGGCGACGGCGCGGCGCCGGCTGGTCGTCGCACCGCCGACCGCGGTGAAAACGGCGACGGCAGGGCTGCGCCCCGCCGCGGAGCTCCACGGACGACCGCTCCCGGGCGGGGCCGCCGGTGCGGCCCCGCCCGGGGTCAGCTCAGAGCTCCGTGTGCCAGGGGTCGCCCTTGACCTGGCTGGTGGTCGGCGCGGACTGGATCATCGCCAGCCGGTTGGCGACGTCCAGCAGGGTCCGGAAGACCCCCAGGCTCGGGATGGAGACGGCGGGCGGGTTCTCCCCCCGGTCGAGCCGCTGGGAGAAGTCGGACAGGTTGCCCCAGTTGTGCTCCAGGTCCTGCAGGTTGCCCGGGAGCCCGTTGATGGTGCGTCCGCCGTTGGCCATGACGGTCGCCTCGAGGCTGTAGATCTCCCAGAACCGGGCGGCCTCCGAGGTGAACTGGATCAGCGACATCAGCGACCGGGCCACGTGCTGGCTGTCGGGGCCGGGGTTGGTCGTGTACGCCAGGTTGAAGATCGCGTCTCGTGCGCTGCCGAAGCTGAACTGGATGCCGCCGAGCGCGCGGTTGGCCACCTGGGAGAGGGCGCCGTAGTTGGAGGAGGTGCGCAGGCTCTCGAACCGGCCGCTGGGGAGCAGGCCGACGCTGGAGTCGTTGCCCCGCCGGATGTTGTTCATGACCTCGCCGAGGTTGTACGGCCGGCGGCCGCCGTCGCCGGTCTCCACGAAGTAGTAGGTCACGCCGTTCATCGCCGTGAAGCCGCGGACGTAGAGGTCCCCGGGGCTGATCCACAACTGCACGCGGGCGGAACCGGAGTTGAGGTCGGCCCGGATCAGCTCGTTGCCCGACGCCGCTACCTGAGTCTGCCGCATGCGCTGCTGCCAGTCGTGGCCCGAGGCTTCCCGCAGGCTGGTGATGAAGCGCGTGTAGCTCTGCTGCATGGCGTTACCCGCCTCGTCGAGGTCGAGCCAGACGTGCCTCACCGATCGGAAGGGCACATCGGCGCTCGCCGTGCCGGCGCTGCCGACGAAGGCGGTGAAGGCGATGCAGAGCAGTGCGAGCACGGTCGTGATCCTCGCCAAAGGAGTGCGGGACCGCGGGTGAAGATTCATGTCATTCCTCGGAAGCGGTCGTCCGCGTGCGTCGACGCGCGCGGACGAGCCTGGTGAACACCGCCCGCGCGGTAGACGCGATCGGGGGGGCCGGGACGCTGCCCGGCCTTCACCGTCCCGCAGACGCCGGCGGTACCGCATCAGTCATGTGACTGTCGTTCACCGCGGCCGGACGCCCTTCGTGACGTACACCGTCACGGTGCTCCGCACCTGCCCGAGCCTTCCGTCCCGCGCTGAGGGGGAGCAGCAGGGCAGCCCTCGCGCCCCGACCCCTCGGTCGGCGGGCCGGCGGGGCATCCACCTCTCCGGGAGCCTCACGCCGCCCCCATCCGCCGACCCCCGGAAAATTTCTCGGCCGTCGAGCGATGAGTTCTCCTCCTCGAGCCGGTCTACCCCAGCAACACCGAGACGAGTGGGAGAGAGCACATGTCCTTTCAGGCGTACCTGGACACCATCGAGACCAAGACCGGCCTGACGCCGCGCCAGTTCATCGCCCTGGCCGAGCAGCGCGGCTTCGCCGACCCCGCCACGAAGGCGGGAGTCATCCTTACGTGGCTCAAGGAGGACTACGGCCTGGGCCGGGGGCACGGCATGGCCCTGGTCCACGTCTTCAAGCACGGCGCGAAGATCGACGCCAGGCACGTCGGCACGACCGGTTCGCACCGCGACGCCTCCGACACGCTCTGGCTGGACGGCAAGGCGAGCCGACCCGCGTGACCGCCCCGGGACCGACGGCCGCGCCGTGTCCGCGGCCTGTCGGGTCGGTGCCGACATCGGGTCGACGCGTGCGTGGCCGACGAGCGGCTCGCTGGTGACATCTCCTCCGCAGGGCGCGGGGCTCCGCGAGCCGTCAGGTCGCGGCAGCGGTCACGGCGGAACGGTCGGCGGAACGGTCACGGCCCGCTCAGGCCGACTGGCTGAACAGCTCGGCGACCAGGGTGCGGGCGTAGGCGTCGTCGGTGCCCGGCACGGAGAAGACGACCCGGAAGTAGAGCGGGGCGACGATCCGGTCGAGCAGCCGTTCCAGCGACGGCGGTGTTTCGCCCCGGCCGCGCGAGGCTTCGAGGACTGCGTCGAGTCCGGCGGTGGCGCGCCGCAGGCACTCGCGCAGGCCGCTACGGCGCTCGTCGATGTCGGGGGAGACCTCCGCCTGGAAGAAGGCGATGCCGCCGGGGCGGGTCAGGTCGGCGAGCGTGCGGACCGCGTAGGCCTCGAGGTCCGTGCGCAGATCACCGCTGGAGGGAGGCTGGGCGTCCGTCCCGTGCAGGGCCGCCACCTCGGCCAGCAGGGCCTGCAGCGTGCCCCAACGCCGGTAGATGGTGGTGGGGTTGACCCCGGCGCGTTCGGCGACCGCCGGAATCGTCAGCTGGGCCGCGTCGCGCTCGGCGGCCAGGTCGGTGACCGCCTGGTGGACCGCCGCCTGGACGCGGGCGCTGCGGCCGCCGGGACGCTTGGCGGGGGTGTCGGCGTTCATGCCCCCAGGTTAATGCAGAGCGGGTTGCTTTAAGCGCCGGAGGGGCGTTAGCCTCACTAAAGCAAACCGCTCTGCTTTAGCGGGGTGCTCCTGCTCGCCAGATTCCGGAGGGACTCCCATGACCACCACTGCCCACGACCTCGGCCGGCGCTTCCACGCCGCACTCACCGCCGGCGACTGGGCCGCCATCCGCTCCCTGCTCCACGACGACGCCACCTGGACCCTGCCGGGCGACAACACCATCAGCGGCACCGCCGTCGGCGGGGACGCCGTGGTCGAGCGCGCCCGGAAGATCGCCTCCTACGGGGTCTCCTTCGAGCTGCTGCACGTCCTGGTCAGCCGCGACAACATGGCCTTGTCGCTGCACAACACCGCCCGGCGCCCGGACGCGGTCCTGGACGAGCACCTGACCACCGTCTGCCGCCTGCGCGACGGCAGGATCGCCGAGATCGAGACCTACCTGTCCGACGTCCCCGGCATGAACGCCTTCTTCGTCTGACGGGAACCCGGATTCCGAACCGCCCGCACCCGGATGCCCCGGCTCGGGGGCGGCGCGGAGGCGGCGGACGGGCCCGGCTTAACACGCCCGAGCCCTGGCCTAGTTCGGGGCCGACTCGTCGGCCAGCCGATTGCTGCGGTCGATCTCCGGCATGTGGGTCTCGGCCCAGATCCGCAGGGTGGAGAGCGCTCGTTCGAGGGAGAGGCCGAGCTCGGTGAGCCGGTAGTGAACGGCGGGCGGCACGGTGGGCTCCACCCGGCGCGCGACCAGGCCGTCGCGGGCCAGGCTCTGCAGGGTCACGGACAGCATCTTCTGCGAGATGCCCGGGATGCGGCGCCGCAGTTCCGCGAAACGGAGTTCGTCCGGAGCCTCCTGGGCCAGCACCTTGACCGCCATCGACGTCCACTTGGTGCCGATGCGGTCGAGCAACTCGCGCGTCGGGCAGCGCGGATCCAGCAGATCTCCCCGCTCACCGGGCCGCCGACCGGGTTCGCCGGGCCTCGAGGTGGTCACTCGGGGTTCACCGCCTGAAGGGAAAGTGCCGTCTTGGACGGCCCAGGATAGTTCCCTAGCGTGACCTGGTCACCATTCCTCACCCCACACCTGGAGCCTCTCCATGCCCGAGCTGCGGCGCGTCCCCGTCAACGGTGTCGAACTGAACGTCGCTCTCGCCGGATCGGGCCCGGCCGTCCTGCTACTGCACGGTTTCCCGCACACCTGGGAACTGTGGACGGACGTCATGGCCGGCCTGTCCGACCGCTACCGCGTCATCGCGCCGGACCTGCGCGGTTTCGGCGCGAGCAGCCGGCCCGCCTCCGGATACGACGCCGGCACCCTGGCCGAGGACGCCGCGGCGCTTCTCACCGCACTCGGCGTGTCCTCGGCCGCGGTGGTGGGCATCGACGCGGGTGCCCCGCCGGCCTTCCTCCTCGCCCTGCGGCGCCAAGGTCTCGTCCGGCGCCTGGTCCTCATGGAGTCCCTTCTGGGCAGGCTGCCCGGCGCCGAAGAATTCCTCGCCGACGGGCCGCCGTGGTGGTTCGGCTTCCACTCCGCGGAGCCCGGCCTGGCCGAGACCGTGCTGGAAGGCCACGAGGCCGCCTACGTCGACTGGTTCCTGCGCACCGGCACACTCGGCGACGGAGTGGGCCCCGCCGTCCGGGACGCCTTCGTCCGCGCGTACACCGGCCGCCAGGCATTGAGCCGCGCGTTCGCGTACTACCGAGCCCTGCCCGAGAGCGCGGCGCAGATCGAGCAGGCGGTCGCCACCGCCCGCCTGACGGTGCCGACGATGGCGCTGGGCGCCCGGCCCGTCGGTGCCGCGCTGGAACGTCAACTCCGGCCGGTCACCGACGATCTCACCGGACACGTCATCGAGGACTGCGGCCACATCATCCCGCTGCACCGCCCGCGCGCCCTGCTCGCGCTGCTGCATCCCTTCCTGGCCGGTGAGGACGCGTCAGCAGCGTGACCGAGGCCGGCGACGGAGTGGGTGGTTGCGGTGCAGGAAGCGCCGCCGGGCTGCTCCCGAAGGCTGTCAGTGCCGGACCGTACCCGTGGGCGCACTTCCCAGCCGGCTCAGCGACTCCATGGCCTCGCGCTCGATGCGTGAGAGATCGCCGAGGAGCGAGCCGGCCTGGACGAGGTACCGCGCATCGCCCGATTCACCGGCCTTCGCGATCAGCGCCGCCACCGCCGTCCACAGGGTCGCCGCCTCGGTGTACAGCGTGTGGCCGGTGCGCAGGTGGCCGCTGCCGAGCAGGTCGGTGCATTCGGCGAGGAAGTCGCGGTAGAGGTTGCGGAACAGGGCGCCGCCGGTGCCGGCCCGCTCCATCAGCAGGGCGGCCCGGGGCAGGTCCCGTTGCGGGTCCTCGGCGCGCTGGAGCCAGGTGCGCACCAGCCTGCCGGCCTTCTCGATGCCGCGGTGGCCGAGGTTGGCGATCGGCGGGTTGAGGAAGGCGTCGGCGCAGGCGGTGATGGCGGGAACGATCTGCCGGTGCGGGGCGGGCGCGTCGCGCGGAACGGTGAGGGTGAAGGACCGGTTCCTGGCGGTCATCGGGCCGCGGGCGGCCCTGGCCCGGGCGAGGCTGGTCCGGCTGGTGGAGACCGCTCCGCCTTGCTGGGCGGTGTCCACCAGATGGGCCCGGTGGTCGTCGTAGCCGTACAGGGCGACGACGTGGCCGCCGAAGTGGACCTCGGAGCCGAAGTAGTCCAGGTGGTAGCTGTCGAGCTGGAGTCCGACGGGGTGGCCGGCGTCGATCGAGGCCGCCACATCCGCCCATGCCTTACGGGGGGAGGTGGTCTCCTGGGTCCGGAGCTCCAGCCCGAGTCCGGTGGCGAGGTTCCGGGTGAGGTCGAAGGGCTTGACCCGTCCTCCGAGGAAGGGGAAGCCCAGGCTCCTGCCGTCCCAGTAGACGAAGGACAGGCCGGCGCCGAGGCCGAACAGCATGGGTTCGGACAGGTCGAGTCCCTGGTGGCGCAGCAGCACCCCCAGGGTTGTCGTCTCGCAGTGCTGCGTGCCGCGGGCATCGACGTCGATCACCGTGGTCATGCCGTGCTCTCCTCGACCGGGATGACCACACGGGTCATCAGTTCGTTTTGCGGTGCTTCTGCCGGTCCGACCAGATAGGCCTCGCGTACGGGGGCGTGGGGGCGCAGTCCGCGTTCGTGGACGGCGGCGAGGAGCGCGTTGTAGGCCAGCGGAAGGTGCCCGTAGGGTCCGATGTGCGTGGTCTCGGCGACGAGCCCGCCGGGCAGCACCTCGAAGTCCAGGCCGGGCACGCCCTCGCCGTGCGGCGTCGGCGCTCCGACGGCGATGTCCATCCGCTCGTCCAGGTCCAGTGGGTACAGCCCCCACAGCGGTGGCTGCCAGGGGATTCCGGCCCTGCCGAGCGCGGGCAGGAGCCGCCCCGCGCACTCCTCGATCCCGGTTCCGATCCCCGCCGGGGCGCAGACCGTTCGTACCACCGCCAGTCGTCGCTCCCGCTCCCTGACCAGCGCCACCTCGTAGCCGGGCAGACCGCCTTCCACCAGCCGCTCCAGCATCTCCAGTCGGATCTGGTCCCGGCTGATCCGTTCGGCCAGCCGGTCCCGCTCGGCGCGCAGGATCCCGGCCCTGCGCTCGGGCCCGGCGGCCAGGGCCCGGGCGATCACGGCCGGGGGAAGGTCCATCTCGCGCAGCAGGGCGATGGTCAGGGCGTCAGGCGCCTGTTCGGGCGCGTAGTAGCGGTACCCGGAGCCGGCGTCCACGTGGACGGGAGTCAGCAGCCCCGTGTCGTCGTAGTGCCGCAGCTGCTTGACGCTGAGTCGGCACAGGCGGGCGAAGCGCCCGATGGTGAGGAGTTCGTCGTGCACGCCATCATGCTGGACTCTCCCACGGTGGGAGAGTCCAGCGGCGCGTGCCTCCCGCCCGGGACACCCTCCTCCCCGCCGTCGTCCCGAGCACCCGAGCAGGCCGGGCGGATCAGTGCAGGGCGCTGACCGCGCGGGCGATGACGAGGAGGGAGGTGATGAGCGCGGCGATGCTCTCCACGCTCATCAGGATCTTGGCGCGGGCGGAGAGCGGCATGGTGTCGGTCGGGCTGAAGGCGGTGGAGTTGGTCACCGACACGTAGAGGTAGTCGATCAGGGTGGGGGCCCAGTCGCAGGAGCGGCTGGAACCGTCGGCGACCTCCTCCACCGCGTCGTGGTTCTCGTCCTGGGAGAACCGGAAGTCCGCGAGCGGGAGCCGGCTGCGCGGCACCTGGGTGCGCACGACGGGGCCGCCGCGGTCGAGTTCCCAGAACGCGAGACCGAAGACGATGACGTCGGTGGCCCACACCTGGAGGGCGGCGATCAGCAGTGATCCGCCGTCCTTGACGTCCGTGGACACCAGCGCGTGGACGAGCAGCCCGAGTGCCAGCAGGTTGCTCGCGCCGATCATGCCGACCAGGGCCAGGGAGAGGGTCCTGGACAGCCGGTTCTGGCGGGTCATCCGGTGCGGGTTCACCGCGACCAGCGGGATGAGCAGCAGCACCTCCAGGGCCGGCAGGACGTAGCGCGGGCCGACGAGCAGGGGCTCGGGCAGGGCGAGGTAGAGCAGGATCGCCACCAGGGTGGCCACCATCGCGGGCAGCCGCCCCTCCCCGCGGCGCTCGTGCCGGGGGTGTCGCCGCAGCATCGGCGCCCGCTGGGCGTTCGGTATCGGGATGTCGCTCATCTCGAAGGGTCCTCCAGGTCGGTGGGGCTGGCCACCGGTTTCCCCGAAAAGACGGCATCCACTCCCCGGCCCCTCCGACGCGGAGCGCCGCCGCGCGGTGCATGCTCCGACCGGCCGGGGGAAGCCGACGAGCGCACCACGAAGGACCCGTTCGACGAGGAGGCGGTTGTGAGCAGCGGACTGTGGGGCTACAGCAACGCCGAGGGCTACACCCCGGGCACCGACCTGACCGGATACCGGGTCGAGGCCGAGGACGGTCACATCGGCAAGGTCGACCGGCACACCGAGGAGGTCGACTCCGCGCACATCGTGGTCGACACCGGCCCCTGGATCTTCGGCCGCGAAGTGCTGCTCCCGGCCGGCACGATCCGGCGCGTGGACACCGGCGAGCGGACCGTCTGGGTGAACCGGACCAAGGACGAGGTGAAGAACTCACCGCCGTACGACAAGGACCGGCACACCACCGACCCCGACTACCACCGGGCGATTGGCGGCTACTACGGCGAGACCGTCTGACCTTCGACCGCGCCGGGGTGCGATACGAGTAGGCCTCGACGACGGTAACGGCGTGCGCCCCGCCTGCGGATCCGCTGGGAGATCCGCGACGACGTCCACCAAGCGTTCCCCACCCTGGGCTGCCCACTCATCTGCTGGCGACGCCTGCGTGTCCGGCGACAGCAACGACCACTGACGCACAACCGACCGCGGCCCGCCCCTCGGGCCCTTCCCTCGGAACCATGCCACCACCGGCCACTCCCCGGGGCTCGGCTTCGGTCGGGCCGCTGCGGTAAGCCTGGCGGTGCGAGCCGTCGAACACCGTCCACGACAGGCGCAGCTCGCCGGCGCGGTGCGGCTCGGTCGGCATCACCTCGTGCAGGCGGCCCGCACCCCGGCCTCGGGCCAGCCTCGCCGGCGTCGCCCGTAGGTCATGCCGAGGCTGAAACCGAGCCCCTGCGGCCAGCCGGTCCTGTCATGCAGAAGCCGCTGCTGCCGTACTGGCAGCAGCGGCTCGATCCGGCCCTACTGGTCGTTCGACACCACTACGGCTCTGCCATTCCCGCGACCGGCTCGACGACCGATGGGTGACCAGAGGTGGGTGTCGCGCCGTTCCGTCAGCTCTTCTCCGGGGTGCGGCGTCGCCGGCTGATGTGGAGGGCGGCGGCACCGGTGGCGAGCAGGGCGGTGGTGAGGGTGAGGAGGGTGGGGGTGGTGGGGGCGCCGGTGTGGGCGAGTTCACCGTGGTGGTGCTGGGGGGTGCTGGGCTTGTTGATGTTGTGGTTGGTCTGGGTCTGGTAGTTGGTGAGGTGGTTGGTCTGTGAGGTCGTCTGGTTGGTGAGGGCGGTGTTCTGGGCGTTGTTCTGCGCGGTGTTGTTCGAGGCGCTGGTGGCGGTGTTGGTGGTGCTGTTGTTGAGGTTGGTGGTGGTGTTGTTCTGCAGGATGACGGTGACGTCGACGTGCTGGTCCTGACCCTGGTTCTGCGCGGCGTGCTGGTCCTGACCCTGTTCCTGGCCCTGGCCCTGGTTCTGGTCCTGACCTTGGTTCTGGCCCTGGTTCTGGTCCTGGCCCTGGTTCTGCTGGCCGTTCTGTCCCTGACCCTGTTCCTGGCCGCCGTGCTCGCCGTGTTCGCCGTGTTCGCCGTGTTCGCCGTGTTCGCCGTGTTCGCCGTGCTGGCCGTGTTCGCCGTGCTGGCCGTGTTCCCCGTGCTGGCCGTGCTCGCCGTGCTGCCAGTTCGGGATGTCGGGGAGGCAGATGCAGTGGCCGCCGGGGTTGGGGCTGGTGATGTGGTCGTGGTGCTCGTGCCCGGGTTCGGTGCAGTCGCCGGAGGGGTCGGCCGGGGCGGGGAGGGTGGTGGCGGCCTGGTCGGCGGGGCGTTCGGCTTGGCCGGTGGGCTCCTGGGCGTCGGTGGGGGGCTGCTCGGTCCCGGCGTCCGGGACGGGGCCGGTGTCCATGCCGGTGTCGGCGCTGGTCCCGCTGTCGGCGCGGTGGGTGGGGGCGGCGTTGCCGGTGAAGGTCCAGGTGTCGCTGGCCGTGGTGGTGGTGTTGTCGGCCAGGCGTAGGAGGCTGTCGATCCAGGTGCCCTGGGCCTGGGTGGGGTCGGTGGCCGAGGTGGGGTCGGCGGCGGGTGTGGCGTGGGCCGGGGTGCCGGCGCTCAGGGCGAGGGCGGCGGTTGTCAGCCCGGACAGGACCAGGGTGGTGATTCGAGTTCGCATGACGCTCCTGGATGATCCGCAAAACGGATCTTCTGAATACGCCGCTTTGTAGTGGGGGTGTGACAAACGTCGCCGAGGGTTAACCGTTCCGGCTTAACGGAATACCGAGCACGGATGAACCCGTGTCGCCGCGGCGCTCGGCGAAGCGACCGTGCCCGCCATGGACGCGCGACCGCTTCGCGACCGACGTCATAGCGGTAGGTCCGGACGGCGAGGCGTTCACCGTCCCACTCACCGCCGTGATGGTCCGCGGCGGCCGGCCCGACGAGTCCTCGATCATGGTGATGATGCCCAACCGCGACGGCGAGGCGGCCGAGTCCGAGGTGGTCACCGACCGCTAGAAGCTGCTCAGCGAGATCGACGCCCGGATCCTCGAGGGCATCGCGGCCGGCGTCTCCACCGTCCCGCTCGCCGCCCGGCTCTACCTGAGCCGCCAGGGCGTCGAGTACCACGTCACCTGCCTGCTGCGGAAGTTGCGCGTCCCGAACCGGGCAGCCCCGGTGTCCCGCGCCTATTCGATGGGCGCGCTCGAGGTCGGCGTCTGGCCGCCGAAGGTGGTGGAGAGCTTCGTGAAGTAGCCGCTGCCCGGCCCGCGACACCGCAGGCTGCGGCCGGGCGCCCCCCGGCCGCACCCTGCCCTCGGCCAGTGACGGTCGCAGAGCCTCTCCGACTTCATGGCCGCCAACCCGGGGCGCCCTCGCCCGGGCCACCGAGGCGGCCTGCCGGTTCCTCGGCCGCACCACTGCCCGCGGCCGGTGGGAGGAGCTCGCCGCTCGGGCCCGGCGCGAACAGGCCTCTGGCCGGGCCGACCGCGCAGCCGACCCCGAGTAGCCCGCCGATGGGCGTTCGCCGTGCGGTGACGGGCCGCCAGGGGCGGGGTGCCGGGATGACGGGGGCAGCGAGGAATCGCTCCCCCCAACTGCTGTTGGTACTCGGAGAGCATGGTGTTCCTCAGAACGGTTGTCCCCCGGCTCAGCCAGGGCCGCTCTCGGGTGGTTCAGAATCAGCTCGTCGTGGACCGGGGCTGCGGTCATTCGTCGACGCGCTGAAGGACGTGCGTGAAGTCCCCGGTCTCCACCAGGCCGACGAGGACCTGGGTCATGTTGCCGATACCGGCATCGCGGACGATGATGCCGTCCGAGCACGAGAAGTAGGCGCCGTCCAGAGCCTCCCCGGTCGCCGCCCACCGCTCCATGACGGTCTTCACCTGAGCCAGGGTGATGACGGTCGCACTCCACCGGGTGCCGTCGTTGAGGTCCACGAAGACGTCGATGCTCTCCACCGAGTCCACGTGCTCGTCGGCACTCGGCAGGAACGCGGCCTCGAAGTGCTCCGTGCGGACCCTGTACAAGGGCCCGTCCCATCGGCCCGTGTGTTTGTTGCGGCTCACCAGGCGAGTGTGCCGGGCTGATCCTCCGGCCTCAACTGCATTGTTCCGGCAGGCCAGCCCCGAACCGAAGCTGAGCTCCGGGGGCAGCCACTCCCACTGGATCCCTGGGTGCAGCACGAACAGGATCCCCTCCAGGCAGCCCCGGTCGTCCAGCGGCGGCCGGGCGAACTTGCGAAGCCGCTGCTGCCGCACCGGCAGCAGCGGCTCGATCCGGCCCACAGGTCGTGTCTCCGGATCGCCGATTGGTGTTGGACAGTTCGACCGTGTCAGCGTCCACGCAGTGGGCTTCCCGGAGCCCGACCGCGGACTTCCGAAAAAACTTTTCGATCCACCTGCAACCCCCGGCGGGGACGGACGTCCATGAGGGTGAAGGCACGGAGAGCGAGACCGGCAGAGCCGGGGGGCGCTTCCGCTCGGAAGGAGCGGGGCCGGTCGTCTTCACCGAGCACCATCGTCCGACACACGTCCTTGGGGGATCACGTCATGCGTACGTCCGTTATCAACCGTTCTGCGAAGAACGACCGTACCTTCTCCGGCCGCCGCAGCATCGCGGCCCTCGCCGCCACCGCCGCCCTCGCGGGCGGCGTCCAACTGCTCGGTGCCGGCGACGCCTGGGCCTGCTCGGGGCCGTACCAGGCCAACAACCCCACCCTCTCCCAGGAGGCGCTGGCCCGGCACTACGACGGAGCCCCGGCCGCCACCTTCATCGCGCCCTCCCCGGCCTCGCTGACCGCCGGTTCCAGCGCCGAGCTCGGCGTGGAGTTCGCCAACTTCACCGGCGCGGACTTTGACGCGGCCTGGCCCGCCCTCACCCTGAAGGGCAACCACCTGCGCGCCGAGGACGTGACGGTCGAGGTCATGCGCGGCGGCGCGTGGACGAAGCTCGGCATCGACAACGGCTGCGGCGGCGAAGCCGTCCGGGTCGACACCTCGCCGCTGATGCAGCATCTGGCGAACGGTCGGGCGAGCCGCGTGATGTTCCGGATCGGGCTGGCCGCCGACGCACCCCGGGGTCTCGCCTCGCTGTCCGTCTCCACCACCGGGTTGGGCGAGGCCTCGGCGCCCGGCAAGAGCGCGGGCCGGACGATCAAGGTCGTCCACCCGGGCACCGCCGAGGCCGCCGAGCCGACCACCCCGGCCAAGCCCAAGCCCAAGCCCAAGCCCGAGCCCGAGCCCGAGCCGGCCGCCCCGGCCAAGAAGGCCGAGCCCGCCGCCGACAGCACCCCCGCCAAGTCGACCGCCACCCCCACGGTGCCCTCCACCGCAGCCCCGGCCACCACCGCGCCCGCCGGAACCCCGGAGCTGGCCCGGACCGGCGCCTCCTCCACTGACGGGGTCCTCGCCGTCGGCTCCGCCGTGCTCCTCGCCCTCGGGGGCGGCGTCCTGATCGCCGTCCGTCGACTCCGTTCCCAGCGTTAGAAGTCTGCCGAAGATGCCGCTGCTGGAGGGGCTGTCCCGGTCGGGGGCAGCCCCTTTCGCGGCCGGGCGTCTGCCTGTACGGGCGACACCCGGCCCGTTGAGGAGCTCTCGCCACGGCTCGGTGCGTGCGGCGTGCTGGGCGACGAGGACGGCCTGCTGCGCGAGGGTGTCGGACCGGTCGTCGGCCGGTACCCACGGCGGGGCACCGGGACGGAAGAGCGGGGCGTCAACGCTGCACAGTGGCCGCCTACCGCGGCTCGTGCCCGGCGTGAGAAGATCACGGCCGTGACCATCAAGCTTCATGCTTTCGAGGGCAAGCACTCGCTGACGATGGATGTCGGCGGCCTGGGTGCTGACGTGGCAGTAGCCGGCGCAGGGCACGAGCCGAACGGGTACTTCTGGGAAGGATTCGTGCGGTTCGCCTGGCCGGACATCGCCGAGCCGCTCGCCTTCGACAGCGAGGCCGACATGTTCTGCGCTGTCGGAACCCCAAGTGACCTCGCGCAACTCAGGACGGCCCTCGAGTCGGTCATCACGAGCCCCGACGCGGTCCGCGACATCATCACCCGGGCGCAGACCTCGGGCTTCGAGTTCGACGACTAGCAGCTCCACCGGACAGAGATACCAGTCAGTTCAGCCTGCTGCAGTGAGCGGGCGCCCGCCCCAGCGGAGATAGACGTACAGGGCGCCACCTCCGGACGGGGACCGTTGAAGCCGGTTCCGGTCGCAGTTCGTGAAAACGCCGACGTGCGGCAGGTGAGCGGTCACGGAAAGGTGCTGGGCTGACGGATCTCTCACACCGTACTGGTGACCGATCCCGGGACCGGAGGACAGAGAGCTCTGCAGGCAGTCGCAGCTGCGACCGGACTGAGCCTGTGGCGGCGCGAGCTTCTTCCGGGCAGCACTCCTGCGGCGGTTCTGGAGAAGGCCCCGCTCGAAGTGGCCGCCGTCGCGGCCCGTCGGCTGCGGGAGGTCGGCGTACATGCAGCCGTTCGCTGCAAATCCTTTGCTCCAGGCTGAAGTGGCTGGCTACGCTCGCGCCATGGAGCTGGACCAAATATTGGACCCGCTGCGCAGGGTGCTGTTGGAGCGGGGGACCACCGGTTGTCCGGAGACGGTTGCCGCGGCGGTGGGGGCAGCCCAGGCGGCATTGGCTGGCGGAGTGGACACCCCGAGCTTGTGGGAACTCGGCGTGCTGTCCGACGGGGAGGTTCTGGAGGCGCGCCGGTTGCTGGCCGAGCTGGAGCAGGAACTCTGGCCGGCACTGCGGCTGCCCACCACCCCCGAGGCCCGCGATTGGGCGCTGGCCCGGTACTGCCTGCGGGACCTGCTGGACGGCCGCCTCGATCCGTTGGTGGCAGCCGAGCGGATCGGCCTCGAGCTGTGCCCCGCCGACGACCCTGACTCGCCACTGTGGCCGGTCCGCGGATGGCTGCATCACGCGGAGGACCAACAGGAGCACTGCGGTGGGCTGACGAAGGAGCTGCTGGCCGAACTGTACGATCTGGCTGCCCAGTTGCTAGCCGATCCGCTGTCCTGACGGCCGGATTCCGATCGTGCTCCCCGCGAGCTCGCGGACGTGGAGACCGCGGTCGCGAACCTGGCGAACGGCGCCACCCCCGGCAAGAGCATCATCCGGGTCCAGTGATCACGGTCGGCCCTTCCGGCAGGCACCGCTCCCCTCGGTACCTCGATCACCACCGAGCACGTTCACCCGACGCGAGCTCCGGCCGGGAGCCCGGCGCTCGCCGGCCCCCGTCGGTACCAGCGCACCCGGTTCCCCGCAGGTGCTGGTGCTGGACCCCGACACGCTGGCCGACCTGGTCGAGCGGGAACGGGCGTTCGTGCAGCTCGTCCGCTACCAGGCCCCTGGTCGCCGGGTTCGCCCGTGTCCGGCCCATGACGTTCGCCCAAGTGGCCGCGTCGGATACTCCGTTCCGGTAGCTTGTCGGCTGATGTTTACTCTGAGTGCTGATTCAGCCACGTATTGCAGTCCGAGGTGGGTCGACGCCGAACGCCGGGCTCGCTCGTGGGCGTCGAGGCACGGCCTCGTCGTCGCCGATCAGGAGCGGCGGCGACTGGCGCGGATGGGGCAGGGGCGCATGGCCGGTTGGCTGGCCCCCGGGGCCGGCCCGGCGGAGCTGGGGCTTCTCGCGCAGTGGGGTGCCTTCATCGCGTTGGTCGACGACGGCTTCGACCAGCAGGGCCAGTCACCGCAGCAGGTCCGGGCGGTGCTGGACCAGCTGCTCGACGTGCTCGGCGCCGCGGACGCAACCGGGTACCCGCCTTCGGCGGCGCCTGCGGTGCGTGCGCTCGCCGACCTGTGGGAGCGCACCAGGACGGCGGCCCGGCCGGGATGGGCACAACGGTTCCTCGCGCTGTACCGGGACTTCGCCGATGCGACCTGCACCGAGGTGCGGCTGCGTGCGCGCGGTGAACAGCTCGCGCTCGACGACTACCTGGCGCTGCGCCGCCGCACCATCACCGTGCTGCCGGTGCTCGCGGTGGTGGAGCGCGCCTTGCCCGCGGCGGGCGAACTCGACGGGCTGCGGGACGCCGTCGCGGACATCGTCGCCTGGACCAACGATCTGCGGTCGGCGCCGCGGGAACTGGACGAGGGCACGGACAACCTCGTCGGCGTGCTGGCCCGCCATCACCGGTGCAGCCGGTCCAAGGCGGCGTCGCTGGCCCGGAGCATGCTGGCCGAGCGCATGGACGACTTCGACCGGGCCGCGCGCGGCTATCGGGCGGCGCTGATCCGCCAGGTGCGGGACGGATCGCTCGCCTGGCAGCGGGAGACCCACCGGAATCCGTCAGGCCGCGGCATCACCGCGGACACGGGCGAGCGGGGGCTGCGCGCGCTCACGCAGCACCTGGCCGTCGCGGTGGACGCCGACGGCAGCGTGGACGACCGGTGCGCCAGCCGCGTGCTGGAGTCCGCCCTCCTGCTCGCCCTGCTGCGTGCACAGGGCGCCGAACCGGGCGAGCAGGAGCGGCTCACCGCCTTCCTGAAGGCGCGTCGGCCGGGCGCCGGCCGGGTGGACGCCCTCCTGATCGACGCCTGCCTGGACCCGGCGGGCACGGCCGGCCGCGCGCGGGACACGGCCACCGACCTGCCGATGAGGGTCAGCAGCGGCACCGCCGGCCGCGGGCGGCTCAAGTCCGTCATGCTGGCCACGGTCCTGCACCTCCTGTGCGGTTCTCCGCTCGACTACCGGGACGCTCCCACGCCCGTCGGGCCGGAGGGCATCACCACCTTCACCGACGTGCACCTCCTGTCGATCCGGATCATCCACGCGCACGCCTGCGGCCGGCCGCACGCGGTCACCGACACGGAACGGGACCGTCTGGTCGCGCTGATGTCCAGGGGCACCGACAGGGTGCTGTGGGAGGCCAGCGCCACCACCCACCTGCTCGGCCTGCACGCGCTGCGCACCTTCCGGCCCGGTGCGAAGGCGCTCGACGACGGCGTGCTGAGGCTGTGCCTCGCCATCAACGCCGACGACGGCGTCCCGTTCCTGGACAGCCAGGACCTGTGGCTGACGGCCGTGGCGGGCCTTGCCTTCACCGGCGAGGACAGCCTGGCGCCGTTCGTCGCCCGGATGGCTGACCTCGTGGCGGCCTGGCAGGCCCCGGACGGGGGCTGGCCCTTCGCCACCGGTATGCAGCAGACGGATGTGGACACCACCACCCGCTGCATGGAGTTCCTGCACGCCGCCGCTGCCGACCGCCACCGTCAGGCGCTCGAGCGGGCGACCACCTACCTGACCGGTATCGCCGGCCCGGACGGTGCCTTCCCCACCTGGGTGCGCGGCGACGCACCCGATCTGGACATGACCGCCGGCGCGATCCTCGCGCTGGCACCCCAGGCCGCACGGCACGAGCAACTCCTCGCCAGAGCACTGGAGTTCGTCCTGAACGCCCAGCTCCCCGACGGCACCTTCGAACGCAGCTGGACGATCAGCGAGTCCAGCGCCATCCTGCGCGCCCTGGACGCGCTGCACGCGATTCCCGTACCGACCCCGGATCTCGCTGCCCGGATCGCCGCAGCCACCGCCCAATCAGTGGCGCACCTGACTCGGACACAGCACCCCGACGGCGGCTGGGGCCAACTCCCCGACGATCCCAGCGACGTCCTCTCCACCGCCCAGGCCATCCCCGTCCTGGCACGGCACGGCGACCCGCTCACCGTCGGCCGGGCCGTCACCTACCTGCTGCACCAGCAGGACTGCGACGGCGGTTTCACCTCCCCGCCCGACCAGGTCGGCCCGCGCCCGCTGCCGTTCGACTATCCGGTGCTCACCGACATCCACACCCTGTCCGCCCTGCGCAGCGCCCACCTCCCCGCCGCCCCGCCCCGCCGCACGCCCGCCAGCTCACCCAAGTCGAGCTGGTCGGCCCTGGAGGCAAGCATCCGCGGTGTGCTGCTCCGGCCGGAGCAGGCCGCCTACGAACAAGCCCGGCTCCTGGTCAACCAACGCTTCGACGACATCCGCCCCCAGGCCATCGCCTACCCCGCCGACGCCCAGGACGTCGTCGAATGCGTCAACTTCGCCCGGACCACCCGCGTGCCGCTGGCGCTGCGCTCCGGCGGCCACAGCTACGCCGGATACTCCACCGGCCCCGGACTCGTCCTCGACGTCAGCTCGCTCAACGCCACCGGAGTCGCCGACGGGCGGGCGCTCTTCGGAGCCGGCGTCAAGGGCGGGCAGGCCCACCAGGCGCTGGCCGCAGCAGGAGCCGGTCTGCCACTCGGCCGCTGCCCCACCATCGGCCTGGCCGGAGTCACCCTCGGCGGAGGACTGAGCGCTTTCACCCGAGCCTGGGGCCTGGCCTGCGACCACCTGACCGCAATCGAGATCGTCACCGCCGACGGCCGGATCCGCCGCGTGCGCCCCGACTCGCCCTGCCTGGACGACGACCTGTTCTGGGCCCTGTGCGGGGGAGGGGGAGGCAACTACGGAGTCGTCACCTCCCTGGAATTCGCCACCGAGGACATCCGCGACCTCAGCTTCACCCGGTTCATGGTCACCTGGCCCGCTGACGCGACCGCAGCCGTGATCCAGGGCTGGACCGCCTTCAACGCCGACCCGGCGACACCCCGCGCGGTGTGCAGCGCCTTCGAACAACTTAGCGACAGCGGCATGCCCGCAACTCCCACCGTGACCGGGACCTTCATCGGCACACCCGGCGACCTCGAGCCCGTCCTGGACCGGCTCGCCGCCGCGGTGGGCCGGCCGGAGACCGGCCGGGTGATCATTCCTTGCGACTACCTGCGGGCCGCCTGCGAAGCGGACCGCTGGGGCGCCGGCACCTGGGGCCCCCGGGTCGCCTTCGCCGCCAAATCGCACATCGTGCGTGAACCGCTCGACCCGGCATCAGCAGCCGAGATGGCGGCGAGCCTCGAGCGGCTGCACGAGTTCACCGGCGTGGGCGGGGCCGGCGGCCTGCTCATCGACGCCCTCGGCGGCGCGGTCAACGACCGGCCCCCGGGCGCGACCGCCTTCCCCCACCGGGCTGCCGTCGGCGTCGTGCAGTACCACTCCTACTGGCACCAGTTCACCGAGCCCGCGCACATCCGGCGCCGACTCGACTGGCTACGCGACATCCACGCCACCATGCAGCCCCACCTCGGGGTCGGCGGCTACACCAACGGCATGGACCCCGAACTCACCGACTGGCAGACGGCCTACCACGGCGTGAACTACCCGAGGATGCAACACGTCAAGGCCGCCTGGGATCCCGAGCAACTCTTCACCTTCCCTCAAGCCGTCACGCCGGGGCCGGCGGGCGACCGAGCCTGACCGGTGGTGGTGGCATGCCACTCCTCAACCACTCGGGGCTTTCCGTGGCATCGATCCGGCGCTCGATGGTCGACGGCACGGTGAGCCCGCTGGGCGGCGGGGCGGCCCATGAGCAACTGATGGACTCCCAGGCCGGCATCGCCTCCGGCGACGTCCCCGAGGAGGAGAGCACCTGGAGTACGGCCGCCAGGGACAGCAGGCACGGTCCTGCCACCCCGGCGGCCGCTGCTGGTCCTGCGAACGCGAAAGGGGGGCGATCGTGACGGATCCTGTTCCGGCCATGGCGTAGCCGTCCGATCACCTGAGGTACTGATCGACCGTGGTCCCGACCGTGGAGAGGACAACTTGTGACCGGCCCGGCTCAACGACCTGCCCCTTGGTACAGCTGCTCCGGAAAGGAGGTTGGCAACTACGCCGATCCGCGCGATCCCACCCGGTTCATCACCTGCGATGCGAGCGGGCGTGCCATCGAGTTCGACTGTCCGCCGGACGCGAACAGTCCGACCGGCCGAATGATCTACGACGAGGCGACCGACCGCCCGGTGCCCTACGACGAGGCTGAACACGCACACCTTTTCGGAGGTGAAACCGCCGGCTGAGCGCGACTGGCGTAGGCCTCGGCAGCTCCTCTGCCCGCCGCCGCGCGCGCTCGCGGCGGACAGGCCTACGCGGCCGGGCCCTGAACCGCCGCCGGTGCGCCTGCATCGGCCGGAAGCCTGGGGATCACACCACGCTGCGCCTTCGGCGGCAGCCCCAGCCGCAGGCCGGCCTCCTCGTCGAAGTCGTCCAGGAAGGCGTGCAGCACCTCGGCGAGGTGGTCGAGCGAGCGCGTCGCGAACAGGGTCGGCTGGTAGCCCGCGACCTCGAAGGGCTGCCGCAGGACCTGGCCGAGGTCCCAAGGGCGGACCTCGGCCAGGTGCAGGCGGGCCATCTCGCCGTAGGAGGACAGCAGCGCCGCGCCGTACGCCTGAACCTGCCGCCGCTGCACGAGCACGCCGTACTCCAGGCTGAACCAGTACACCCGGCTGATCAGGTCCAGCGCGTCTTCGCTGTCCACCCGCTGGGCGGCGGCGCCGAACAGGCGGTACAGGTCGGCGAACCATGGCGAGGTCAGGTGGGTGCCGTGGCCGAAGACGTCGTGGATGATGTCCGGCTCCGGGGTGTAGAGCGGCAGTGCGGGATGCCGCACGAACTGCACGGCGTGGAAGTAGCCCAGCGCCATCGACCCGAGGAACCGCTTGTTCGGCACGAAACCGCCGGCGACTGCGAAGTCGAACCCGCTCAGCGAGCGCAGCCGGTCGCCGACTTCCGCGTGCTGGGACACGTGGTCCGCCGGGATCGGCGCCTCCTCACGCGCCTGCTCGACCTCGGCGCACACCCGGCCGCGGTGCGCGGCCACCAACGCCTGGTGAACGGAGCGCCACGTCTCGTGCTCCTGGTCGGTGTACCTGACGCGGCGGGCGGGATCACCGACTTCTCGTCCGTCGGCCAGAGCAGCGATGGCGGCGCGGCGGCGCCGGTACACGGGGTCGCTCAGGCTCGGATGGTGATCGGCGCGCCCGAGGTGACCGTCGGGGCTCAGGGGTGTCCGACTCTCGAGACCGGTCATGTGCCCATGGTCGGACGGCGATCGACCGGCGACAACCGGGCCACCGTGACACCGGACGTCGAGGAGGGCAAGAGCGGCGCGACCGACCTCGGCCGGCTCGGTCGGGGTTATGTGACAGCTGGTTCTGACGGAGCCGCAGGGCGCCGGTTGCACCGAGTGGTCGACAGCGCTCCATGCTGTCGCGGCTGCGGAACGGAGGAGCTCAGGGGCCGCCCGGATCCGCCTGGGCTGCCTCGGCGCGTTTTCGGCGCTCGACGCGGGTGCCGGCGATCACGGCGGCGGTCAGGCTGGTCGCGATGATCGCCTCGGCCCAGAAGAACGCGACGTAGTCGATCAGGGAGCCGATCGGCGGTCCGCCCGGCGCGGCGTTCCGCATGCCGATCAGCGCGAAGAGGGTCGCCGCCATCCAGCCGAGGGCGGGCCACACCATGCCCGGACCGCCGCGGTACAGCACTTCGGCGCCGGCCATGACGGCCAGCGCGAGCGCCCACATCGCGGCGATCATGAACCACGCCAGGATCAGCGTGCTGCGGGCCCGGGTGGCCCTCGCGTTCAGGACCACGGTCCCGGACGCCGGGCCGTCGGCGGTGGGGTGGACGGCGAAGAACGGATCCGCGTCGGCGAAGACGATCCCGACGGGTACGGCGCCGGTGCTGTCCGAGGCCGAGAAGGAGACGGTGAACCGGTAGCGGTCGAAGGGGTAGTCGGTCTCGGTGCCGCCGTAGAGGCCGGCCTGGACGAGGTGGGGTGCCGCCACCTGGCCGGGCTCGGTCCGCAGGACCGTCCTGGCGCCCGCACCGATGGTGACCTCCACCTGCCGGGTGAAGGCGGGCGGGCCGGGGCCCTGGGCGAGGCCGCCGTGCGGAACGGCCACGACGAACAGCGTCAGCTCCGCCGCCCCGGGGTCGAAGTCCTGGGAGGCGACGTTCAGTTCGACCCAGGCGGGGGAGTTCGGCACTACCAGTGCGCGGTGCTGCTGCCGGGTGTCGCGCTCGTCGAGGTACAGCGCGATGCCCGCCCCGCAGGCGAGGGCCAGCAGGACGACGGCGACGGCGAAGCGGCGGCCGCGCAGCCGGGCGAGGGCGCTCACGACGAACCCGCGCCGGTTACGGCCGGCTGCCGGCTGATGCTGCGGATTCCTCCGTCGCCGCAGGGGATCTGATCGACGGCCACCCGGCGACTCTCCTTCCGAAGGTGCCACGGCTCGACGCTGCCACGCCCGGTTGGTGCTACGACGCGATCTCGAACGCGGGCGGCTTGAGGCCTGCGAGGCATCCCGTGTCCGGAGCCGTCGGCGCGTCGAAGAACGACCGCGTGATCGACTGCGCGCACGGCGAGGCGGCGAAGACCACGTGGGCGACGTAGGGGATCGTCACCTCGGTGGACCGGCTCAGTGTGCGGGCGGCGTACGGCCCGTTGCCCGGTGCGGTCTGGGCGTCGAACCCGCCGGACAGCACGAGGGTCGGGATGTCGCTGTAGGTGACGTCCCGAACCGACTCCGGGGCCGCGGGAACGTCCCAGGCCCGGCAGTCCTCGTGGAGGAAGGCGAGCAGCGGGGCGTTGGCGACCACCGACCGGGGGAAGGACGGGAAGGCGCGGTGCCCGGCCCGGATCACCTCGGCCTCGCTCTCGTACGGCGTCCACTCACTGCAGAAGACACCGTAGGCGAGTCCGTGGGAGAGCCTCCCGACGGCCTGCGGGCTGAGCTTGCCGCCTGCCCACTGCTCGGCGATCCGCTTCGGGTTGCCGTGGTCCAGCTCGTCGATGGAGCGGGGCACACCGGCCGCCAGGTGGGTGGCGGAGACCAGCCAGTTCACCAGGGCCCCGCCGTCCAGGACCACGTCGACCGGTTGCGGGTGGCCCGGGACGGTGACCGTGGTGCTGACCGGTTCGTCCTCGAGTTCGCTGACCAGGCGAACGAAGGTGTCCTCGAGGTCCGGGTAGCGGTCGTCGCAGGCGGGCTGCTCGGCGCAGGCCTCGAACAGGCCGTCGAAGCCCTCGCGCGCGGCCCTCCAGCCCACGGCCCCGCCCGCCAGGGACGGCGGGAGCACGCCGTCGATCCCGACCGATCGGATGCCCTCCGGGTGCAGGCGCATGTAGAGGAGGGCCAGGTCGGTGCCGTACGAGATGCCGAACACGTTCCACTGCTCGATGCCCAGCGCCATCCGCAGGTCCGCGTAGTCGGCGGCGCTCTCGATGCTGTTGTACGCGCTGAGGTCGGCCCCGCGGCTCTCCAGTTCGTCGTGGCAGGCCCGGGTCGCCCGGACGTGCAGGCGCCCGGTGGACGGCGCGTCGTAGCGGAGGTCGAGGGCGCGCGCGTTGAACTCGTCGATGTTCGGGCAGGTGAGCGCGGGTTCGGCCGAGTAGGTCCCGCGCTGGCTCATGAAGATCACGTCCCGGTCGCGGTTCAGTTCGCCGTTGAGCGCCAGCTGGATCTCGGAGACGGCGTCGTCGCCGGGGCCGCCGGCGAACCACACGATCGGGTCGTGGGCCGTCCGGTGGGCCGCCGGGACGATCGCGACCCCGAGGGTGATCTTCCGCCCGTCGGGATCGTCCCGGTCCTCGGGCACGGTGAGCCTGCCGCAGCGGGCCCCCTTGAGCCCGGGGGCCGGGTCCGCGGTCCTCGGGCAGGGGCCCGGCTCGTAACGGGCGTGATTCACCGTCCGGGCGACGGTGCCGAGGAGTATCTCGGTACCGCCGTCGGCCCGGGCGGGCGCGGCGGCGAGGCCGGTGACGAGGATGCCGGCGGTGGCCCCGGCCAGTGCGGCCAGGAGCCGTCGCGCGGTGCACCGGTGACGGGGTGGACGGATGGACGTCATGCGGACTCCGGGTCAGGGGTGAGGGTGAACGGTGCGGGGGCGAGGCCCGCCACGCAGGTGGTGTCGGGCGCGGCCGGGGTCGCCAGGAAGGAGGCCAGGACGCTCTGGGCGCAGGGCGACTGCGGGACCACCCAGTGGCCGATCCCGGGCACCCGCACCGTGGTCGCGCGGGACGGCGTCCGGGCCGCGTACGGCCCCCAGCTCGCCCCGGACTTCGCGTCGAAGGTGCCGGAGAGGACCAGCGCCGGCACGTCGCTGGCGGTGGCCACCCGCTGGACGGCGGTGCGGTCCGGAACGTCCCGGACACGGCACACGCCGTACTCGAAGGGCAGCTGCGGCGCCTGTGCCAGCACCCGGTCCGGCCACCCGGGGAAGGCCCCGGGACCCCCTCCGTGAACACCACCGGGTCGTCGGCCGTGCCGAGGACCCGGCCGGGATGACCGCCACGGCCAGCCGGATGGTCCGCCCGCCGTGGCCGGTGCGACGCTCGGGCACCTCCAACGTCCCGCAGCGCCCGGGAACCGGCTCGGGCGTCCGCGGGCAGGGGCCGGGCACGAACCGCGCCGTCCCCCCTGACAGGGGTGCACGCAGGGGCGCCTGCACGGGTGGAGAGAGCGCACTGCTCGGCGTCGGGCCGACCGCTCCCAGGAGGGCCAGCCCGTTGCGGCGAGCCCCGATCCTCTGCGGGCGCGCCGTGAGCGCCGCCGGACCCGCCGGTCCTGCGCCGGTCTTCGTTCGGATCTGCCGCTCCCGCAGACGGGCGGCGGGTAGCCCGGAGTCGTGCACTGCCGCGTCATGTGTCCTCGTCTCGCTCACGTCCCCGGCGGGGCAGGGCGCCGGGTGACCGCGCGCTGCTGCGCGGTTCGCACAGGGACTTCGTGGACCAGCCTGGGTCCGCGGGGAGACGGCGACCACTCCGGGGCTCCACTCGGAGCAGCGGCCGCACCGGGCTCCGGCGCCGCCACGGCCGGCTGATCGCCGCCCTGACGACGGCGGTGGCGCCTGTCCTCGGCTGCCCACCGCGGAACTGAGCGCGGTCATCGACACAGAGCGCGGTCATCGACGTGGCGAGCGCCGGTGACGAGGTCGCCGAGCCATGGGGCGCCGCCCCGGCGAAGGCCGTTGCCCTGGCGCGGCGGCCGAGGTCCTGGACGCTGCGGTCGACGTCGGCCATCACCGCCGGGCTGCTGGCACCGAACGACGCGGGGGAGGCGTCCGATTCGAGCGTGGTGGCCGAGCAGTGCCTGGGAGCCGACCCGCACTTCGCGCTCGCGGTGGCCCTGGCACCCGCACCGAGCCGCGAACGCGAAGCGGCCACAGACGGGCCGTGAGGAGCGCAGCGACAGGAATCGCAAGGGCCGCGCGCCACGCCAGCGATCACGCGCGCCGTTGATTCCGGGATCCATTCTTACGACTGGCCACGATCCACAACCTATCCCGGGCCTCCAGGCCGGCATCCGCCGGCCGCCTGGCCGTGCACGGCGTTCTCCTGGTCACCGTGCCCACGATCGAACTCCTGGAGCGGACTCCGAGGCATGGCCCCTGAAGGGCGGGCGCCGAAGTCCGGCGGTGGCAGCGCGCCCTCGGGAGGAGGCGCTGGAGAGCGCGGGTGCTGACGGGAGCCAGGGGTGCCCAGGGCCGACGGGGCCGCCCCCCGCGCCGGCAGCGTCCTCGGCCGCATTTGCCGGCCCGTGCCAGGGCCTGGCCGGTAGGTCACGGCGAGCCGGGCGACGAGCGCGACGGCGTCGGCGCGGACTTCGAGGTCACCGCGGTCTGCGGGTAGGGGCAGCCCGGCGGGAGCGCGTCCTCGCCCTTCGCCACCCAGTAGGTGTCCGGTGTGGTCGGGCACGGCAGCGGAGTCGGCCGGGTCATCGCGCAGCCCGCGGCGGCCTCCCGGCCGAGGCTGCGGTACTCCCACCAGTCGGTCGGGCACCGGACGGTCGAGCCCGCCGAGCCCGCCGAGCCCGTCGGGGCCGTCGAGCCCGTCCGGGCCGGCTCGTGCCAGGTGCGCGTGCACCCGCTGGTCGGGTAGTCGGAGTTGTCGCAGCTGTACTCGCCGGGCGGCGAGCACCGGGCGAACACCGCAAGCCCGCCGACCAGCAGCACGATCGAGGCCAGTCCCGTCCAGGCCTCCACCGGGCCCAATCGTCGGCCGAAACCTCCCGCGCCCATCCCGCCCCCGTTCCCCGAACTCCACGCTCCCCGGGAGGAGATACCCGCCGCGCCCCCGCCGTACGCCGCCCGTCGCGGTCACCGGCGAGCGGCCGCGGAAGCGTTGTTCCTCCAGCGCCGGGTGGTGGTAGTTGAGCCCGAGGATCGTTGCTCCGCGGCCGCGGCGGATCATGACGTGGTGGGTCCGAAGCAGCTTGTCGTAGAGCTCGGGGGAGGGGGCTCCGGGTCGAGGCCGTCCTGCGCGGTCGCGGCCGCGGACAGTGAGTCCGGGCTGCCCTCCGCGCTGCCTCGGTTCAAGGGCGCTTGGCGTCATCGGCGGCCGGGCTGCGGTCCCGCAGCCTGGCGAGCGAGTCGACGTACTTGAGCATGAGGCGGGCGAATGCGAGGCGGTCCTCCTCGGCCCAGTCGGCGGTGATGTAGTCGAAGGCCTCGCGTTGATGGCGCCTGAGGCGGCTCATCAGCTCGGCGCCCTCCGGGCTGAGACTCAGGACGGTGCGGCGGCCGTCCTGCTGGGAGGCGGCCCGGATCAGGTAGCCGGCCTTGATGCTGTCGCTGACCATCCGACTGGCCACCGACGGGTCCACCCCCAGCAGTTCGGCCACCGCACCCACGGTGATCTCGGCCTCGGAGTCGCGCGTGTGCTCCTGAACGATGTTCAGGACCAGGGTCCGGCTCAGGTCCTTGGCCGAGATGGGGTTCGCGACCTCCAGCAACGAGGTGCGGCGCAGCTTCGAGAACGCCGGGCCCACAGCGTTCAGCAGGTCCTCGGCCGTCTGCGGCTCGTTCGTCGTCATGTCGCCCCAGTGTAGGTCCATGACTCCAAGGGGACATGTGTTGACATGAAAATACATGCATGTAAGCATGCATATGTGCTTGATGGCGCAATCGCTTATGGAGATGCGCGCAAGTCTCACTCACCCATCACCCACAGGGGAACGCCATGACCACCCTCATCACCGGTGCCCGCGGCAAGATCGGCCGGGCTGTCACTGACCGCCTGCACGCCGCCGGCCTGCCGGTCCGTGCCGCCAGCGCCCACCCGGTCGAGCTGACCGCCCCCGTGGGCGTCGAGGTCGCCGAGCTGGTGCTCAACCGGCCCGACACCTTCCCGGCCGCGCTCAACGGCGTGCGCCAGGTCTTCCTCTACCCCGAGCCCGAGGGCATCGACGCCTTCGTCGAGACCGCTCGCACCGCCGGCGTCGAGCACATCGTCCTGCTCTCCTCCGCGTCGGTCCTGGGTGCCGACGCCGAGACCGACCCGCTGGCCTCGCACAGCCTCCGGGTCGAGCGCGCCCTCACCGGCGCCGGCCTGCCCTGCGTCACCCTCCTGCGCCCGGACGCCTTCGCGAGCAACGCCCTGGGCTGGGCCCACCGGATCGGCAGGAACCTACCGGTCGAACTCGCCTACCCGGACGCCCACCTCGCGCCCATCCACCCGGACGACATCGCCGACATCGCAGTCAAGGCGCTGACCGGGACCTCCCTCAGGGGCCGCGCCGTCACGCTGACCGGAGCGCAGTCGCTCACCTTCCGCGAGCAACTCGCCATCCTGTCCGACGTCCTCGGCCGCCACATCCCCGTCGAGACGATCAGCCGTGTGGAGGCCGAGCGGCAGATGGGACGGTTCATGCCGGCTCCGATGGCCGGCTCCCTGCTCACCCTGTGGGCCGCAGCGACCGCCGGTCCCGCCGCCATCGCCGACACCACCGAGACCCTGCTCGGACAAAGCGCCCGTAGCTTCCGGCAGTGGGCGTCCGAGAACTCCACCGCCTTCCGCACGCACTGAAGGACCATCACCATGAAGCCCATCGGCTACTGGCTCAACCGCACCGACCGAGCCCTCACCCAGTACATGAACAACCTGCTCACCGAGTTCGGCCTCACCCGCACCGCCTGGCAGGTCCTCAACGTCGTCCGCCACGTCCCCGGCGCCGGCGACACCGACGTCCACTCGGCCCTCGCGGCCAACGCCGACGCCCCCACGCTGACCGCCGCCATCGACACCGCCCTCGCGGACGGATGGGCGACCCGCCCGGCGCCCGACCGGCTCGCCCTCACCCCGGACGGCCGACGGCGCCTCGCCGCAGTCGACGAGCGCGTCGGCGCCTTCCGCGAGTTGTCCACCGCCGGGGTCACCATCGAGGAGTACCGCACGGCGGTCAGCGTGCTCGAACGGATGACCGCCAACCTCGAAGTCCACTGACCGGAAAGCTCGCAGCCACCAACGCCGGAACCGGCCCAGGTTCGCCCGCCGGTGCCGTACTGCCTGCGCCGCTGTCCTCCCCTTCCCGAGGCCGGCGGGTACTGCCCCTCGAGCAGTGGGAAGGCCGGCTCCCAGCTGGAACTGACCTGATACCCGGACCGGCCATCGGTACGGATACCCAATCGCTGCGCCCGGGCGGTGGGGTGCCAGGCCTTCGTCCGGCCGGCCTGCGGCTCCGGTAACCGGTCCGCCCGCCCCTATCCCCAGAGCGGTACGCCGATCGCCGACAGCACGGCCAACAGCAGACATGCACCGGCGAGCGCCGCTATCGCAAACACGCAGCCGAGTCCGCCCTGCGCTTGCTCGACCGACTCGGGCCGCCGCTCCGGAAGTGGTTCCGGCGCCGGCAGCGGCTGGGACAGGTGCTCCCTGAGGTGCTCCTCGGAGCAGTAGCTGAGGTAGAGGGTCCGCGCGCCGCTTCGGACGATCTCGACGTCGATCGTGGCCTCGTGGTCCGTGAGCTCGGCACAGAAATCACATGGCAGCTGCGAGCAGCAGTCGCCCAGCTCGTCCTCGGTCAGCGGTCTACCCAGCATGCGCTGATCGTTTCACAGCCGCAGCGGCAGTCTCTCGCACCCCTGAACCGGGCCTTCACCTCTCCCGAGGGCGGCCGGGCCGCACTGGAGCGGTCGCCTCGCACCGCCCGGTCCGCGCCCGGCCCCGGCCCCGGCCGAGACGGTCGTCTCCCCGCTGCTCCGGGTCCTCGACGACGGTCGTGGCCGCCGACACCGTGGTGCCCGTTGCCCGCGCGGGGTAACGGTCGGCGGGCCGACGGTGGCCGGGGGGACGACCGCCGAATCCGGTCGGGGGTTACCCCCTGGTGAAGACGGCGGTCCGCCCCAGCGCGCCGCGGGCGTCGCCCCGATGAAGATCGACTCACCGAAACGCCGCAGGCAGCGGGGTTCCGTCGAGTCGAGGAGTGATCACAACGATGGCAGGCACCGAGGGGATCGGGCGGCGCGGACTGCTGACGGCGGTGGTGGCCGCCACGGCCGCACTGGTCCCGGTGGCGGCGGTCGCCGCGCCGGCGACGCCCAGGGCGACCACCGCGGCCGCGGACCAGGGCGCGTCGCAGCGTTCCGCCGCCGTGGTGCGCGCACTGGATGGCATGGCCCAGCCGTTGCGGACGACCGAACCGGGCGGCCGTACCACTGACCTGCGCGCCCTGGGCGCGATGATCGGTGACGCCAAGGCGGTCGGCCTGGGCGAGGCCACCCACGGTTCGCACGAGTTCTTCGCGATGAAGCAGCGGCTGTTCCGCTACCTCGTCGAGGAGAAGGGCTTCACCGCCTTCGCCCTGGAGGCGAGCTGGAGCAGCGGCCTGCAGATCGACGCGTACGTCCAGGGCGGCCCCGGCGACGCGCGGCAGGTCGTCAAGGACGCCCTCGGTGGAAGCCCCTGGGACCGCGAGGAGTTCGCCGACCTGATCGCCTGGATGCGGGAGTACAACCGGAGCCACCCGAAGAGCCCTGTCCACTTCGTGGGCGACGACCTCGGCCTGCCGAGGCTCGGCGACCCGATCTTCGAACAGGTCACCTCGTACGTGCGCGAGGCCCGCCCCGACGCCCTCCCTCAGCTCGACGGCCTCTACGCCGGCCTGCGGCCGCTCGACGACGTCATCGCCTACCTGAAGAAGCCGCTTGCCGAGCGGCGGGACAACGCCACCAAGGCGCAGCAGGCGCTCGACCTGGTCACCGCGAGCGGCGCCGGCTCCTCCGACGACGCCCACGCCTGGGCGGTGCAGCACGCCCGGAACATCGCCGACACCTTCGCCTTCGCGACCCTGGACATGTCCGACCGGGCCTCGGGTCTCCGCCGCGGAGCAACTGCGCGACCGGGCGATGGCGGACAACACCGCGTGGTGGCAGCGCCACACCGGCGGCAAGGTGCTGCTGTCCGCGCACAACGGACACGTCGGCTACCTGGCCACCGACACCTTCCTGTACCCCAACCCGCAGGGCGCGCGGCTGCGCGACGCCTACGGTCGCGACTACGCGGCGATCGGTTTCACCTTCGACAGCGGCTCCTTCCTCACCAACGGCGCGGTCCTGACGGACGATTGGAAGCCCGTCACGGTGCCGACGGCCACACCGGACCTGAACGAGTACACCCTCGACCGGGTCCGCTACCGGGACTACTACGTAGATCTGCGCACCGCCCCCCAGGTGGCCCGCGACTGGCTGGACACCTCCCGCCCCACCTACGAGGCGGGCTCTGTTTACGTCAGCGACCCGAAACCGCAACTCGCGCTCGGCCGGGCCTACGACGCCCTGATCCACCTCCACCACGTCACTTCCGCACGGAAGTTGTGACCCCACGTCGTGACCCCACGTCGTGACCCCACGTTGTGACCCCACGGACCACCCGGGGGCGCCCACCGGCGGGATCCGTCGGCTCCGCCGTCGACCTCGCACCCGTGCCCGTCCGCCCCCTACCCCGGGGCTCGGGGGCGCCCACCCGGGCGTCCCGGGGACGATCAGCGGGAGAGCCCGTGACCGGCACCCCCGCCGCGGCGGGCCCGGCTGCGGTAGTGGTCGAGGACGTCCTGGCGGAGGAGGTGGCCGAAGCCGGCGTTCGCCAGGCGCAGGCCCAGGGCGGCCTCGGTCAGGCCGAGGGCGGTGGCGGCCGCGGGCAGGTGCCAGTCGTGGGCGGCGAGGCGGTCCAGCAGGTGGCCGCGGCGGACCTGGGCCTCGGAGAGGCGGAAGGTCTTCAGGTAGAGCACCCGGCCGTCGGCGTCGGTGATGGTCTCGCCTAGGTGGTTCTCCTGCTTGGGGCGGAAGTCGGGCAGGAAGCGGCCGAGGGTGAACCGGCCCATCCGGTGGACGGTCCGCAGCCGGTACTCCGCGGTGAGGAGGTCGCGGGCCATGGCGGTGTCGTGGAACGCGGCCCACTCGCGGTCGGCGCGGCCGGCGGCGGCGCGCAGGTCGGCGAGGGTGCGGATCCCGGAACCGCCCAGGTCCGCGCGGAAGTCGGGGACGGGGGCGGACAGCAGCGCGTAGTGGTGGACGAGTTCGCCGTACAGGTCGAGCAGCAGGCTCGGGTGCAGGGCGCGGTAGTCGTCGGGGTGGGGCACGACGAAGGCGGCGGCGAGCACGTCCGCGGTGTACAGCAGGACGCCGCACTGGCCGGGATGGATCTCGAACACCCGGAGCGCGTCGGCGAGTCCGCGGACCCGGGTGCCCGCGTACGCCTCCTCCTCGCGCGGGGACAGGCCCCGGCGCAGTGCCTGCGCGGACCAGTGCTCCCAGGCGATGGTGGGGCCGCCGAAGTGGAGGGCCAGGTAGCCCTCCAGGGCGAGGTGGAGCGGGAGGAAGCGCAGCCGGTCGGTGTCGAGGCGCTTGGCGAGCCGCAGGCGGGGCAGCCGCATCCGCTCGGGTGGCGGGTCGCCGAGCTGGGTGCCGTAGGCGGCGGCCGGGCTGCCGTCACCGGTCCAGTGGGCGACGAAGCCGTGCGGGACGTAGGAGGTGTAGTGGATGTCGCGGTGGATCCGGACGGAGCCGTACTCGCCCTCGTACAGCTGCTGGTGCAGGCGCAGGTCGGTGACGGGTTCGGCGCGCAGCAGCGGGACGAGGCGGATGCCGCCCCAGATCTGGGAGGGGCCGGTGGTGAGGCCGGTGAGGTCGAGGCGGGCGCGGGTGTCGTTCACCGGGTGTCCTCGGGCGGTGCGGGGGCGAGGAAGCGGGCGGTGCGGGCGGCGAGGTGGGCGGTGAGCTCGTCGAGGTCGGTACGGCCGTCGGCGAAGCGGGCGAACTCGACCAGGGCGGGCAGGTCCTCGGCGTCGCGCAGGCCGGCCGTGGGCACGGTCGGGGCGAGCCGGCGGACGTCGAAGCCGTCGGCGTCGTAGACCGGGTTGAGGTGGACGACCGAGGTGCGGCGGTCCGGATCGAGGCGGGTGCGCCAGACCCGCAGGACCTCGGCGGCGAGCCCGGGCGGGGCGTTGTCCCAGCCGTCGGAGACGATGATCAGCCGCGCCGGGGCGGTGTCCAGGGCGTCGATGATCCGGTGGCCGAGCGGGGTGGCGCCGTGCGGCCGGGCCAGCAGGGCGTCGGTGCGGCCGGAGGTCCACAGCGGGGTGTAGCGCTCGGCGAGCGCTTCGAGCAGGTAGTGGCAGGCCAGGGCGACCGCGAGCGGGCGGCGGCGCTTGGTGCCGGAACCGGCCGCCGAGTAGCTGTCGTCGAGGACGGCGGCGACGGCGCCCCAGGTGCCGGCCTCGGAGCCGGCGGTGCGGCGTGCGGCGGCGCGCAGGGCGGCGGTGAGCTCGGCGCGGTGTTCGGCGCGCCGCGCGGGCGGCAGGGCGAGCACGTAGAGGGCGAGCCGGGTGAGCGGCATCCGGCCGAGGTCGGTGCGGTCGCTGCGGACGGCGTCGGCGCCGAGCCGCTGCGCGTTCTCCTGGAGGCGCAGGCGCTCGAGGCGGGTGAGGTTGGGCGCGATCTTCGCCAGGAAGTCGGCGCGCGGGATGCGGTGGCTGCGGGCGAAGCCCTCGGCAACGGTGTACGGCAGCTCGTAGAGCGCGGCCTTGGTGTAGTGAGCGCGCTGCCAGCTGTCGAGCAGCGGGGTCGTGTAGCGGCCGCGCAGGCTGGCGCCGAACAGGAACTCGCCCAGTTCCGGTGCGGCGGGCGGGAGATGGGCGTGGCGCAGGGCGCGCTTGAGGGCGCCGCGGTACTTCACGGCGTCGAGCGCGGCATCGGGGCGGGCGGCCAGCCAGTCGCGCAGGACGGCGCGGGTGCGGCGGTTGTTCACACGGGCCCGGCGCAGGGCGTCGAAGAGCCGGTAGACCCGCTGCGGAGGCAGGAGTTGCAGGCGGCGGGCGATCAGCCGGCCCTCGGTGCTGCGCTGCTCCGGGGTGGCGTCGGCGGCGGTCTCCAGCAGCCGGCGGACGATCAGCGCGGCGTTGTGGTCGTTGATGTCGAGGGCGAGCGCGGCGGCGTACGGCTCGCGGTAGTTGCCGAGCACGTACTCGTGCAGGAAGTCCAGCGAGAGCTGCTGCTCGCCCGCGGAGGAGTGGAACTCACGCTGGCCGGTGGCGGTGATCGCGGCGTTGACGAAGAGCAGGACGTCCTCGGCGGCGATGAGGTCGGCGTAGCCCTCCATGCGGCTTCCTCCGGTCGGCGAACAGGGGTGCCGGCCGGGGAATGGGGGCGCGAGCTGCGAATCATTGCGTTAGAGGCACGTTCCGGAAGTCGCACCGGAGTCCCGCGGCCGGCCCGCCGACCGTAACAGAGCGCCCCCGGTGGCTGTCTCCCGGATTTCGCCCGGAGGCGCCGGCCGGGGAACGGCGGCGAGCTGGGAACCCCTGCGTCAGAGGCACGTTCCGGAAGTCGCACCGGAGCCCCGCGGCCGGCCCGGCCGAACCCTGCGGAGGCTGGGCCGCTCCCTTCGGATCACCGTGCTCACCAGCCGGAGACGGCGGCGAGGCGGATGGCGGCGGCTCGTCGTAGCCGGACGCCGGGCCTTCTGCGCCACTTCTCCATTCGCCGACGCAGCCTTCGACGGTGGTGCGCTGCCACCCGCGAACCGCGAGCAGGGCGTCAGTCGCGCCTGGTCGGTCTGATCGCGAAGTAGACGACCAACGTCAGGATCACGGTGGTGAACACGATCAGGAACTTCCGGAAGCCCTCGGAACTGGTGGGCAGCCAGCCCTGCATGAGGCCGATCAGCAGTACGACGTCGAGCACCACCGCGAGCGCGTAGCCGGGACGCTTCATCTGTTCTTCTCCCTCCCCGGAATTCCGTTCGCACCCTAGCCGTTCCGCGCGCCCGAGGAGAGGGGAACGGTGGAACGCCGGCCCGGGAGTCGGTCGAGCTGAAGGGGAGCCGGGAAGGCCGGGGCCGTGGCCGCGGTCCGGGACCGCCGTCCAGGGGAGGCTGCGGGGCCGGCCTTCTCCTGGGGTGCCTGGCCTGTGACGGGCACCGGGACGGGTTGCCGTCGACGTCGGATCGGGTGCCTTTCGTGACAGCGAAGTTGGACCGTCACAGGCCAGTTCCCGGGAGCGGCTTCCCGTACGACAGCTCACGGCACGCTAATTTTGGAGCCGTCCCGGCATGCCACAACAGAGGAGCGCCCCGTGGGCAAGGTAGTCATGTACGCCTCGGTGTCGGCTGACGGCTTCATCGCGGACGAGGACGACCAGCCCGGCCCGCTGTTCGACTGGTTGACCAGCGGTGACGTCCCGTTGGGCGGGAGCGGCGCGCTGAAGGTGTCGCAGCACTCCTACGACTACATCCGGCCGTACTGGGACCGGATCGGGGTGACGATCGTCGGCCGCCACGTCTTCGACATCACGGACGGCTGGGACGGGAAGCCTCCGAGCGGGATCGCCCACGTGGTCGTCGTGACGCACCGGCCGGCGCCCGAGGGCTGGGACCCCGAGGCGCCGTTCCACTTCGTCGACGGCGTCGAGGCCGCCGTGGCCAAGGCGCAGGAACTCGCGGGCGACCGCACGGTCGAGGTCGCCGCCGGCGACGTCGGTGGCCAGGTGCTTGCCGCGGGCCTGATCGACGAGGTGCGCATGGACGTCGTACCCGTCGTGTTCGGTTCCGGCAAGCGCTACTTCGGGTCGGTCCACGCACAGCACCTGTTGGAGGACCCTGACACGGTGATCCAGGGCAACCGGGTGCTCCACCTGCGCTACCGGGTGCGCCGTCGACCGATCTGAGCGGGGTACGCGACGTAGCCCCAGGTGAACGGTGACGCCAGAGCGGGCCTCCGGCCGCGGAGCCGCCCGGCGGTCCACCACATCGAGGCCACCACGAGGCCGGGATCCCCAGCGGCCACCGTTTCCCGAGCCGCTGCGGCGATGTCCTGGCCCGCGCCGTCACTGGTATCCGCCTGGTTCGCCGTCTGCCGTCCTGACCTGCTTGCGGTAGGCCCCCGGCGGCGATCCGAAGTGTCGTTTGAAAGCCTTGGCGAAGGCGAACTCCGATGTGTACCCCGTGTGCTGCGCGATCGTGCTCAGCGGGACCGGTGATCGGTGCAGCAGCCGCGCCGCGGTGGCCATCCGCCAGTTGGTCAGGTAGGTCAACGGCGGCTCGCCGACCACCGAGGCGAAGCGGCGGGCGAACGCCGCGCGGGACAGCCCGGCGCGGGTGCCCAGGGACTCCACGGTCCAGGGGTGGCCGGGATCGTCGTGGATCGCCTTCAGAGCCGGGGCGACTGCCGGGTCGGTCAGCGCGGCCGCCCAACCCCGGGTCCGCTCCTTCGGTAGTTCGGCGTACCACGACCGGAGGATGTACAGCAGCAGCAGATCGATGAGCGCCGTGACGACCGCGTCCGAGCCGGGCTGCGGCGCGTGGAACTCGGCGCACAGCTGATCGACCGCCGAGCGCAGCACCGGGTGGCGGCCGGGAACCGCGGGGAGGTGGATGACCTCCGGCAGATCGCTGAACAGCGGGTGCGGGCGCTCGACGTCGATCGCGTACGCGCCGCACACCAGAACCGTGCGCGGCCCCGGTCCGTCCACGGTGACCTGGCCGATCGGCGAAGAACGGTCCACGCGGTCCGGTACGAAGTCCACCGGATCGCGGCCCGGCACGTCGCACAGGGTGTGTCCGCTGCCGCGCTGCAGGAACACGATGTCGCCGGGTCCGAGCGCGAGCGGTTGGCCGTGCGGTGGCAGCAGGTGGCAGTGGCCTTCCACGACCACGTGGAATCCGGCTCCTGAGATGGGTTGGAACGTCAGGGCCCACGGGGCGTGCGCGTCGGTGCGAGTCACCATCGGACGTCCCGTGCGCAGGACTTCGAGGGTGTCGCTCAGGATGTCCATGGCGCCACCCTAGTGCCTGCTCGGCGAGACGATATGACAGGAAATCGAGATCTTCAGTCATTCACCGTCTTCATGCGGAGGCGTACGTTTCTTGCCACGGCAGTCGCCGAACCCCGCACTGCATCCACGAAGAAACGGAACAGCCATGTCTCTGACCGGCAAGAAGATCGTGATCATCGGAGGGACCTCCGGCATCGGCTTCGCGGTCGCCCAGCAGGTCGCGGCGGCCGGCGCGCACGTCGTGGTCGCCTCCAGCAATCAGGACCGCGTGGACGCCGCGACGAAGCGGCTGGGCGAGCCGGCCGAAGGCCGCCGCCTGGACGTCGCCGACGGCAACGCCATCGCCGCGTTCTTCGCGCAGGTCGGGGACTTCGACCACCTCGTCTACACAGCGGGCGAATCCCTGCTGATGAAGCCGTTGGCCGACACCACCCCGCAGGAGGCCAGGGCAGTCTTCGAGCGCCGGTTCTGGGGCGCGTTCCTCTCCGCCAAGTACGCCGCACCGCGACTGCGCGACGGCGGCTCGATCACCTTCAGCTCCGGCGTCCTCGCGATCCGCCCGCTGTCCGGGACCGCGCTGACGGCAGGCATCACCGGCGGCATCGAGGCCCTGTCCCGAGCACTCGCCGTCGAACTCGCCCCGCTGCGCGTCAACGTCGTCCAGCCCGGAGTGATCCGTACGGAGCTGTGGGACGGCAGTGTCCCGGACCCTGAGGCGTTCCTCCAGGGCGCCGGGTCCGAGCTGCTCACCCGGCGGGTCGGC
Organism: Kitasatospora sp. NPDC048194; assembly: GCF_043202455.1. Classification (NCBI taxonomy): domain Bacteria; kingdom Bacillati; phylum Actinomycetota; class Actinomycetes; order Kitasatosporales; family Streptomycetaceae; genus Kitasatospora; species Kitasatospora sp. NPDC048194. The sequence goes on from NZ_JBIDAK010000002.1 coordinate 316,272, forward strand.
ACCGCCGAGGAAGCCGCAGGGGCCTACCTCTTCGTGCTGTCCAACGCCTACGTCACCGGCACCACGGTCGCGGTGGACGGCGGCGCCGCACTGGTGTGACGAAGACCGGACAGCGGCCCGGCGGGCTCCCTCGCCGGGGCCGCTGTCGTTTGTCGTCGCGGCGCCCGGACCCGCTCGGAGTGACGTCGAGGGCTGCGGATCAGGAGAGTTGGGCCCTCCGGCTCCGCGGCTCCCCGCGCCCCCGCCCCGGGCCGCCCGGTGTGACCAGCCCGGTCTCGTACGCGAGGACGACGGCCTGGGCCCGGTCCCGGAGGTTCAACTTGGCGAAGATCCTGGCCACGTGGGTCTTCACCGTCGACTCGCTGAGCGTCAGCTCCTCCGCCAGCTCCGCGTTGGACAGCCCGCGCCCCAGCAGGGCGAGCACCTCCGCCTCGCGGGGCGTCAGTGGGGCGAGGTCGCGGTGCGGCGCCGGGCTGCCGGTGGAGGAGGGCCCCGGGGCGCCGGCCGCGAAACGCTCGACCAGGCGGCGCGTGATCGACGGCGCGAGCAGCGCGTCGCCGGTGTCCACCAGCCGTACGGCGGCGGCGAGGTGGGCCGACGTGACGTCCTTGAGCAGGAAGCCGCTGGCGCCGGCGGCGAGGGCCGCGTACACGTAGTGGTCCAGGTCGAAGGTGGTCAGCATGATCACCCGGCAGTGCGGGACCTGGGCGAGGATGCGGCGGGCGCCCTCCAGGCCGTCCATGGTGGGCATCCGGATGTCCAGCAGTGCGACGTCGGGCCGGTGCGTGACTGCCGCCGCGACCGCCTCGGCGCCGTCGGCGGCCTCGGCGACGACGTCGATACCGCGTGCGGTGAGGATCATCCGGAAGCCGGTGCGCACCAGCTCCTGGTCGTCCGCGATCACCACCCTGGGACGGCGAGGCACATCGCCCTTCGGAACCGCCCCCGTCACGGCCGGTCCAGCGGGATGCGCGCGCGGACCCGGTAGCCGCCGCCCAGCCGGCGCCTGGCGTCGAGGTCGCCGCCGTACACCGCGACCCGCTCGCGCAGGCCGACCAGCCCACGCCCGGCCCCGTCGGCCGGCTGCCGTTCGGCCGCCGCGTCGCCGACGAGCACGCTCGGTCCGCTGTTCAGCACCTCCACCCGCAGGTAGTGGTCCGCGTACCGCACCGTCACCTCCGCCTTCACCCCGTCCCCGTGCTTGAGCGCGTTGGTCAGCGCCTCCTGGATGATCCGGTACGCCGTCACGTCGATGCCGGCGGGCAGCGGCTGCGGCTCGCCGGAGATCCGCACCTCCACCGGAAGGCCGGCGAAGGCGAACCGGTCGATCAGCGGGCTGAGCCTGCTCAGGCTCGGCTGCGGCGCGAAGTCGGCCTCCTCCGGCTCCTCACGCCCGTCCGCCGCCGGAGCCAGCAGGCCGAGCAGGTGCCGCAGTTCGGTCATCGCGTCCCGGCCGGCGGACTCGACGGCGGCCATCGCGGCGGCCGCCTCCTCCGGCATGGTGGTCAGCACCTCGCGGGCCGCCCCCGCCTGCACCACCATCAGGCTCACGTTGTGGCTGACGATGTCGTGCAGCTCGGCCGCGATCCTGGCCCGCTCGGCGTCGACGGCTGTGCGCGCCGCGCTCTCCCGTTCCCGCTCCAGCAGCCAGCCGCGCGCGCCGATGGCCGCCAGGTAGGCCCGCCGCGCCCTGCCGAGCGCGACCCCCAACCAGCCGGCCGCTCCCGCCGCCACCAGGGCGGCGATCCACCCCGTCTCCGTTTCCCACACTCCGCCAGCTTCCCAGCTCACGCCTTGATCCACATCATCCGGGAGTGCCACCTGCGTACATCCCCGGTACGACGGCCCCGGACAGTTACACCCGGGGTGGGACGCCCCGCCGGGGCCGCTGCTCCTACCGTCGGTGCCATGAGCAATGATCACGGCGGAAGCACCCGCCAGGACGGCGCGCAGGTCGTCGTCGAGCTGTCCGCGGTCCACAAGGAGTTCGGGGACGCCAAGGCCCTGGACGGAATCGATCTGCGGATCGGGGCGGGCGAGGCGGTCGCCGTGATGGGCCCCTCGGGCTGCGGCAAGTCCACCCTGCTGAACATGGTCGCCGGCCTGGACCGGCCGACCTCCGGCACGGTCCGCGTACACGGCCAGGACCTCGGAAAGCTGAACGAGACCGGGCTGGCGCTGTTCCGCCGCCGCCGCATCGGCATGATCTTCCAGTTCTTCAACCTCATCGACGACCTACCGGCCCTGGACAACGTGGCGCTGGCCGCCCAGCTGACCGGCACCTCCGCCCGCCAGGCGCGCCGCCGGGCACTCGAACTGCTCGACGAACTCGGTGTCGCCCACCGCAGGAACACCTACCCGGCCGCGCTGAGCGGCGGCGAACGCCAGCGCGTGGCCGTCGCCCGGGCGCTGATGAACCGCCCGGCGCTGCTGCTCGCGGACGAGCCCACCGGCGCCCTCGACAGCCGCTCCGGTGAGCAGGTGATGGACCTGCTGATCGACCTCAACCAGATCGGGCAGACCCTGCTGATCGTCACCCACGACCCGCACCTGGCCACCCGCTGCGCCAGTCGGTTGGTCGAGGTCGCGGACGGCCGGGTGGCCCGCGAGCGGTCCCTGGAGCACACGGCATGACCGGGGCGGTGTGGCGGGCCTCGCGCGCGGCCGTCAGACGGCGAAAGGTCCAGACGATCGTGATCGGACTGGTCGTCTTCTGCTCGACCACCACCATCCTGCTCGCGCTCGCCGTGATGAGCTCCGCCCGGGCTCCGTTCGACGCGGCCTTCGGCGCTCAGCGCGGCGCCCACGCGGTCGCGACCTTCGACGCCGCCAAGGCTCCGGCGGAGCACCTGGCCGCCGGTGCCCACCGGCCGGGCGTCGAGGCGGCGGCTGGGCCGTTCGCCCAGGTCACCCTGGACATCCCGACCGACTGGCTGGGCCACCCGCCCGGGTCGATCACCCTGGTGGGCCGGGCAGACCCGGCAGGCCCGGTGGACCGCGTGAAGCTGACGGCAGGACACTGGGCCACCGGACCGGGCGAGGTCGTCGTCTCCATGGGCCGCGGCACCTTCGACAACCTGCTGGGCCGGACCATCGCGCCCACCGGTGCCCCGCCACTGACCGTGGTCGGCATCGCCAACAGCATGAGCAACTCGGCGGGCGGCTGGGTCACCCCCGAGCAGATGGCCGCCCTGCACCCCACCGCCGAGCAGATGCTCTACCGCTTCACCGACGCCTCGACGGACGAGGCGCTGAAGGCAGGCCTGGGGAAGGCCACCGAAGGCCTGCCCGGGGACGCGCTGACCAGCGCCCAGTCCTACCTCACCCTCAAGCAGGCGTTCTCCGCCTCGGCCGACGCCTACCTGCCGTTCATGTCGGTCTTCGGCGCGCTCGGCCTGGTGGTCGCGGTACTGATCGTCGGAAACGTGGTCAGCGGTGCGGTGGTGTCCGGCTACCGCCACATCGGCGTGCTCAAGGCGCTCGGCTTCACCCCCCGCCAGGTGGTCGCGGTCTACATCGCCATGGTCTCGGTACCCGCGATCGCCGGCGCCGTCCTCGGCACGGCCGCCGGCTGGGCGCTGGCCGGCCCGATCATCGACGTGGCCTTCAACGGGATCGACACCGGCACCGCCGCGCTCGCGCCCCCGGCCTGGCTGCCGGTCGCCTGCCTGGTCGCCGTGCCGCTGCTGGTCGCCCTCGCCGCGCTCCTGCCGGCCTCGCGCGCCCACCGGATCTCCGCGGCCGAGGCGATCACCGCCGGCAGCGCACCGCGCACCGGGCGCGGCCTGCAGGTCCAGCGCTGGCTCAGCGGCACGCGGCTGCCGCGCTCGGTCAGCCTCGGCCTCGGCCAGCCTTTCGCCCGCCCCGCCAGGACGGCGCTCACCATGGCGTCCATCGTGCTGGGCGTGGTCACGGTGACCTTCGCCACCGGCCTGACCGGCACGCTGCTCGTCTCCATGCAGCCACCGGACGGGGACGACGGCCGCACCTTCGTCCACGTGCAGGTCGGCGCCGCTGACGCCCAGCAGACCGTGCCGAAGCTGACCGACACCCAGATCGAGGCCGTACTGCGCGCCACGCCCGGATCCGACCAGGTGACCTCGCGGGCGTTCGAACGGGTCGGCCTGGTCGGCTACACCCAGCCGGTGTTCGCCGACTTCTACGGCGGCGACGCCCTCGAGCGGCCCCTGCACGTGGTCAAGGGCCGCCCGGCGACCGGGCTGGACGAGGCGATCGCCGGACCGGCGTTCCTGGACCAGCACGGACTCCAGCTCGGCGACCGGATCACCCTGGACGTCAGCGGCCGGCTCCTGCCCGTGACCATCGTCGGCGAGCCCATCGAGGGCAACGCCCGGGCGGTGGCGTCCAACGCGGCGACGCTGGCCGCCACCGGAGTGCAACTGCACGTGGTCGAGTACGTCGTGCGGCTCGCCCCCGGCGCGGACACCGACGCCTACGTCAAGGCCATCAAGGACGCCGACCCCGGCCTCTACCCGAACGCGGTCACGCACGACATGAGCGGCCCGATCACCTCGGTGATCACCTTCTCGACGATCTTCACCCTGCTGCTGTGCGTGGTCGCCGCCCTCGGAGTCTTCAACACCGTGCTGCTGAACACCCGCGAGCGCCGCCGGGACCTCGGCATGCTCAAATCGATCGGCATGACGCCGCGCCAGGTGGTCGCGATGACGGTGACCTCGGTCGCCGGGCTGGGTTTGGTCAGCGGGATCATCGGCGTCCCGCTCGGGATGGCCGCGCACCAGCTGATCGTCGAGAACATCACCATCCTGGCGTTCACGGACTCCATGATCAACGTGTGGCACACCCCGCTCCTGATCGCCGTCGCGCTGGCCGGCGTCCTCATCGCCGTCCTCGGCGCACTGCTCCCCGCCCGCACGGCGGCCCGGCTGCCGATCGCCGAGGTCCTCCACAACGAGTGACGCCCCGGGCTGAGCGGTAACCAGGGGCCGGGTGGCGGGCGGAGGTCGCCACGGCACCATCATCGAGACCGGCACCGACTTCTCCTACCTCGCCAGCACTCGGGCGCGGGCAGAGGAACCAGCGAAGGCTGGCTGGCTGCGGGCACCTGCGCGACGGTTCTCCGCTATTCGAGCGGAGAACCGTCACCGTCGAGATCTTCACCGACCGCGAGGGCTGCCTGCATCAACGAACCACAGCCGGGATGGTGAGGAGGCTGCAGTCGAGGTGACAGGTGGCCGCGGAGGCGACGAGGGCCGCCTCGCCGAGTGCGCCGAGCGGGCCCGCCTCCAGGCCCGCTGCGGCGGTCTCGCGGTCCCACCGGGACCGGCGCCGCCCGAAGCGAGCCAGCCGTCACGGCCCCGACTGAGCCGGTCGACGTGCTGGAGACGGCGGGGGGACACGGGGGACGGGTGAGTTCGCCGGGACGTGTCCCGCTCCGCTGCCCCTGCCGGCCGCCTTGCAACCGGATCGGAAGTTTCGGTTCCGGTAGCGCTTCGCCTGTGTGCAGGTCGCCGCGGTCAGGGGGCGGCACACAGCACATCGGTGAAGAGCTTGCGCCGGTCGAAGGCCCCGTTCTTGGCCCAGACCGTCCAGCCCGTCGCGGTCGGGGCCGAGGTGGTCAGCAGGACGTCGAGACCGCCGTCTCCGCCGCCGCTGATCGGCACCAGCCCGGCGGGGCACTCCGCGGTGGCGTTTCCCACCTCCCCGGGCGCCAGCTCGACGGTGGTGCCGAAACTCACTGTGGGCTGGGTGTCGGAGCAGACGGCGACGGACCGTTGGAACGACGCAGGCGCGTCCGGGCTGTAGTCGGTGTACTTCATGGACACCGTCCATGACCTGATGTTGTTGAAAGCCGAGACGCTGACAAAGGTCCGGTCGCCCCCCTCGAAGCCGCCGCCGACCACGAAGCGGGTGTTACTGCAGTTCGCTGCGGTGTATCCGGTCTCCCCGGGTTCGATCCCCGTCTCCTTCGCGGCCTCGTAGCTGAGGGTGCTGTCGGTCGAGCAGATCACCTTGGGGTGGACGGTCTGCACGTCGGGGCTGGCGTTGTAGGCCTGCAGCACCCAGCGGTTGCCCGCCGGGTCCGGGAGGGACTTGCGGAAGTAGACGGCGCTGCGCAGGTCGCTGTCGACCGATGCCCCGCCCCCGGTGGGCTTCGTTCCCTGGGGACAGTACGCGGCCACCGTCCGCTCCTGGCCCGGGTACAGGATGGCGGGGTGGCCCGGCTGCTGGCTGACGCCGCGGGTCGCCGGTGCCGGCCCGCCGTCCGCCCGCGCTTCCGGGGCGGTGAGCGCGCACGGCACGGAGAGGGGAAGGGCTGCGGCCAGGAACGTGCTGATCGTCCGTGCGATGCTGCGGGTGCGTGTCACTGCGGCCTCCTTATGGCCTGGTCTTCGCTCGGGAGGTGAACGTTCCCCGTCCCGCGACCGGACGCTTCGGGGCGGACGGAGATCGCCCGGACGGAGCCCGGCAGGGGCGCCGCGCCATCGAGCGCGATCGGCGCGCGGACGGCGACCTCGCCCCGTGCCCGGCCCGGACGACGGAGACCAGGGCGACGACGATCCGGCATGCCCGGGCGGCGAAGGCCCCGCGCGCGGGGGGACGACCCGCTCCCACCAGCCCAGGGCGGATACGGAGGCAGGACGGTCGGAAGCCATGGATTTCCACTGCGGCTGGAAGTTCTGGTGCCCCGTACGCGAGGCCGTCAGCGAGACCGTGGTGGCCTTCGTGCGCGGCGGCACCGGGCCCGGCGCGGCGGGCGGGATCGGAACGGTCGCGGACCGGTCGACCGAGGTCGAGTTCACTTGCCCGGCGGCCGCCGGAGGGTGCGCCGGGGTGGCGTGTGGCAGGCTCCGTTCCCCCGGCATCGCGCGCTGTTCCGCGTCAGTACCTGTTTCTGATGGTGTGCGAAGCGTTCGGCTGGGCCAGGAATCGAACGGGTGGTGTTGCGGGCGTGGGTCAGTGCGCTCGCGGTGCTGACCGGGGAGTCTGGGCCGGGTGAGCATCGAAGGATGTTGATGTGACCGGTCGCGCGTCGCCACAGTCCTTGCCCGCCCTTCACCCACGAGGGTGGAAACAACTCGGCCGGACGGCCATGCGGCCGGGAACCCGAAGGGCGGTGCCGTGATCATGGTTGCAATGGCCCGATCAGGGCTCTCAACGAAGGGAAACCTCATGCGTAAGCGTGCCGCTGTGGCCACTCTTGTGAGTGCCGCCGCTCTGGCCGTTTGTGTCTCCGCCCCCGTACACGCCGCCCCGCCGGCAGACGCCCAAGGCAGCCTCACGTACTACTACAAGGAGGACGGGCTCCCGTACAACGGCAGCCTGGACGAGCCGGAACTCGGCGTGTGCCACAACATCTTCGCCGCGGACTTCACCGCGCAGGCCTATGCCCCGCACAACCTCACCAACGCCATCGCCGAGGTGTTCCCGAACAGGGACTGCACGGGCCTGCCCACCCTGCTGCTCCCGGACAGCCCCCAAAGGCCGGACACCCTCAAGTTCCGGTCCGCCAAGTTCCGGCTGTGACATAGCACCTCGCGAACCACCCCCGGCGCCGACACGGTGTCCGGGTGTCCATATGCACGTGGTCGGCCATCCAGGGCACGATGAGTTCGCACGGGCGCTCGGCTGGGCTTCCAGCCGAGCGCGTCGCCTGGTGTGCTCCGCAGTACAGCATGGGCGATTGTTTCAGGTTGCCGCACGGAAGCGGCCCCGGTGTCGGCGAACCGCCTGACCGGCGCCGGGAGGTCGTGGGAGATTAGGGGTCGGCCGGTTCTTCCGGCGGCTGCGGGCGGCGATCGGTCGGCCGACTTTGAGAACGATCAGTCCCGGTGGGCTTCACGGGACGCCGGCTGACCCGAGCGCCTGGACTGCCGCTTGGTGATGCGCCTGGTCATCAGAGTGATCGCGGCCCAGGTGATCAGCGACTCGGAGTGCTGGACGAGGCGTTCGTAGTCGCGGGCATGCCGGCGGGCGTGCATCACCCAGGCGTGCGAGCGTTCGACCACCCAGCGGCGCGGCAGGACCACGAACCCCTTCGCCTCCTTGGGCCGGCTGACCGTCTTGACGGTGAGGTTCAGGTAGTTCTTCGCCCAGCCGACCAGCTGCCCGGCGTAGGCGGAGTCGGCCCAGACGATCGTGATCTCCGGGTGCATCAGCCTGAGCCGGAACAGCACCTCCTTCGCCGCGTCGCGGTCGGTCATGTCGGCGGGGGTGACCATCACGAACAGCGGCAGGCCCTTCGTGTCGACCACCAGGTGCCGCTTCCTGCCGTTGATCTTCTTCGCCGCGTCGTAGCCCCGGCTGTCCTTGCCGACCGTCTCGGCTGCCTTCACCGACTGCGAGTCGATGATCGTGGCGACCGCGCCCGGAGCCCGGCCCATGTCGCGGCGGACCCGGGCACGGAGCTGGTCGCGGATCTGCCCGATCACCCCGGCCGCCGCCCAGCGGGCCATGAAGCCGAACACGGTGCGCCAGGGCGGGAAGTCCTTCGGCAGCGCGCGCCACTTGCAGCCCGTGTCCACGACGTAGCGGATCGCGTCTACGATCTCCCGGCGCGGGTGCTTCTCCGGCCGGCCGCCGGCCTTCGTCTCGCAGGCCGGTGTCGGCAGCAGCGGCTCGATCAGCGCCCACTCGTCGTCGAAGGTGTCCGACGGGTAGCAGCGACGCCTGGCCAACCTCGTTCCCCCCTCAAGGCGAAGGTCCTGGTCCGGCCGGCTCCGCCGGCCGGACCAGGACGGTCAGGCGTCGCTGTAGTCCGCGATCATTTCGAGCGTGGACTCCACCGAGCTGATCTGGGTGTTCAGGTGCTTCACCCACCGGCCCTTGGGCTGGAGGGCGAAGTGCGGGGCGACGACACCGGTGATGAAGCGGCGGAACTCGGTGAGCCTCTCGCGGATCACCGCGGCTTCGTATGCCTGGAGCTCGACCGGGTCGGAGCAGAACCGGTAGCCGTCCGCCCTCGTCCAGATCAGCGGCGGCCAGCCGCGTTCGGCGATGGTGTCGCGCAGGCAGGCCAGCCCCGCCCTGGCCTGGCTCGCGCTGAGCGAGGAGGCCCGGGTGAGCTGGTCGAAGGCCAGCCCGGCGGGGCGGGCCTCGAAGAGGACCTTGCGGACGGTGTCGGCGTGCCGCTCGGCCGCCGGCGACCTGCGCCGGGAGGCGCGGGGCATCGCCTACTCACCCTGGAGCAGGCGGGCCAGCTCGCCGTCCATGTCGACCTTCCCGGTGTCGACCGCCGTCTCGATCCAGTCCAGCGTCGCCCGAACACGCGCGCAGTTCTCCCGGATCACCGACTGCTCGTCGTCGCCGAGCTGCCGGTCGCGCAGGCCCGGGACGACCCGCCCGGCCGCAGCGACGAACGCGTGGCAGGCCGTCACCAAGTCCAGGAACTCAACCGACCGGTCGATCTTGCGGATCACCGGCGCGATCGGGCTGTTCTCCTCGAAGTGCTCACGGGCCTGCCGCCCGCGCTCGACCTGCGCGTGGTTGACCTGGTGACGGGCGGTGTCGTCGGCCATCGCCCGGGCCGCGACGTCCGGGCGCCGCAGCAGCCCGGTGGTCACCTCCGCCGCGACGTGATCCTCGCGGGTCAGCTCCTCGACTACCCTCACCTTCTCCGCCGGGGCGACGCGGGCGACCACCGCCGGCCGGTGCAGGAACCTGGGAACGACCGCCGCGGCGACCTCGTCGTCGCGGGTCAGCTCCTCCACCACCCGGACTTTGTCCTCCGGCTTGACCTGCGCGACCACGCCCGGACGCCGCAGCAGGTCGCCGGTCACCACCACGGCGACCTCCTCGTCCTGCGCGAGAGTGTGGATCGCGCTGACCTTCTCCTGCGGGGTCACCGGAACATCGACCTGTCGGCCGACCCTGCGCTTGGCGTCGTCCGCCGTCCACCGTCCCCGGGGCTGCGGCGGGTTGAGGATCGCCTCGAACCGCTCTCGCTCGTCCGCGATCCCCGCCAGGACCTCGTGGACCGTGAAGGAGACGCCGGACTGCCGGCGGTCCTTGGGCCACCGCGAGGAAGTCCACCGCGCCCGCCTGACCTGCGAGTAGGTCAGGCCGACGTCCTCGGCCACCCGGGCCAGCGACTTCTTGACGGAGAACATCTCGTCGCTGTGCTCCTGGCCGCCGACCTCGCGCATCGGCTCGATCTCCAGCGCGTAGTCGCCGATCGTGAACTGCGCGCGGGTGGTCGTCTCGACCAGCTTCCGCAGTTCGGCGACGATCTCCGCGTAACGGTCGGCGCTGACGCAGCCGACCTTCTCCGCTATCTCCTGAGCCATGTGGAATCTCACCACCAACTCGCGGACCAGGCACGGCAGTTGGCCGAGACGGGACCGGTCCGCTTCCGCGCAGCAGGGTCGGGCCCGGAATGTGGTGATCACAACAACTAGCCTGCGAATGAACGAAGTTGAGCGGATCGCGACCGTTTCGGCGTTCGCTCAACGGTCACTGTGACCGTTCGCCGAACGAATCGTTCCGGGCTCTCCAGGCCCTCATCACGCACCGCCGCGAGCAGTGCCGGGCGTTCGAACGCCGATCCACCCCGGCCACCCACCACGCGTCGCACTCCGGGCACTCCACCCGGCCGGCGCCGCTCAGCTCGGCCGCCACCCGCTTCCGCAGCCGCTGGTCCACCCGCCACTGCCTGGCACGACACGCCGTCGAGCAGAAGCGCGTACCGAGCCCCGACTCCGGCCCCAGCCGTACGCCGCAGCCCTCACACCACCGCTCACCAACCGGCCCGCTGTCCTCGGCCACCAGCCCAGGCTAGGGCTCCAGGCTACCCGGATCGGGGGTTCAGACACAGGTACTCAAGGACGAGAAGCAGAAGGTCCACCAGGAGCTGATGGACTTCCTGGTCTGCATCGACTGCGGCGACGTCCCCGAGGAGGAGAGCACCTGGGAGTTCGGCTGCCAGGGACAGGTTGAGTGGAGTCGGCGCCCTGGCGGACGCGGTCGGCGGGCCCAGAGGTTGCGGGAGGTCACACGCCCCGCGACGACACAGCCTTGTTGAGCCAGACGGAGTGGCCGCTTCCGGAGCCGTTGGTGTGGGCGGTGTCGACGGTCAGCACCGGGGCCATGGCCTCCATCAGGACGCCGGGACCGTCCAGGGCGCCGCCGGGAAGGACCGTTCCGGTGTTGCCCGAAGTCCTGGCCGAGCGGCGAACGGCCGGTGAGCGTGGTCCGTGTCGACGCATAGCGGCTCGCCTCGCCTTCCGCTTCGGCCCGCCGGTGGGCGGTGCTGTCGAGGGGCGGAATCGGAGGCCCACTCGCCCGTACTGCGCGGTTCCGCTCCGTATACACAGAAGTATAGGAAGGCGGGACGCGCCGGGCCATCGGGTGGTCGGGGGTGAGAGCCCACCGGCAGAGCCGGCCCGGACCCGGGGTTCGGCGGGTGGTTCACACGGGCCGGCCGGTTCAGACCTCGATGCGCAGGGTGCTCCGCATGACCTGGACCTGGTACGGGCGGCTGAGTGAAAGCAGGTAGCACAGGTCGAGTTCCCGGGTGGCCGGGTTCCAGGTGGTGAACCGTCTGAGCGGGTAGGCGCCGTACGACCAGCCCTGGCTGGGATCGGGTGGCGGGTCCTTCTCGTGAATCCGGTCCATGCCGGGGTGGTGCATGTAGGAGCCGTAGGCCTTCGGCTGGGAGGGGTAGTCGACGTTCGGGTCGAAGACGGGGACGTCCTCGGCGGTGGCCAACTCCCAGGGGGTCGCGGCGAGTCGAGCGACGATCGGGCGGGCCCGGGGATCGTCACCGCCCGGTACGGGATCCTTGTCGGAGGCGTTGGTCAGCAGGAGCAGCCAGCGTTGGAGCTCGTCGAGCCACATGAGTCCGATCGAGGTGTACTCGTCGTGGAACCACAGGTTCTTGGCCTGTCCGGCATCGGGTGACCACGGCGTGGGCGAAGCACCGGTGTAGTACATGGTGTCCTGTAGGCGCGGACGTGAACCGGCGAGGAGCGGTATCCAGGCCAGGCGGAAGTCCCCGCCGTGGTCGGCCCGCCAGCCGAAGCCGAGGATCACCAGACCGCTCTGGGCAGCGGTCGGCGGCAGGCCCGGCACGACGCTCTTGTTCACCAGCTGCGGCACCGCGCCGAAGAAGCGGTCCTCGCGATAGGTGTAGACCAGTCCGCTGCACCGGACGCAGAACCGCCAGCCGCTCTGGTGGTTCGCGTCGTCGGGAGGCGCATCGGGCGTGTCGAAGAAGGGCACGTGCAACTCGGGGCCGACGGGCCGGTGGTGGCCGTCCCCGGCCGGGCACAGGTCGGGAGCGGCCGAGTACCCGGTGAAGACGGCCGCCGCGCAGTTGCCGCAGCGTTTCCAGGCTCCCTGGGTCCGGAGCCCGGATTCGTCGATCGGCACCGCGTAGGCGGCGGAGCCGACGCCGTCGTGCGGCTGCCGCGTCGCCCAGCACGCTCCCCCCGTCGTGGCGGCCTCACCCGAGAAGAACAGCACCTCGCAGGTGCGGCAGTGCCGCCACCCGGCCTGGCTGATGGGACTCGCACCGAGGTCGTGCGGCAGGATGAACGACAGGCCGAGGACCTGGTGGCTCTGCAGCGCGCCGCCCGGTCCGGTCGGGCACGCTCCGATCCGCGGACTGAAGAGGAACTCGGTGTCGTACGGGCCGGGCTTCGACGGATCGGCCTTGCTGACCAGATAGGTGCCGAGCGTGGGATTGCCCGGTCGCAGGTGCTCCGAGTACTGCGGGGCGGAGATGTTGACGAAGGCGTAGGCGCGGCCGTCATGGCTGAAGGGGCCTCCGGGCCTCTCCAGGCTCTTGGTGATGCCCACGGGGTCGGTGGCGCGCATCGGATCGAAGTTCGACGGATCCCGCATGACGGGGTGCAGCCGGAACCCTCCTGCCGTCGACCGCGGGCAGGTCCCCGGCGTCTTCGCACCGGTCCACAGCAGTCCGTGGCACCGGGAGCAGAAGTGCCAGTCGGGCTGGCCGGAGTCGGCGGCGGCGCCTTGTTCACGGCTGGGCAGATAGAAGATCCAGCTGCCGGGGGGAGGACTGTGCTCTCCCCCGCCCGGGCAGACCGTACCGTCGGTGGCGCCGTGCGGAGCCCAGAAGAGTCCGTGGCAGTTGCCGCAGTAGCGCCAGTCGGGTTGACCGGTGGCGTCGGTGGCACCCTGCACGTTGTTCGGCAGGACGAAGTTCCAGCCTGCCGGGACGTGTTCGCCATCGAGCGGGCACCTGCTTCCCGTGGCGGACTCGTGGGGCGCGAAGAACAGCCCGTTGCACTTCGCGCAGTAGCGCCAGTCGGGCTGCCCGGTCGTGTCGGTGGCACCCTGCGTCGTGTTGGGCAGGACGAAGTTCCACCCCTGGGGGTCGTGCTCGACGAGCACGGCCTCGGCCACCCGGGTGTCATCGGTCCAGGCGACCAGGTCTGAGTTGCGCGGGTTCACCGCCGGGCAGATACCGGGGTTCGGGACGCCTCCCGGCTGCCAGAAGAGCCCGTGGCAGGTGGCGCACAGGTGCCAGTCCGGCTGCCCGCTGCTGTCCCGGGCCCCCTGTTCACGGCTGGGCAGACAGAAGATCCACCCGTCCGGCCGGTGCCCGTCCCCGGCAGGACACGCGCCGCCCGGCTCCTCCTGCGGTGCGTGGAACAGCCCGTGGCACTTCCCGCAGTAGCGCCAGTCGGGCTGCCCGGTCGTGTCGGTGGCGCCCTGCATATTGTTCGGCAGGACGAAGTTCCAGCCCGCCGGGACGTGCTCGCCGCCGAACGGGCAGACAGAGCCGGCCGCGCTGTCCTCGGGGGCCCAGAACAGCCCGTTGCACCGTGCGCAGAAGCGCCAGTCGGGCTGTCCCGTCGTGTCGTCGGCTCCCTGGGTCTTGTTCGGCAGGACGAAGTTCCAGCCGATCGTGTGGTGGCCGCCGTTGTCGGACGTGGCGACGTCACCGAAGTAGACGTACAGTCTGCCCTCGTGTTCGGTGGTGGGTCCCTCGTCCACACCCACGACGTTCCAGCCGCTGGTGAGGTTCATCATGGGCCAGTCCTGAGGGTCCCGGTCGCCGGTCAGCTGCGCCAGCCGTTTGGTGTCGACGAGGGTGATGTGGTCGGGCATGGCAACCCCTTACCGTGATCTACCTCGCCACAGGGCCACCCGCCAACCAGCGGAAGCACCGCCCGAACGCGCCCCGAATCCCCGAAGGCACTTTTCGGGCTGCCTCTCACGGTCCCGCGCGGACGACGGCTTCGCACCGGCCGGCAGCGTTCCCCCGGCCGTGCCTGTAGCGTCCAACACCTTCAACGATAGCGAGGACGGGGCGCGCCGTTCGCGTCGACGACGCTCCGCCGGGCCGGTTGCGCTCATCGCGGCGAACGGTGCTCCCCGGTCTGCCACGATGGGCAGGTGACCGACTCTGCTGTTGAGTTCTTCGATGGCCGTGCGCTGTGCCTGCTCGAAGTGTCGGCGCCCCCGCTGTCGTCCGAGGAACGGGCAGCCATGGACCGGCTCTGGGAAGAAGCGGTGGCCAGTCGGCCGGTTCTGTTCGACGGCCCGGCCGTGGCCTGCATCGCGGTCGAGGACGCAGGTGATGAGCTGCTGCTGTCTTGGGCCCGGGTCACCTACCGCTACCGTGCGCTACGCCGCCTCGAATCCTGCTCGTGGCTGCCCGCGTCGGTGTTCGTCACCGTCTTGCAACCGGTAGAGGACGGCGGGCTGATCGTCGGGCGCAACTCGGGATCGACCGCGTCCCCGGGCCGGTGGGCGCTGCCCGGCGGATCGGCGGAACCCCCGGCGGAAGCCGGAGCGCTCGACCTGGCTGCCCTGCGGCGCCACGCGGCGCAGGAGCTGGTGGAGGAGGTCGGGGTGACCGCCGACCCCGAGGACATGACGGCGTGGGGCGTCACCCGCGGCGAGTTCGGCAACATCGGCGTCCACTTCGATGCTCCACCGGTCCCGGCCGAGCTGGCACACAAGCACCATGAGGCCCTGGTGGAGGCCGAGGCCGCGCGCGGTGCCGCCGCCGAGCTCGACCAGCTCGCGGTGGTCCGCTCCGCGGCGGACGTCACCGCGCTCGGCCACCACGCGGACTTCCTGCCGCAGGTCGTCACCCGCTACACCGCGGAGCGGACCCTGCGCACCGCCTGACCGCCCCAGCTGGTCCCCATCCGTGGCCGACCGTCGCGTCAGGGGATCTCGGGGTGGACCTCCCACGCGGGTCTCGCCGCTGCCGCTGCACTCGTGGTGTCCCACCACGGTGGTGACGGTCCACAGCGGCCCGGGCTGGCGGTCGACGTGACGGCGCCGGTCGCCGCAGGTTTCGCTGGATCCGGCTTGGAGGAGCTAACAAGGCTCGGACGCGTCGGTAGGCGTCGGAGAGCCCGGAGTCGGGGTGGCCGGGGAGTCGGGGGGTGGCTGGGGGGCGGGGTGGTTGGTGGTGTGGTCGGGTTGGGGGTGGTCCTGGTTTCTGGTGTTTTTCGGGTTCGGGTTGGGGGGTGTCGGCTGTGGATGGCTCGTACGGTTGAGGTCGTCGTCCGTTCGGCGACGTGGACCGCGCATGTGGTCAGGCCCTGTTTGCGCTGTGTGTCTGGTCTTGTGTTTGCCGGGGTTGGTGGTGTGGGGGGCCTGGGGGGGTGTGGGGGTGGTGTGGGGCCGGTAGCCTCGTTTTCGGTGGTTGTGGGGGTCGAACGGGCGGGGTGGGTGGATGGTGGGGCGGCAGCGTGGTTATTGGCGGGAGTCGGATGGGGTGCCTGTTGCTGTGAGTCAGGCGCATATGGTGTGGACTCGGGCGGCTTATCCGGCTTTGGTGGAGGTGGCGCGTCGTTATCACGCGGTGATCACTTACGCGGAGTTGGCGGAGGTGCTTCAGCGGGTTTCGGGGGTGCGTACCAGTGTCAATCAGCGGCATTGGATCAACAAGGTGTTGGCGTTGGTGGTGCGTGAGGCGCATCGGCGTGGGGATCCGCCGTTGACGGCGTTGGTGGTGAATGCCGCTGATGGGATGGTCGGGGCGGGTTACCAGGATGTGCTGGCGGTCGCGGGGGAGCCTGCGATCGTGGATGAGGCGGATCGTGAACTCCATGCTGCTGCGGCCCGTTTGGCGTGTTATCGGCATTTCGGTGCGGATCTGCCGGCTGACGGTGGTGTCCCGGCTCTGGTGCCGCGGGCGGCGACCACTGCCGCGGGCCGCAGGGGTGCGGCGGCGGGTAGGGGTGGGGCGGCGGGTAGGGGTGGGGCGGCGGCTGCTGCGGCGCGTTTGCCGGTGGTCTGTCCGAGGTGTTTCCTTGAGTTGCCGGCGACGCGGGTGTGTGATTCCTGCGGTGGGAGTGTCCTGTAACCCCCTGGTGGGTGTGCCGCCCGGTTGCCGTTGCCGTCCGGTGCCGTCCGGTGCTATCCGGTTGTGGTCCGGGTGGCGTCCGGTTGTCGTCCGGTTGTTGGTGGGGTTTTGAGGGGCTGACAGGGCTGCGTGGCGCCCATGTCTGTTGGCTCGTCGGCTCGTTGGGTGGGTCGTGGGGGAGGGGTCGCCGTGGCGGGTGTGGGGGCGACTTGTGGGGTCGGATCGCGGCGCTGTTGCCGGGGCGGCAGCAGCGGCTTCGCATGATCGGTCGCCCGCTGTTGGAGGACCGGGGTTGCCGGTAGGGGATCGTGTTTGTGCTGCAGGCAGGGATCCCGTGGGGGTGGCTGCCGTAGGGGCGCGGCTTGGGTTCGGGTATGACGTGCTGGCGCTGCCCTGCGGGGCTGGCACGAGGGCCGGGGTGTGGGGTCGGCTGCACCGGGTGCTGCTGATCGCGCTGCACCGTGCCGGTGGCTGGGCTGGTCGCGGGCGGTGATCGGCGGCTTGCACTGCCAGGCTCGTCGCGGCGGCCCCAAACGGGACCGAGCCCGGTCGATCGCGGCAGGCCGGGCTCGACGTACCACGTTTTGTACGGGCGGCCGGGGCATGCTGCTGGCGGTCATCCTGGCCGGAGGAAACCGGCGCGATGTCACCCAGCTGCTGCCGCTGTTGGACGCGATGCCCCGTATCCACGGGAAGACCGGCCGGCCCCCCGTCGGCCCAGGCAGTTGTTCGCGGACTGGGGCTACGACTTCGACACGTCCCGCCGACTGCTCTGGATGCGGGGTATCAGGCCGGTTATCGCCCGTCGAGAACGGCTCCGGCCTTGGAGCCGTGCGGTGGGTCGTTGAGCGGATCAGCGCTTGGGTCCACGGCGTTGGACGCCTGCGGGTCCGCTGGGATGTCCGCGACGACATCCACGAGGCGAGGCCTTCCTTGAGCTGGCCTGCTGCGTGATCGCCTGCTGACGCGTCCAAGCCTTGTGTCAGCTCCTCTGAGACGGGGCCGAGCCGGGTCGGCCGCGGGGGATCGCGTCCAGGGGCGGCAGCAGCTGGGTGATGTCATGGCGGTTTTGGCCGGTCAAGGTGATGGCCGGCGGCGTGCCGCGGCCGTCCGTGGTTTCATGGCGCTTCGGGCCCGGGCGGGCACGGTCGACCGGGCGCGGTCCCGTTTTGGGCCGCTGTGACGGGCCTGGTGATGCGAGCCGTCGATCACCGCCGGCGACCAGTCCAGTTCGCCGGCGCGGTGCGGTTCGGTCAGCAGCACCTGGTGCAGTCGGTCCCGGGCTCCGGCTTCGTGCCGGTCCCGTAGGCGGCGCCGGCAGGTCATGCCCGAGCCGAAGCCGAGTTCGTGCGGCAGCCGCTTCCACTGGATGCCGGTGTGCAGCACGTACAGGATCCCCTGCGAGCAGCCCTGGTCGTCCAATGGCGGGCGGCCGATCCTGCGAAGCCGCTGCTGCCGTACCGGCAGCAGTGGCTTGATCCGGCCCGACAGGTCGTCCGACACCGACCGCGGCGGTTTCTTCCCGCGGCCTACTCAACGAGCCGATGGTCGAACAGGCATTGGTGCCGTGCGGTTGTGTCAGCTCTTTTTAGGGGGTGGTGGGTAGGCGGGCGGGCATGTTCCAGCCTTCGGCGAGGCGGGAGGGGGTGAGGCGGTGTGTGTTGCCGAAGAATTCGCAGAATTTCATGATGAGTGGGTCCCAGCCGAGGGGGTCGATGTAGTGGTCGGTGCCGGGCAGGATGAGGTGTTCGTCGATGTGGGCGCGGATGACGCTGACTTCGAAGGCGGTGCATCGGGTGTTGCCGGTCAGTGGTGTGGCTGTTTCCAGGCGGCATTCCAGTTGGACGGGGCATTCGGCGGCGCGTGGTGCTTGGACGAGGTCGCCGGGTAGTTCGGTCATGCCGGCTGCGGTGAACTTGTGTCGTTCGTAGCGGTAGCCCTGTGCGCGTTTGGCTTCGCTCAGGTGGGGGTTGGCGCTGAGCAGGGCGAGGGCGTCGACGGCGTCGACTTGTGCGGAGGAGGGCAGGTTGAGTACGCATTCGCCTTCGCGTCGCAGGTTGATGGCGCTTTGGGCGCTGTCGCCCAGGCCCAGTACGCAGGTCTGTCCCAGCCACCATGCGGAGGACATCGGTGCCAGGTTGGCGCTGCCGTCTTCGTTGCGTGAGCCGATCAGTACCACGGGGGTGCCGAAGTAGAGGACTTTGAGATCGGTGACCTTGTGCACGGGAGTCGGGCCGTCCTTGTGTTGCGGGATCAGGGGGGGGAGTGGGAGGGAAGGGTTGCGGAGCACTGACTTTGCCCGCGGCCGGGGGGCGGGTGCTGGCGGGGATCGGACATCCAGTTCGGCCGGCGCACCGGGTACGTGACGCGGCGTGAGATCCGTCCCTTGGCCCTGGTTGCGGGTGGTGGGTGGTGCGTGGGCGGGTGGCGGTCCGGACGGCAGGGGTTCCCACCCTGCGGGGCTGTCTTGTTGGTGAGCGCCTGGCGCAGGCCGGCCGCTGCTTGCGGGTGCGTGCCGCTGTGGTCCGGCCGGTGGTTGGGCACGGCATGAGGTGGACGGGGGAGGGGGGTTCGGGGCAGCATCGGCGTCCTCGCGGTGAGGCGGTGCCGCGGGTCTGTACCTGCGGTGGCTGCGGTACGGCGGTCGTGTGCGCGGGCGAGCGGGTCGCCCTGGCACGCCAAGCCCCGCTCGCCGGAGCCGGCCGTCCTGGCGGCCGCCGAGCACGGCAGGACCGGACGCGACGCCGCCGAGCCGACGATGACCGGCCGCTGGCCCCGGTGGTGCCGCTGCGGCGCGCCTGCGGTGGAACCGCTGACCGGCACCGGGCGGTCCTTGACGGGGCGCCACCGGCCCCTGGCGTGCTGTCCGGTCTTCCGGGTGCGGTGTGGCCTCGCACGGCCGGGGAACGGCCTGTGCCGGGCCTTGGGGCGGCTCCTGATGTAGCTCCCGATGTGGCTCCTGCGGCACCTGCTGATGCAGCTTCCTGATGCCGGCACCCCTGCTCGGCCTCCGAGGGGACATCTGTGCAGCTCGAGGGGACCACCAAGGTCCCGAGTAATTCCGACAACCCTTCCTGCGCGCCCTGTTCTCCTGGTGGTGGGACGGGGGTGGTGCGCTTGCCAGGTCGGGGTGGGCCTGCGGCCGGCTGGGACGTGGCGCTGGGGCGCGGCCGTTTCGGCGGCGCCGTCCAGGTGGCCGCGCGATCGCTCGCCCGGGTCGGTGGTCGCCTGGACGCGCCGCCCACACGTTCCACCGGCGGTGCCCTGCGTGTGCCCTGGTGTGCCGCGCCTGTGGAGCTGCCGGTGGCTGGCTGGGTTCCTTCGCGTGTGGATGTCGTGGATGGTCCGGGTGTGGCGGAGGTGGCCGTGGAGTTGGGGCGGGTGCTGTCGGGGATGTTCGACAGGGCCTCTGGGACTGCCTCGGAGCCGTTTCGGGCCGGTGGCGGGATCGGCGTCGGTCCGCGCCCGGGTCGCCGAGTTGTCGGGTGGTTTCGATCTCGCCGGGGTGCGGCCGGTGGGAGGCAGCGTGCCGGCGGTATGCGTGCCTGGCATGTACTGGCCTGATGTGCGCAGGGGCTTCTCGTCAACTCCGGTGCCGGGATGCCCGGCGGTGCCGCCGTCCACGGGTTCGGGCGCGCCGTGGACGTGGCCTGCGGTCTGCGGTTTCTAGGGCCGGCGGCAGCACTGGCGGCGTGTGCGGCGGCAGGTCATGGACCGCGTCGGCGCCGACCCTGGACTGGATGCCTGCATCCGCCTGCCGTACGAGTTCTTCGCCGAGGCGTTCAGTTACTGGACGGCGAGGAAGCTGAAGGCGTTCACTTTCGGCGACCGCGAGGGGCGGCGAAGGTCCTGAAGGGGTAGTTGACCGGGTGTTCTGAGCGTTACGAGGTCACCGGGCATCCGGTGCTCGACGCCGGCGGCGTCACCGTCTGGCAGGAGTACGGCGGGCGGATGCCGCAGGGGCACTTCTAATGACGGGTGGCACAAGATCGTCCCCGACCCCCGCTACGACGACCTGCTCCCGCTGGCGCGGCGGAACCCGCAGCCCACCGACGACGACCTCGACGACGACCTCGACGACGACCTCGACGACGACCTGGACGACGACCTGGACGGTGATCTGGGCGGCGGTGGCCCGGGCAGCGGCAGCAGCTGTGGCGGTGGTGGGGGTGGCACTGTCCGTCTCGAGGCGCTGGCCATGCTGGTGGACGTGCAGCGCAGGACGCGCGGGCGCGGCACGGGCCGGTGAACGGCCCTGCGCCGCTCCGCCCCCCGGCCCCGCCCGGCCCGCCGCGCCCCCCGGGGGGCCCACCGGAGACGGCAGGGCTGGGGGTGGCGCGCTGTCGGCGGGGCCGGTCGGTGAGCGGCTCGGCCCCGCCCAGCCCTGCCGCGCCGCTCCGCCCCCCCGGGCCCACCGGGGGCGGCGTGCCGTCGGCGGGGTCGGTCGGTGAGCGGCTCGAGCCTGCCGGGCCCTGCCGCGCCCGCCGTCCCTGGGGCTCACCGGGGGTGGCGTGCTGTTGGCGGGGTCGGTCGGTGAGCGGGCTGGCGCTGCGGGGCGCTGCCGTGCCCGCCGCTCCGCGGGGCTTACCGGGGGTGGCGGGGCGGGGGTGTGGCAGGGGGTGGGGGTGGGTTAGTTGAGGCCGCGGGTGGCGATGGTGCGGGCGTGGCCGTCGTGGAGGCGGTAGGACAGGCCTACGACGGCTGCTCGGCCTTCGGTCACGCGTGCTGCCAGTGTTTGGGAGCGTTCGAGGAGGAGGTCGACGGTTTGGCGGATGTGTTCGTCGACGATGGCGTCTCGGTCTTCGATGCCTGCTGCTCGGGCGGACAGGACGCTGGGGGTGACGCGTTCGACGACGTCGCGTACGAAGCCGCCGGGCAGGCGTCCTTGTTCCAGGGATTCCACGGCCGCGGCCACGGCTCCGCAGGAGTCGTGGCCCAGGACCACGACCAGGGGGCAGCCCAGGACTTCGACTCCGTATTCGATGCTGCCCAGTGCTTCGGCGCCGGTGACGTGGCCGGCGGTGCGGACCACGAACAGGTCGCCCAGTCCGCGGTCGAAGATGATCTCGGCGGCGAGTCGGGAGTCCGAGCAGCCGAACAGCACGGCGAAGGGCTTTTGTGCGGGTGCGAGTGCGGCTCGGCGTCCGGCGTCCTGGTTGGGGTGCTCGGGGCTGCCGGCGACGAAACGGGCGTTGCCCTCCAACATCACCCGCAGCGCCTCGGCGGGATCGGACACCGGTTCGGTTATGGGAGTGGAGATCATGCCTGTCACCCTAGATCGCCGTCGAGTGGCTCCGCAGCCGGGGGCGTCTTCGTCCGGGTCGGTGCGAGGGCTGTGACGTCGTCGCGGTTGCGTCTTTTGTTCCGCTGCCGGGCTCCTCGTTCCGGTGCTTCGGGGAGGGCGGTGGCCGGTTGGGCGGCGAGGTGGGTCGGTGCTGGCTGGGCGGGGTGGAAGGCGCTGTGGGTGTCCTGGGCTTCGGTGGTGCCGTCGGTCAGCGGGACCGGTACGGCGTCTGCGTGCCGTGGGGCAGGACCGGTACGGCGTCTGCGTGCCATGGGAGACGCTCCTCGGTGCGCGGTTGGCCGCTCGGTGCCGCAAGGCCCGGGGGGATGCCCGCGCGCAGGCCGACCGCCTGGACTCGTCCGTCGTCGTGGTGCGGGGAGGGCGTGGGGTGTCCGCAGTTGTCGGCCGCTATCTGCGGGCCGTCCTGCACGCGCGGCACTGTCGCGGTGACGAAGCGCTCCCTCTGCCCGGTCTGGACGGGGTAGGTGTTGTAGCGTTCCTCGGCCGCGTTCAGTGCCGGGGCGACGTTCGCCGGCCGGGTCTCGCGGGAGACCGCTTCCCGGACGGCGCCCAGCGCGGCGACGCCGGTGCCGATCGCGGGCAGGCCCTTGCCCGGTACGTCCCCGGCCGGGGCCCGGGTGCCGTGCGGGGTGTGCGCGATGTCGTACAGGTCCCCGCCGATCAGGGCGTGGCGTCCTGCTCCTCCGGCCGGTGCACCCCGAACAGTTCCACCTGTGCGGTGCACGTCGGCAGGGGGCGCAGCAGCTGCCGCTGCAGGGCCACCGCGCTGTGACGTGCCCGGGACAGCTCCCGCGCGCGGCGCACCCGCCGTGCGCACCGTGCCACCAGCGCGGTCTGCGCGGCGACCACGGCCCCCAGGGTCCCCAGCGGCGCCGGCAGGTCGGGAGGCGGGTGCAGCACCGAGTGGACCACCACCACTCCCGTCACCCACACCGACACGGCCACCGTCTGCGCGACCGTGCCCAGCCCCGCCGGCAATGCCGGCGGGAACACCAGCAGCAGCAGGCGGGAACTGCTCCCACTGGCCGCCTGTCCCGGCAGTACCGCGCCGGTGGCCGCGAGCACCCCCACCACTACCGCCCCGCCGCCCGGGGCACGCCGCCCCGCCCCGCCCGGTCCGTCCCGCCCGGTCCGTCCCGCCCGCCCCGTCCACCCCGGCAGGAACACCAGCACAGGAACACCAGCAGCAGCAGGCGGGAGCTGCTCCCACTGGCGGCCTGCCCCAGCAGCACCGCGCCGGTGGCCGCGAGCACTCCCACCGCCACCGCCCCGCCGCCGGGAGCACGCCGCTCCGCCCCACCCCCCGGCCACGCCGTCCGCCACCTGGTCCACCTCGGCCACGCCGGCCGCCCGGTTCACGCCGGCCGCCCGGTCCGCCTGGTCCGGCCCGCCTGCCCCGTCCACCCCGGCAGGAACACCAGCAGCAGCAGGCGGGACCTGCTCCCACTGGCCGCCTGTCCCAGCAGTACCGCGCCGGTGGCCGCGAGCACCCCCACTGCCACCGCCCCGCCGCCGGGAGAACGCCGCCCCACCACCGCCCATCCCGGCCGCCCGGTTCACGCCGTCCGCCCGGTCCGCCTGGTCCGGCCCGCCTGCCCCGTCCACCCCGGCAGGAACACCAGCAGCAGCAGGCGGGAGCTGCTCCCACTGGCGGCCTGCCCCGGCAGTACCGCGCCGGTGGCCGTGAGCACTCCCAGTGCCACCGCGCCACCCCCACCGCCCCACCACCGCTCACCCCGTCCAGGCCGTCCAGGCCGCCCACCCCGGCCACGCCCCGTCCGCCCCGGCCACGCCGCCCGTCCGCCCGCCCCGCCCGGTCCGTTCCGCCCGCTCCGTCCACGCCGTACGCCCGGTTCACGCCGTCCGCCGGTCCGTCTGGTCCGCCTGGTCCGCCTGGTCCGGCCCGTCCGCCTGGTTCACGCCGTCGCCTTCTTGTCCGTTGCCCGGTGGTCTTCCTTCAGGGTCCTGGGCGTCACCGTGCACGCGGTAACGCCGGTGTGCCGCGCGGGGGAGGACGGCGTCCGTGGGTGTCAGTGGGTACCGTGGCGGGTGTGTCCTTCCCGCCGCCCTCCGCTTCCTCCGCCCGCCCGCCACGGGTGTCGCTGGCTGACCTGGCCCGTCTGCGTCGTGCCCGTGACCGGATGGACCGCGACTACGACCAGCCGCTGGATGTGCCCCAGCTGGCCCGGACCGCGTTGATGTCGCCCGGCCACTTCTCCCGCAGCTTCCGTGCCGCCTACGGGGAGACCCCCTACAGCTATCTCATGACCCGCCGGATCGAGCGTGCCAAGGCGTTGCTGCGGCGCGGGGATCTGAGCGTCACCGAGGTGTGCATGGCGGTGGGCTGCACCTCGCTGGGCTCCTTCAGCACCCGCTTCACCGAACTGGTCGGCGAAAGCCCCAGCGCCTACCGCGCCCGCGACCACCGCGACGGAGAGCCCATTCCCGCCTGCATCGCCAAGATCCGCACCCGTCCCGTGCGCCGCGCCCAGGCCAAGGACGGGCCCCCTCCCGTAGCGTGAGCGCCATGAGCATCGAACTCGCACAGTGCTTCATCGCCGTCGACGACCACGACGCGGCCCTTGCCTTCTACCGGGACGTCCTGGGCTTCGAGGTACGCAACGACGTCGGCTTCGAGGGGATGCGCTGGGTGACGGTCGGCTCCCCCGACCAGCCCGGCGTGGAGATCGTCCTGGAACCCCCGCTGGCCGACCCCCACGCCTCCGAGGACGACCGCCGCGCCGCCGCCGAACTGCTCGCCAAGGGCCTGCTGCGCGGTGTCATCTTCCGCACCGACGACTGCGACGCCACCTTCGAACGCATCCGCGCCGCCGGCGCCGAAGTGCTCCAGGAACCGATGGACCAGCCCTACGGCGTGCGCGACTGCGCCTTCCGCGACCCGGCGGGCAACATGCTGCGCTTCAACCAGCCGCGCGGCGGCACGGGCGCCTAGTTGGTGCTCTGGCCGTAAAAGGTCCACCGGGTTTGTTGCACCCCTGGCGTGGAGTACTTCTTGCGCTGGCTCTCGATCTCGGCCGGTCGCGGCGGGTCGCGGCCGCGAGCGGTGCTGCCGGCCCAGGGTGGGGTGCGGGCCCGGGTCCTGGGGACCCCGCGGGCTGGCGGGCGGGTGGCCGGGGTGGGGTGGTGGGGTCAGGTGCGGGCGGGCAGTGGGTAGTGGGGCAGGCCGATGTCGCCGGCTTTGGCGAACTGGGCGGCCATCAGGGGGCGTAGCGGCCAGCGGCTCATCCAGCGCAGGGAGGCGGCGCGTAGGCGGATCGTCAGGGCGCTGTGGGGGGCGTAGCCGCTCATCCCGCCGGGTGGCAGTTCCTGGGCGCGGGTGACGTAGGGGCGCATCAGGTCCTCGTAGCGGGTGAACGCGGTGCGGAAGTCGCCTTGGGCGGTGGCGAGTTCCCCGGCGAGCAGGTAGCCGCCGACCAGGGCCAGGCTGGTGCCCAGCCCGGTGAGGGGGCTGGGGCTGTAGCCGGCGTCGCCGAGCAGGGCCACGCGGCCGCGGGTGTAGTGGTCGAGGTGGATCTGGGCGTAGGAGTCGGAGGCGAAGTCCTCGGCGACGGCCATGCCGGCGAGCAGGCGCTCCACCTCCCATCCGGCCCCGGTGAAGCGTTCGGCGAGCAGGCGGCGCTGGGCGGCGCCGTCGTGCCGGTCGGGGGCCGGTGGCGGGCAGCGCAGGCCCAGGGAGGCCTTGACCTCGCCGGGCAGCCGGCCCGGGCGGGCGGCGGCGACCAGCCCGCCGGGGGCGTTGTACATCAGGAACCAGCCGTCCAGGTCGCGGGCGAGGGCCGCGTCGTGCACGGTGAACCAGGCGCTCCAGCCGCCGAGCGGGCGGTAGTGGTCCTTGGGCGGGCCGAAGGCCAGGCGCCGTACGGCGGAGTGCAGGCCGTCGGCGCCGACGACCAGGTGGAAGCGGCGGGCGGGGGCGTTCTCGAAGCGCACGCTGACGCCGTCGGCGTCCTCGTGCAGCGCGGTGACCGTGTCGTCGTACAGGTACTCGACGTCCGCGGTGGCCTGCTGGAGCAGCGCGGCGAGGTCACCGCGCAGGATCTCCACCTCCGAGACGATGCCCTCGCCCCCGAACAGTTCCACGGGCAGCCGGGCGGTCGTTCTGCCGCGCCGGTCGACCATGGCGATGCCGCGCTGCTGTACGCGCAGCGCCCGGGCTTCTTCCATCAGGCCCATCCGCTCGATGACGGTGCGTCCGGCGCCGCGCAGGTCGACGCTCTGCCCGCCCGGGCGCGGGCCCCGGGCGTTCGACGACGACGGGGTGGAAGCCGTGGCGGCGCAGCCAGAAGGCGAGGGCGGGGCCGGCGATGCCGGCGCCGCAGATGAGGATGTCGGTGTTCTCCATGCCGCAACCGTACGCCGTACGCAGCGGCGCAACAAGGCCTGGCAGCAGGCGATATGAGGGTGCCGCACTAGTGCGCCAGGGTGGTGCGGGGGCCGGTGCGCGGGGCGTGGTGGCCGTCGGTGCGGGCTTTCGCGCAGGCCGGCGGCCCCACCCGGGTGCACTAGTGCGGGACCGGGCGGGAGCGCGGGGGCCCGGGGGGCTGCGCCGGGGACGGGCTCGGGGCGCGGGGTCGTGGGCCGGGGGCGGACTCCGGGCGCGGGGTCGCGGGTCAGGCGGGCGGAGGGGCGGGGCCGCGGGTCAGGCGGGCGGAGGGGCGGGGCCGTGGGCCGGGGGCGGACTCGGGGCGCGCGGGGTCGCGGGTCAGGCGGGCGGCTGAGTCGGGGGCCGCGGGTCAGGGGGCGGCTGGGGCAGGGGATCGCGGGTCAGGCGGGCGGCTGAGTCGGGGGCCGCGGGTCAGGGGCGGCTGGGGCAGGGGATCGCGGGTCAGGCGGGCGGCTGGGTCGGGGGCCGCGGGTCAGGGGCGGCTGGGGCAGGGGATCGCGGGTCAGGCGGGCGGCTGGGTCGGGGGCCGCGGGTCAGGGGGCGGCTGGGTCGGGGATCTCGGGTCAGGGGGTGGGGTGCGGTGAAGTGGCCATCAGGGT
This sequence comes from Kitasatospora sp. NPDC048194, assembly GCF_043202455.1. Taxonomy (NCBI): domain Bacteria; kingdom Bacillati; phylum Actinomycetota; class Actinomycetes; order Kitasatosporales; family Streptomycetaceae; genus Kitasatospora; species Kitasatospora sp. NPDC048194. The sequence goes on from NZ_JBIDAK010000002.1 coordinate 342,857, forward strand.
GTGCAGGAGGTCCTCGCCCAGGCCCAGTCCGGTGGCCGACTCGTCGGCCAGGCCGTAGTCGCGGTACCACGCCGAGGGCGCCTCCGGGTGGGGGCCGCTGACCGCCACCCGGCCCGCGCCGTAGGCGGCGACCACGGCGGCGGCGCGGCCGTTGGTGTAGCGGGCCAGCACCTGCACGCCCGGCCCCTGCACGTCGAAGTACGGGCCGTCCTGGAAGTACATCCGCAGCCCCCGCCCGCGCCAGTCGACGTCCACCAGGTGGTCCCGCTCGTCGGTGACGGCCGCGCCCGGGGAGCGGATGTACTGGCCGGAATCACCCGGCAGGAGGCCGTAGCCCGGGTCCTCGCCGGCCAGGTAGCCGCCCATGCACAGGCCCAGGTAGCGCCCGCCGCCGCGCACGTAGGCGCGCACGAGCTCCGCGGAGAAGCCCGCGTCGCTTTCGAGCAGGCCCCAGGCGCTGCTCACCTCCTGGCCGTCGGTGCCGCCCGGCTGCACGTACAGGGCGGCGGACGCGAACGCGCCCGGGCCGAAACGCATCCGCTCCTTCGGCCCGATGTAGCGCACCGTGAAACCGTCGTGCTCCAGCATGTCGTACGCCGCCTCCGCGCAGCCCTCGCACGCCGCCGGCCCCCGGTAGACCAGGGCGAGCGGCCCGCGGCCCGACCCCGCGCTCCCGCCCGCCCCGGCACCGCCGCCGCCCGCCGCTGCACCCGCGGCGTCACCGGCCGCCTCCAGCGGCGCCCCGCAGGCCGAGGCCACCAGCACCGCCACCGCCACCGCCAGCGCCGCCGCACCGCGCCGCACCCCGGCCCACCTGACCCGCACCCTGCCGCCCCTCCCCGGACCCCGCGCCCGCACGCCGCCACGACGCTACGGCCCGCCGGCGCCCCGGCGCACACCCGCCCCGCCTGATCGGGTGACATGCCGCCGCGGCACGTTGACCACCCGGCCGCACCGGCGGCCGGAAGCCCGGGGCGGGGCAGGCGTGGGCCGACGTCCGGGAGCCGGGGTGGGGGAGGCGTGGGCCGGGGGCCGGGAGGAGCCGGGGGGCGCGGCGGCGGGCCGGGGCCGGGGGCGGGGCGGCGGGCCGGGGACCGGGGGTCGCGGTGGTGGGCCGGGGGTGGGGTGGGGTGGGGGCTAGCCGCCCTGAAGCGCCGTCACCACCGCCGACAGGTCCCGCTCCGCGATCGAGGGATGGGCCAGCAGCACCTCGCGGGCCGCCGACAGCACCGGCCCGCCCCCGGCCAGCGCCAGGTCCTTCGCGGCCAGGCGCACGGGGAAGTCCGCGTCCGTGCTGCGCGCCCGGGCCACCACCCCCGCGAGCGGCCCGGACGCCAGCGCCTGCACGGCGGCCTCCTGCGGCACACCCAACTCCCGGGCCACCGCCAGCACTTCGCCCACCACCGTGACCGAGGCCACGATCGCGCCGATCACCACCGCCTTCAGCGCCGCCCCCGAGCCCGGGCCGCCGCAGCGCCGTACCCGCCCCAGGTGCTCCAGCACGGGCACGGCGCGCTCCAGGTCGGCGTCCCGCCCGCCCGCGTACACCGTCAGGCTCCCCTCGGCGGCCGGGCCCACACTGCCCATCACCGGGGCGTCCACCAGGGCGACGCCCGGCGGCAGCCCCGCACCCAGCTCGGCCACCGCCCGCGGGCCGACGGAGGACATGTCGATCCACAGCGCGCCCGGGGCCAGCGCGGCCCGGATACGGGCGGCGACCTGCGCCAGGGCCTGCGGGTCGGACAGCATGGTGACCACGACGTCCGCCCCGGCCACCGCCGCGGCCGGGTCCGCCGCCTCGACGAGGCCCTCGGCCCGGCCCGGCGAGCGGTTCCACACCGTCAACGGGTAACCGGCGGCGGCGAGGCGACGGGCCATCGGCCGTCCCATCCGGCCCAGCCCCAGAAAAGCGATCTTCTCCATCGTCTGCATGGCCACCACGCTAGGCAGCCCGCAGCCAGGCGACAAACGAATGTCCGGCATGGTACCCATGCGCAATGGACATGGCTTGGCTGGACGTCTTCCGCACCGTCGCACACCTGGGCTCCTTCACCGCCGCCGGCGAGCGCCTCGGCTTCACCCAGTCCGCGATCTCCCGCCAGATCGCCACCCTGGAAAGCGAGTTGGGCACCCCGCTGTTCGACCGCCTGGCCCGCGGCGTGCGGCTGACCGAACACGGCCGCACCCTGCTCCCGCACGCCGAGGCACTGCTGGAACGCCTGGACACCACCCGCCGCGACCTCGCCGCCCTCACCGACCTGAGCGCCGGACGGCTGCGCGTGGGAGCCTTCGACAGCGCCAACGCCGAACTCGTCCCCCGCGCACTCGCGGCCTTTAACGCCGCCCACCCGCAGGTGGAGATCGGCCTCACCGAAGGACTCTCCGCCCGCCTGCTCGACCAACTCGCCGACGGCGCCATCGACCTCGCCGTCCTCGCCGCCCCCACCACCGCCCCCACCACCGCCCCCGCCCCCGCCCCGGGGGCCGCCCCCGCCTCCGGGGCCGCCTCCGCCTCCGGGGCCGCCTCCGCCCCGGGGGCTGCCTCCGGGGCCGGGCCGGTCCCCGAAACCGCGTGGGACACCGAGCAGTTCGACCTGCGGCCGCTGATGGACGACCCGGTGCTCGTCGCCCTCCCGCGCACCCACCGCCTCGCCCGCCGGCGCCGCCTGCGACTGGCCGAACTCGCCGGCGAACCCTGGATCGCCGCCCGCCGCGACCCCGAGTCCACCCTGCTCGCCGCCTGCCTGCACAGCGGCTTCAAGCCCCGGATCGAGTACACCGTCGGCGCCTGGACCGCCAAACTCGGCCTGGTCGCCGCCGGCATGGGCCCCACCCTCATCCCCTCCCTGGCCGCCCGCGCCGCCCGCCCCGACATCGCCCTGGTGCCCCTGCACCCCCACGACACCCCGGTGCGCCGCGTCCACACCGCCACCCGCCGAGGACAGCGCCCGGCACCGGCGGTCACGGCCTTCCTGCGCCACCTGCGGGAGCAGGCGCGGGAGTTGAGGCCGACCGCGGACAGATGACCGCGGACAGATGACGGCGGCGGACGGCCGGCCGGGCAGACGGGCAGGCGGACGGCCCGGGCGGGGTGGACTGCGGCCGCGGGCGGGCGGTAACCCGGTGGCGCGCGGGCCTGCCCGTAGGTGAGCATGCCGGGCATGAGCGAGCGACCCGAACGATGGACCCAGGCGAGCGTCTACCCCGACATGTGGGCCGATCCGGGCGACGACCCCCGCGACAGCGAGGGCACCGCACCGGACGGCGAACTCGCCACCCTCAAGGAGTACCTGAGGAACTACCGCCTCACCCTGCGGATGAAGTGCGAGGGCCTGGACGCCGCGCAGCTGGCCCGCCGCTCGGTGCCGCCCTCGACGATGTCCCTGCTCGGCCTGGTGCGCCACCTGGCCGAGGTGGAACGCGGCTGGCGCGCCTGGATCAGCGACGGCGAGCCGGAACCCAGGCTGTACGGCGCGCGGGACGCGGACTTCGACGGCGCGGTGCCCGACCCGGCGGTGGTCGAGGCCGCCTGGCGCGACCTCGAACGCGAACAGGCCGTCACCGACGCCGCACTCGCCCGGCACCCCGACCTGGGCACCCGGCTCGGCGCCCGGGGCATCGCGGTGCGCGAGCTGCTGGTCCACCGCGTCGAGGAGTACGCCCGCCACTGCGGGCACGCCGACCTGCTGCGCGAGTGCGTGGACGGCCGGGTGGGCCAGTAGCGAACCAGCCCGCTGGGGCCGTGGCTCGACGCCGGCCCGGGCGGCGCGGGAAGGCGCAGGGCGGGGCGGCGCGGACGGGAATTGACCCACCGAACAGGTACCTGATTGCCCCTGATCGGTGGGTCTTTTCGCGCCTAGCCTGGTCGCATGACGACGACGAACACCCCCGCCGCCCCCGCCGCCGCCCCCGCCCCCGCTCCTGCCGCCGCTCCTGCTGCCGCTCCTGCTCCTGCTGCCGTGCCGGTCCTGGCCCGCGGTGGCACGGCCGAGAGCTGCACCGACCCGAGCGCCACCATGACCCTGCTCGCCGAGACCGGCCCCGGCGAGGGCGGCTTCACCGTCTACCGCTCCGCCTTCGCCCGAGGGGCGGTCGGTGCGCCCGCGCACTTCCACACCCGGGCGTGGGAGCTGTTCTTCGTGATCGGCGGCTCGCTGCGGGTGCTGGTCGGCGAGGAGGTCACCGACCTGGAGGCGGGTGACTGCCTGGCCGTGCCCCCGCGCACCCCGCACGCCTTCGCCGCCGCCCCCGGCGCCGAGGCCGACGTGCTGTTCATGTTCACCACCGGCATGGACCGCTTCGACTACCTGCGTCTGCTCGGTCGCGTCATGCGCGGCGAGAGCGACCCGGGCGAGATCGCCGCCGGCGCCGGGCGCTTCGACAACCACTACGTCGACAGCCCCGCCTGGCGCGCCGCCCTGGCCCAGGGAGCCTGAGCCCGGGCCGCAAGACCCCCGCCCCCCGGCTACAAGGCCGCCCCGCCCTGGCCTCGGCCTGCTCCCGGCTCCGGGCCCGGGGGCTCCGGGGGCGGGGCTCCGGGGGTCGGGGGCGGCTCGACGGGCCGGGACGGGCCGGGTGTGGAACGGTGGAAGACCGGGGGTCCTGGCAGGAGTCGTGACCGTCACGGAAGGAGCCGCCATGTCGTCCAAGCGCCGCCGCAAGAAGAAGGCCCGGGCCAGGCGCGGGGCCAACCACGGCCGCCGCCCCCAGTGCTGAACGGCCGAGAGTGACGACGCCGGCGGTGCCCTTCGCACCGCCGGCGTCATCCATGCTCCGCGAGCGCGCGGCCGACCGCGCCCGAGCCGCTCACCGGGGACGCCGGCGCAGCGCGCGGCAGCGGCCCGCCATGGCGCCCCGGTCCTCGGTGCCGGGCGAGGCGCCCGGGCCGCCACGGACGGGCATCGCAGCCGTAGTGCCGCGGTCACCGCCCGCGCGGGCGGTGACGGCGGTTCACCGCAGTACGTCCTCGGCGGCGCTCGGCCCGTCCGCCCCCGCCCCCGACCCCGACCCCGCCCCCGTCCCGGCTGCGGCCGCGGCTGCGGCTGCGGCCCGGGCCTGGAGGCGGGCTTGGGCGCGGACCTCGGCGACGGCGGGGCAGGTGGCGTAGGCGCGGGCCAGGTGGGCGAGGTGGTCGGCCTCGCCGTCCAGGGCGCGGGGCGCTTGGCGGTCGCGGGCCGGGGGCGCTGGCGCGCCCGCCGGTGCGGTGGCGGGGTGGGGCCGGGTGCCGGCCGCGGCGTGTTCCAGGGCGGCGGCCAGTGCCGCGGCCTCGGCGGTGGCGGCGGCGTGGGCGGGGCAGGACGGCGGGAAGCGGTGGGTGGCGCGCTCCAGCCACCGCTCGGTGCGCGGCTCCGCGTGCCGGCGCAGGATCAGCCGGGCGTCGTGGATCTCGATGATCCGCCGGTAGAGCGCGAACTGCGGGTCCCGCGGGGGCAGCGGCAGCCGGCGGGCCGGGCCGAGGGCGATCTCGGGCAGCACGGTGTGCAGGTCCCGCCACAGCGGGGCGAGCGCCCGGTAGCGGCGGTGGGCGCGCCGCCAGGTGCGCACGGCCCCCGTGGCGGCGGGCCACAGCGTGGTGCCAAGGCCCGCCGCGATCAGCGCCGCGCACAGCGCGCCCAGTACGGCGCACAGCGTGTCCTCGGGGCCGCTCTGGGTGCCGGTGGCGCCCGCGCGCAGCACGTCGTCCAGGCTCCAGGCGTTCCACAGCAGCCCGGCGCCCAGACCGCCGGCGAGCAGCCGCAGCCCGGTTCCCGGCGCTGCGGGCCCGGCGGCGCGCACGCGCCGCAGGAGTTCGCGCAGCAGCGAAGTCAGGCACAGGGCGGTGTGGGCCATGCCGACGGCGGTGTACCCGGCGAGGGCCACCCGCGCGGACGGGGCGGGCGCCACGCTCAGGCTGTCACCGGACAGCCGCGGCGCGGCCACCGCGATCAGCGCCACCCGCGCGCCCACCACCGCGGCCAGCAGCGCCAGCCGGGACCGTACGGCCCGCCGGTCGGGCCGGGCGGCCCGGGTGCCGGCGATGGCCCGTGCCGCAGGCGTGTGTGCGGCGGGAGCCCGCCCGGTGAGGGCCCGCTTGGTGAGGGCCCGCCCGGCGGGAGCCCGCTCGCTGAGGGCCTGCTCGGTGGGAGCCCGCCCGGCGGGAGCCCGTTCGCTGGGGGCCCGCTTGGCGGGGGCCTGCTCGGTGGGAGTGTGTTCGGCGCAGGCGCGGTGGGCGGGGCCGCGTTCGGCCGCGGAGCGTTCGGTGGGGGTGGAGGCGGTGTCGGTGCGCGGGGGGCGGCGCGGCAGCGGTTCGGTGGTGCGCAGCGCCAGCGCGAGCAGCCGGATCGCCGCGGCCGCGCCGTCCCGCAGGGCGTCGCCCAGCACGATCCCCGCCACCGCCAACGCCGGCACGCCCGCGCCCTGCACGGCCGCCACGGTCGGCGGGGCGAGCACCAGCAGGGCGGCACCCAGCAGCGCCGTCCCGTACCAGGTGTAGCGGGCGGCGGCGCGCGGGTTGACCCGGCTGCGGGCGAAGTGGGCGGCGCTGACCACGAAGAACAGCCCGACCGGGTACAGCGCCAGGTCGCTCACGCCCGCCCCGTCCGCGGCCCCTCGACCGACAGCAGCACACCGAGCGCGTCCAGGCCCCCCACAACCCCCGCCGCCCCCACAACCCCCGGCACCCCCGGCACCCCCGGCGCCCCCGGCGACGGCACGGGCCCGCCCGCCGGCCCGGCTGCCGCCTGCGCCCGCGCCGCCCGGCTCAGGACCAGCGAGGCCAGCAACTCCGCCTCGCGTTCCTGCGGCTCGTCGTAACGGGTCCGCCCCAGCACCCGGTTCACCAGCGCGGGGGACAGGTGCGGCAGCAGCACGGCGGCCGGCTCCAACGGCGCCGAACCGGTGTGGTCGAGCATCAGATGGGCGATCTCGTGCACCAGGATGTGCCGGCGGTGCAACGCGCCGGTGTCCGCCGCACAGACGATGTAGTCCGCCTCGTCGGTGGAGACCAGCAACCCGCACGGCACCTGCGGACGGGCCGCCACCTCCAGCACCTCGATCGGCCGCCCGCGCCGCGCGGCCAACTCCTCCAGCAGCACCACCGGATCGAACGGACACGGCAGCTCCAGCCGCTGCGCCATCCGCCGGCAACGCCGCAGCGCCGACCGGTAACCCCGGCCACGCCGCACGCCACCCCACACGCGAAGCTCCCCTCCCAACCGCCGCCCCCCTGGGCGGGCCCGTGCCCCCTTCCCGCCCCCTCAGACGGAAGGGCGCCGGCGTGAGGCGTCCCGGCGGGCGATGACGTCCACCAGCTCACTGACGGTGTCCAGACCCTCCGGCGACAGCCCCACCGCCCGCAGCGCCAGGCTGCGCACCCCCGCGTCACGCAGCGCGCCCAGCAGCGCCAGCTCCTTGGCGATCTCGGCGCCCTGCCGCTCGTCGAAGAAGTAGGCGGGCGGGACCTGGAAGAACTGGGCCAGCGCCTCCAGGTGCCGCTTGGTCGGGTTGTCCCGGCGCCCGGTGCGCAACTGCCACAGGTAGGTGGTGGAGAAGGACTCCCCGGTCGCCTCGCGGCAGGCCCGGGCCACCTCCTCGTTGGTGTACTGCTCCCGGTCCGGGCGGCGCACGGTGTTGAACAGCGCCTCGATCCGGGCCGAGAGCCCGGTCGCCTCCCCGGACCTGCCCGCCTCTCCGGATCCGCTCGTCCCCCCGGACCCGATCGTCCCCCCGGATCCGCTCGTCCCCCCGGACGCGCCGGCTTCCCCCGATGCGCCCGGCTGCCCGGACGCGCCGTGCGCATCCTGCGGCCGTACCCGAACGACGTCCCCCGTCGACTCCGCCATGCCCCACCTTCCTCACCCCGGGCCCTCCGCGTCGCGATCCCGTCGCACGGGCAGGGCCGGCCAGGTCACGATAACCGAACACCATGAGCTGACGTGGACCCGAAGGTACCCGCCATCGATACCAGTTGACCTGCGGGGCGTCGGCCGACACCCCGGGACACGGGCCCGCAGGGCCGTGCCCGACTCCACTGACAGCACCTCACGGAGCTTCCCCTGCAGTCCCCTTGGCGATACCGGCGGGCCCCGACCGCGCGCGGCCACCCGGCGCTCGCCCCGCATCGCCGGTCCCGTTTCTGATCCACTTCCGGGCCGTCCGTCGCCCTCCTCGGGCCGCGGCCCGCGCAGGTGGCGCGCCGTGAGGAGTCCAGGCCGCGGCTCCCTGCTCCCCGCTCCCGGCTCCCGGCTCCCCGCTTCCTGCTCCCGGCTCCCCGCTCCCTGCTCCCCGCTCGCGGCGTCCGGCGCCGGTGCGCAGCGTGCGCATCCGCTCTGTGGGGCCTGCCCCCGGCGCCGGTGCGCAGCGGTGACCCGGGCCGGATGGACGGTCCCGGGGCGGCGCTAAAGTCCCAGGTGAGCACCCCGAACCCGTCCGAGGAGATCCCGCCGTGCCGACCGAGCCCGAGCCCGTCCCCGCCTCCGCCCCCGCCGCCCGTTCGCTGCCCGCGCGTGTGGGCCTGGGCACCGCGGCCGTCGGCCGGCCCGGCTACATCAACCTCGGCCGCGCGGACGACCTGCCCGCCGAGCGCACCGTCGAGGCGTTGCGCGAGCGCACCCACGCCCTCCTCGACGCCGCCTTCGCGGCCGGCGTGCGCTACCTCGACACCGCCCGTTCCTACGGCCGCGCGGAGGAGTTCCTCGCCCAGTGGCTCGCCACGCGGCCCGAGGCGGCGGCCCAGGTGACCGTCGGCAGCAAGTGGGGCTACACCTACACGGCCGGCTGGCGCACCAGCGGGGTCGCCGCCCACGAGGTCAAGGAACACTCGGCGCGGGTGTTCGACCGCCAGATGCGCGAGAGCCGCGCCCTGCTGGGCTCCCACCTGGACGTCTACCTGGTGCACTCCGTCGTGCCCGACAGCCCGGCGCTCACCGACCGCGTCCTGCACGGGCGCCTGGCGGCCCTGGCCGCCGAGGGCGTGCGGGTGGGGCTGTCCACCAGCGGCCCCGCCCAGGGCGACACCGTCCGCCGGGCCCTGGACGTCACGGTGGAGGGCCGGCCGCTGTTCACCGCCGTCCAGGCCACCTGGAACCTGCTGGAGACCTCCGCCGCGCCCGCTCTCGGCGAGGCCCACGCGGCGGGCCGGCTGGTCGTGGTCAAGGAGGCGATGGCCAACGGCCGCCTGGCCGGCCGCAACGCCACCGGGCCGGACACCGCCGCCCTGCGCGCCGTCGCCGCCCGCACGGCCGCCGCGCCCGATGCCCTCGCCCTGGCCGCGGCCGCCGCCCAGCCCTGGGCCGACATCGTTCTGTCCGGCGCCGCCACCCTCGACCAGCTCGCCTCCAACCTGGCGGCGGCCGAGGTATCCCTCACCCCCGAGGACCTGGCGGCCCTGGGCGCGCTGGCCGAGCCCGCCGAAACGTACTGGCGCACCCGGGCCTGCCTGCCCTGGGCCTGACCGGCCGCCCCCGGCCCCCACCCCGGGGCCCCTTTGCCCGGCCGCGCGGCGCAGCAGGACGTCGGCCCGGCCGACTTCCCCGGCGACCGCGCCAGGGCAGGTGTGCCGGTGTGCCGCCGCCGCCAGCGGGCGCCGGATCCGCGCGCGCTTCGCGCAGGCGGTAGGTGGAGTGGGAAGTCGGCCGGGCCGACGTCCTGTGCGCGGGCGGGGGAGTGGGGGGTGTCGAACGGGCGTCAGGTGCTGCTGCCGGCCGGGGCGGCGAACCCGCTTCCGTCCGAGCCGACCCCGCGCGGGGGAGCGGAATGTCGGCGGGTTCGACGTCCCGTGCGCGCCGCCGCACCGGAGCGGTGCGGCGGCGCGCCACCACCAGCCGGTGCCGAACGCGCCGGTGCGGGACGGCGGTGACGAAGCCTGCCAGGCGTCGGCGCAGAACACCATCCTCGGTCGGCAGCAGAGCGTGGATGACGTTGATCTCGATCGGCCCCCAGCTGGGCAAGCGCCCGGTGGAGCCGCAGCTCGCCGACGCCCTCCCCGCCGGCATGACACCCGAGCAGGCGATCGTCACCCACCGGCGGTTGCCCCTGCTGACCCCGGGCAGCGCGAGCTTCGTCAACCACCGCGATCCGAAGTCCGCCCAGGCCGCCACCCGGCGCGCGCCGGCCGCGCTCGACCCGGAGACGTCCCCCGTGCTGACCGGGCAGCTCGGCGCGGTCCTTTCCGCCATGGTCGACCACGAGGTGTACGTCGGCGCGCTCCGCCAGCTCAGCCACGCCGCCGGCCCGGCCCGGGCCGCGCTGGTGCCCGAACAGGCGGCCGGGGGGAAGTGGGCGGCGTGGACAGCACCCTCGCCGCCTACCGCGGCCAGAGCGCGCAGCCGGAGCTGATCCACGGCCGGCCCGCCGCCGTCTACCCACAGCAGCTCGCCGCCGTTCCGGCGCGCGGCAGCGACGGCCGGGCCGGCCAGCGCCAGCCGGAGGACTGGGCGGAGCCGCACCCGCCGTGGTCGGCCGTCCCGGCCGGCCAGCAGCTCCCCGCCACCGGCCCGCGCGGCCCGTGGTACTCCGGGCTGCTGGCCCTCACCCGCAACTGGCGCCGGGCCGCCCACACCACCGGCCTACCGGCGGGCAACCGACCACCCGGACCGACTCTGGCCCGCTACCCCGACGGTGTCGGTACGAGGCCCTGCGCTGCGCCCGGAACGAAGCCGCGCAGACAGGGACCGGGGGGATCGATGTCGGGGTTGACCGAAGAGGCCGGCTTCGACCGCCTGGAGTGCCGGCCCGGTTCGCGTCCGGGGTATCGGCGCGGTTTTCCGCTTCGTCGGCCGCCGGCCGCCGGCCGTGGTCTGGAGAACGGTGGCTGGGGCGATCTGACCTTCCGTTGGGGCGGCACCATGTCGCCGTGCCTGCCCAGCGCGCAGGAGTACGCCTTGGCGCCTCGGGCGGCTCGGCCGCGACCGTCCCGGGGCCGCACCACCGGCCCCCGCACGGGGAGCCGCACGTGCCCCGGCTCCTGTGACCGTGGCCACGAGGCGCGCCCGCACCCGGCGCAAGGGTGAGGGCGCGCCGGCACCGCCCAACCTGCGTCGGGACGGACGGGGAGCACTCCGGGTGGTTCTTGTCGAGCCGGTTGGTCCACAGGTGGTTGCCGGTGACCGGACCGACGACGCCGTCGTCGTCGGCGGCGGCGTGGGCGCTGCGCCGGTAGGACTTCACCGCGGCGAGGGTCTGGTCGCCGAACACGCCGTCGACGTCCAGGGCCATCTGCGGGGTGGGGAAGTCCATGGCGGAGACGTCGGCGTTCCACGCCCACTGGACGCACGTGGCGGCGTACCCCAAGTCCCGGTAGCGGATGGAGCGCGCCCTGGTGCCGGCGCTCGCGGACGTGGTCGCGGTGGCGGCCAGGCGCGCGGCGCCGACCGCGGTCGTGGCCGCGCGCAGGGCCGTTCGGCCGGCGGTGTTCATGAGTGCCCCTGGAGGTGGCCGGAAGCGGGATACGGACACCGCGATGCCGTCACCGGTGCTGCCGGATCACCCCAGGACGGCCCGGGGCCGCCACCGCGCGCCGCAGGCCGCCGCACCGGGCGCCGGTCCCCTCCCACGCCGCTGACCTGCGCAGGGGGACGGTGTCCGGGCGGAAAAAGGGGACGCCCGTGGATCGCGGTGGAGCCGCGGACAGCTGCCGCGGACACGGCCGGGCCCCTCGGCGGCGCCAGCCCGTGCGTGCGGGGGTGCCGGCGCACCGCGACGGCCACGCCGCCCGATTCGGGCGTGCGGACCGCCGCCCTCGGTCCTTCGGGCGGGCCGCGAGGGTATCGGGCGGTCGTGGCCGGGCAGCCGTCGCTGCCCGCCGTCGTCCGCCGCCTGCCGCTGCTGTCCGGTCGCCGCCGGGCAGCCGTCGCGGCCTGTTGCCGGCCGCCGGTGTGCCGCCGACCGGCAGGTGAGCGCGGGCGCTGGCATCCCGGGCGCCGGCGGCGCCGGCAGCTCCCACCAGTCGAACGCCTTCCTTGGCCGGGGAGCCGGACCCCGTGGCGGCCGCTGCCGTTGCGGGTGCCCGTTCCGCCTCGGCGGGACCGCCTCGCCGGGTGCGCGGCCAGGGGCTCGGGCGCTGGAGCCGCGGATCGCCGACGGGCGGTCCCGGCGAGGGGCGCCACGCCCAGCACGGGGCGCGACGGCCGCCGCTCTGTCCCGGGTCGGGAGTGTAGCCGGGGGCCTCGCCGTCGAGGAAGCGGTGCGGTGCGGTGCGGGCGGCGTCCTCGCCGGGTGAGCGCGGCGGACGGCGGCGCGGCCCCGATCGGGCCGGGGGGACGTCGACGCGGGCGTGTCGCGGGCGTGCACCGGAGCGGGTTGATCCAACTGGTCATCGATGGTTTCCTCGGTCCTCGTGACATCCGCAGTATCAGGCGTCTCACACCTAACTGAGTAACCATCAGTTTCTGATTGATCGTCAGATCACTCTTGGGGGATGGCTTTGAGTACGTTGTCCATGGAAACGACGGGCCCCTCGGACATGTCCGACAACCCGGGTGTGCTTGATCCCGTGGTGGTGGACGAGGGGGACCGGTGCTTCTTCGACCACCCGCTCGACCACGTGCCGGGAATGCTGCTGGTGGCCGGCGTGCTGGACCTGGTCCGGGCGAGGGATCCGAGGTGGACGCAAGCGGCAGGCGGCCGGTTACGGCTGTCGATGACCTTCGACCGGATGTGCGAGCTGGGCCGGCCGGTGTGGCTGCGCGGTGAACCGGTCGCGGCCTGTGACGGGCCCGCGTGGCAGCTGACCGCCGTCCAGGACGGCGCGACCGTCTGCCGGGCGACCGTGGGCACCGCCGCTCCCACCGGACCCGCAGTACCGGCCGGCCGCGCGCAGACGGCGGTGCCCGGCTCCGCGCAGACGGTGGTGCCCGGCGCCGCGTGCGGGGCCCGGGCCCCGGCGGACCCGGCGCTGGTCCACCGGCTCCGGCCCGAGAACGTCCTGGTGGGCGGCCTGGTGCGGACCGAGCGGGCGGCCGTGCTCGTGCCGCCGCCGCACCACCGGTTGGCGGGCGCGGGCGTGCACACACCGGCCGCCCTGATCGAGTCGTCCCGGCAGCTCGCGACGATGCTGGGCCACACCGCCCACGGCCGGGACACGCAGGCGCAGATGCTCTGGCTGTCGCTGAACGCGGACCTGCCGATCGGCCTGCCGGCCGCCGTACCCCTGGAGCTGCGGTGGGAGTTCGCACCGGCGCGCGGGGCACGTTCGGTGTTCGCGTTCACGGTGGCGGACGCGGCGAGCGGCGAGCGGCACGGCTGGTGCGAGATCGGCGTCCACACCCTCAGCCGCGCCGGCTACCTGAAGCGCAGGGCCGCCACATGAGCAGGGTGGAACAGAAGGCGGGCACGGGCCCGTCCTGGGCGGTGCGGGCACCGCAGCTGCTGTTCGTCGTCGCGGTGCTCGCGACCGGCACCGGGCTGGTGACGCACCTGCGGCACGCCGGCGAGCCGGTGGACCTGGTCGCCGCCGCCCTGGCCGCCTGCTACCTGGGATGGCTGGCGGTCGAGATCCCGGTCACCTTCCGGACCTCCGGCGCCGCGCCCCGCGAGTTTGCGACGCTGCTGCTCTACGCGGCGGCCCGCATCGCGACCGTGTCCGCGGCCGTGCTCGGCCCGCTGCCCTGGCACACCTGGTCACCGCTGCTGCTGGTCCCGGCGGCGGTGTTCGCCGGCGGGGTGGTGCTGCGCCAGGTCGCGATCCACACGCTGGGGCGGTTCTACTCCCACCACGTCACGCGGCAGACCGACCACCAGGTCGTCACCTGGGGCGTCTACCGCTTCATACGGCACCCCGCCTACGCGGGCATGCTGTCGGCGCACGTCGGCTTCGTCGGCTTCTTCCCGAACCCGCTGAGCCTGGCCCTGCTCGTCGCGCTGGCCGCCGCGATCACCTTCCGGATCCGCACCGAGGAGCGCATGTTGGTGAACATCCCCGGGTACCGCGCCTACGCGGCCGAGCGCCCCGCCCTCGTGCCAGGACTGTGGTGAGCGCCCCCGCCCGCCCGGCGCGGGTCACGGTGCCGCTGACCCCCGACGAACTGCTGACCACCACCCGGTCGGTGCGCCTGCGGCTGGACCTGGCACGCCCGGTGGACCTCGCGCTGGTGCGCGCGTGCGTGGAGATCGCCCTCCAGGCGCCCAACGGCGGCAACAGGCAGCGCTGGCACTGGCTGGTGGTGAGCGACGACGCCCGGCGCCGGCGGATCGCGCAGGTGTACCGGCGGGCCTTCGAAGCCCGCTACCCGCGGCACGGCGCCACGGGGGCGGCCGACGGCGCGGTGTCCGACCGGATGCTGGCCGGCGGCCGGCACCTGGCGGCACACCTGCACGAGGTGCCCGTCCTGGTGATCCCGTGCCTGGAACTCGGCGGACGGCCACTGCCGACCGGCAACCAGGCGGGCGTATGGGGGTCGCTGCTGCCGGCCACCTGGAGCTACATGCTCGCCGCCCGCGCCCGCGGACTCGGGACGGCGTGGACGACGGTGCACCTGGACGCCGAGGAGGAGGTCGCCGACATCCTCAAACTGCCGGGCGACGTGCGCCAGGGGGCACTGATCCCCACCGCGCACGTGCTCGGGGACGGATTCGGACCGGCGCCGCGACGGCCGGTGGACGGTGTGCTGCACCTGGACGGCTGGGGCGGCAGGACACGGGGCGGTGGATCGGATGACTGAACTCGTGGTGACCACGGCGGCCGACGAGGACGTGCTCGCGGACGCCGCACAGGTCGGGAACAAGTTCGCACGTCAGGAAGTGCTGCGGCGCGCCGGATTCCGGGTCCCGGAGTTCTTCTGCCTCCCCGCCGCCGCCTTCGACGAGGCCCTGGACGCGCTGCGCCCCGCGCTGCCGCCGGTGCCCGCGGACGGCGCCGGGCCGCAGGCGGTGGAGGCATGGTGCGCGAAGGCCCGGGCGGCGCTGGCCGCGTCGAGCCTGCCCGCGGCGCTGGCGCAACGAATCCGCACGGAGTTCGCCGTGCTGGCCGGGCGGGACGGCCTGGTCGCGGTGCGGGCCTGCGTCGTCCCGGCGACCGCGCCGCAGCCCCCGGCCGGGGCCGGGCCGGCGGACGAGGCGGTAGGGGAGGACAGCGCCGTCGACCCGCTCGCGGGCATGAGCGACAGCTTCCTGTACGTCGACGAGGACGCACTGGCCGACGCCGTGGTGCGCTGCTGGGCCTCCGCGTTCAACCCGCAGGCGGTGCGCTACCGCATCCTGCGCGGACTGGACCCGTTGCGCGCCCGCGTCGCGGTCGGCGTGCAGCGGATGGTCCTCGGCACCCGCTCGTTCGTGGCGTTCACCCGCGACCCCCGGGACGGTTCGCCGCGCCGGGTGGTCGCGGCCGCGTACGGCATCGGCGAGGGCGTCGTCCAGGAGAAGGCGGACATCGACCACTTCTTCCACGACCCGGCCACCGGCGAGGTGAGCGCGCGGACCGTGCACAAGCAGTGGCTCATGGGTCGGCCCGAGGGGGCCTGCGCCGGCGCACCGGTCCGGTTGCCGGTGGCCGAGCGGCTGGCCGACCTGCCGGTGCTCGACGACGAGCAGGTGCGCGCGGTGGCGGAGTTGGCCGCCCGGGTGGAGGAGGTCTTCGGCGTTCCGCAGGACATCGAGGGTACCCTCACCGAGGACGGGGCCATCCACCTGGTGCAGGCCCGCCCCATGGTCCTCACCCCGCCCGCGCCCACCACCACCGACGCCACCGGCACCGCCACGACCGCCGGCCCGGCAGGCGACGAGCCCGCCCGCGTCTACTGGGGCAACCACAACATCACCGAGAGCTTCCCCGGCGTCTCGGGCGCGCTCACCTTCTCCCAGTCCCGGGAGTTCTACCGCCGCTCCTTCACCGACCTCTACCGGCGGATGGGCGTGCCCCGGCCCTGGGTCCGGGACAACGCGCACCGGCTCGCACGGATGGTCGGCTACCTGGAAGGCCAGGTCTACTACCGGCTGGAGGACTGGCACGCCCTGCACGGGCAGATGCCGGTGTTCGAACTGGTCCGCCGCGGCTGGGAGCAGGCCATGGGCATCACCGGCCCCGCCCGCGGCGAGCGTCGCTGGCCCGCGCCGGCGGTCATCCGCGCCCTGCCCGGGCTGGCCTGGCGCAGCGCGCTGCACCCCTGGCAGGTGAAGAGCTTCCTGCGCTGGTGGGACCGGCAGATGACCGAGGCGCAGACCGTCGGCGACTCGCCGCAGGAACTGATCGCCTTCTACCGCAGACTGTGGGAACGTGCCGGCGAGCGCTGGGGGGTGACCCTGGTCAACGCGTTCATCACCCTGATCGTGCTCCGCGCGGGCGGCGCCCTGCTGCGCCGATGGACCGGCCAGGGCCCGCAGACCCTGGTCGAACTCATGGGCGGCGGGAGGGAGAACCGCTCCCTGGAAGCGGTCCGCGCGGCCATGGCCCTGGCGGAACTCGTCAGCGCCGCACCCCAGTTGCGCGCCGCCGTGCTCGAGGACCGCAGCGACCCGCAGCAGCTGTGGCAGCAGATCGTCTCCGGCCGGTACGGCGTGGCCGTCGCCGACGCCGCCCTCGGCTACGTCGCCCGCTACGGCGACCGCGCGCTGCACGACCTCAAGCTGGAGGAGCCCACACCCCGCCAGCGCCCCTGGACCGTGCTCGCCCTGATCCGGCCGCTGGTGCGCCAGAAAGCGACCGTCGCGGCCAACCGCGCCGGCGAGCAGGCCGCCGCCCGGCGCGCCCGCCAGCGGTTGCGCGCGGTGTGCCCGAACCCGGCGAAGCGCGCCGCCCTGCTCGCCATCGCCTCCCTGGCCCGGGACCTCGCCCGCATCCGCGAGGACACCCGGTTCTGCCGCACCCAGTTGTTCGGACTCTCCCGCGACGTGATGTGGAAGCTGGGCGCGGAACTCGCCCGCACCGGTGTGCTCGACGACCGGCTCGACGTGGCCGACCTGACCGTCGACGAGGTCATCGGCGCGTTCGACGGCACCGCCACCGTCACCGACCTGCGCGCGCTCGTCGCGCTGCGCCGCGCCCAGCGCGAGCGGTGGGCCCACAACCCGCAACGTCCTGCCCTGCTGGGCACTCCCGCCGGTCCACCGCTCGTCCGGGCCCTGCCCCAGGCGGTTGCGGTCGGCGCGCCCGGCACGACGAGCGAGGACCTCCTGCGCGGCATCGGCTCCAGCAGCGGGGTGGTCCGCGGCCGGGCGAAGGTGGTGCTCGACCCCTCCACCGATCCCGACCTGGCCACCGGACGGATCCTGGTCGCCCGGGAGACCGACCCCGGCTGGCTGTTCCTCATGATGTCGGCCACGGGCATGGTGGTCGAACGCGGCACCCTGCTGTCCCACACCGCGATCACCGGCCGCCTGCTCGGTGTCCCGACGGTCGTCGCCGTCCCGGGCGCCACCACCGCGATCCCCGACGGCGCGTGGATCGAGATCGACGGCACCGCCGGCACCGTGCGCCTGCTCCCGCCGTCCGAGCAGCCCCCGGAAACCACCGCCGGCGCCGGCGCCGACCGCGCCGCATCCGCACCCGCCACGACCACCGACACCGCCGAGGCCCTCACGACCCCGAAGGGCGAGACGACATGACCCACCCGGCCCGCTTCCCCTTCCCACCCGCCGGCGACGTCCGCCCGCCCGACGGCTACCAGGACGCACTGCGCACCGGCGCACCGCACCCGGTACGGCTGTCCAGCGGCCAGCCCGCCCTCCTCGTGACACGGCACCAGGACGTCACCGCCGTCCTCGGCGACGACCGGTTCAGCCGCGCCCGCTACACCGAACTCGCCCGCCCGCTGTTCGCCCGCAGGAGCGAGTCCGTCCTGCTGGCCACCGCCGACGCGCCCGACCACACCCGCCGCCGCCGGGCGATCCTCCCCGCATTCACCGCGCGCCAGGTCCGTCTGCTGCGCCCGCGTCTGGAGGCCCTCGCCGAGCGCCTGCTCGACGAGCTGACCGCCGGCGCCACCGCCGGCGAGGCGGACCTGGTGGGCGCCTTCACCGTGCCCTTCCCGCTCCAGGTGATCTGCGAGGTGCTCGGCGTGCCGGTGGACGACAGCGCCCTGCTGCGCACCGAGGTCGACATCCTCATGTCCACCTCCGGCCACACCCCCCAGGAGATCACCGCCGCCCAGGCCCGGACGGATGACTACTTCGCCGCCCTCATCGCCGACAAGCGGCGCGCCGCCGAGACCGCAAACCCGCCCGAGGACCTGCTCACCGCACTGGCCACCCGGCCCGACGGCGACCCCGACCGGCGGCTGTCCGACCGGGAAGTGGTGGCCCTCGGCTCGGGCATGCTGATGGCCGGCTACGAGACCACCGGCAACTCCCTCGG
The DNA here is from genome assembly GCF_043202455.1 of Kitasatospora sp. NPDC048194. Taxonomy (NCBI): domain Bacteria; kingdom Bacillati; phylum Actinomycetota; class Actinomycetes; order Kitasatosporales; family Streptomycetaceae; genus Kitasatospora; species Kitasatospora sp. NPDC048194. The sequence continues at coordinate 361,119 of NZ_JBIDAK010000002.1, forward strand.
CATGTGCGTGCTGCTGCTCCTGCGCCACCCCGCCCTGGCCCAGACGCTCCGCCGGCAGCCCGGGCGCACCCCGGCGGCGATCGAGGAGATGCTGCGCTTCACCTCCCTCAACAACACCGGTGGCGCCCCCCACCTGGTGACCGAGGACACCGCGCTGGGCGGCTGCCCGGTGTCGGCCGGTCAGATCGTGGTGCCGCTCACCGACGCCGCCAACCGCGACCCGGCCGTCTTCGCCGACCCGCACGCCTTCCACCCCGACCGCCCGGACGTCGCCTCCCACCTCGCCTTCGGCTACGGGCGCCACCTGTGCCCGGGCGCCGAACTCGCCCGCGCCGAGCTGCAGATCGCCGTCAACGCGCTGCTACGCCGCTTCGACGTACTCGAACTCGCCGTCCCCGAGAAGGAACTGCCATGGCGCCGGACGATGTTCATCAACGGCCTCTGGCGGCTCCCGGTGCGCTGGAGCGCCGCCCGGGCGGCCCGACCCGCCGCAAAGCGGCCGGCATGACCGACCATCCCGCCCTCCCGACCGCCCCCGCCCCCACCGGCCCCGGTCCGCTCGCCGTTCACCTCGGCGCGTTCGTACGCGGCAGCTTCCCGCTGCCGTTCTCGCTGGTGTTCGCCGTGGCGTGGGCGTTCGGCGCCACCGGCCTGTTCGCCGCGGCCGACGGGCGCGCCGCGCACTGGCGCCCCGGATGGGGCACCGTGGTGGCGGCACTGACCGTCCTGGTCGACCTCCTGCTCCTACGGGCCGCAGACGACCTGCGCGACCTCCCCTACGACCGGCGCCACAACCCGGCCCGCCCGCTGGCCCGCGGCGCCGTGCTGCCACCCGACCTCCACCTCCTCGCCACCGCCGGCGCCGCCCTGCTGCTGCCCCTCAACGCGGGCAACCAGGCCGCCCTGCTCCTGCTCGCCGCCCAACTCACCTACACCACCCTGCTGGTGGGCGCGGAACTACGCTTCGGGTGGCCGCGCGGGGACGCGGTGATCACCGGCGTCCTGCTGAGCTCCCCGGTACAGATCCTGCTCAACCTCTACCTGTACGCGGTCTTCCTGCACGACACCGGCCTGGACACCGGCTCCCTCCGGCAAGCGGGCCGGCACGTGCTCCCGCCGCTGCTGGTGATCATGCTCGCGGCCACCCACCACGAGCTCGCCCGCAAGATCGTGCGCGATCCGGGCCCGCGCGAACGCACCTACGTACGGGTCTTCGGCCTGCGCGCGACCGTCGTGCTCGCGCTGGTCTTCGCCGCCGGCTCCGCCGGCGCGTCGCTGGCGGTGCTGCGCCCCTGGGCGGCAGGGGCGGCCGGGTGGTGGGGCTGGCTGGGACTGCTGCCCGCCGTCCTCGCGGTCAGCGCCGCCCGGAGCTTCACCCGCGCCTCGGCGGCGCGCTGGCCCGGCGCGGCGGTGGCCGGCTACCTGCCGGCCGTCTTCGTCTGCCATCTGCTGATCGGCCTGGGGAGGACCTCGTGAAGACGGACCACCTGTACATCGCGGGGCTGGCCGGCCACCTGCCCCGGCTGTGGCCGATCGCCGAGGCGGTCACCGCCGGGCGCCCCGGCGCGCAGCAGGCCCGCGACGGCGGCTGGACCAGCGTGTCGGTGGCCGACGACACCCCGGCGCCGGAACTGGCCGCCCAGGCCGCCCGGCTCGCCCTCAAACGCTCCGGCCTGACGGCCGAAAAGGTGTGCCTGGTGGTGCACGCGGGCGTCTACCACCAGGGCCCGGACGGCTGGTACGCCGCGAACTACGTGCAGGACCAGGTCCTCGGCACCACGGCACCGGCGATCGGACTGAACCAGGGCTGCACGGCGATGCTGGACGCCGCCCGCCTCGCGCACGGCCACCTGGTCCACGCCCCGCAGGGGTCCGCCGTCCTCGTCTCGGCGGCGGACAACTTCGGCACGCCGTCGTGGGACCGGTTCACCTACGCACACGGCTGGAACACCGGGCGCGCGTCGATCCTCGGCGACGCCGGCTGCGCCGCGCTGCTGTCCGCCACCGCCGGTCCCCTGCGGATCCGCTCGCTCGCCCTGTCCTCGCTCTCCTCCTGGGAGCGGCTCTACCGGGGCACGGAGGACATGTTCCCGCCGGCCGCCGCGGGCGGCGGCCCCCGGATCCCGCTGGGCCGGCGGATGAGCGCCTACGCGCAGCAGGTGGAGGACCGGGACCTGCGCCTGACGATGGCCCGCGAACTCGCCGAGGCCCGCACCGCCCTCGCCCGGCAGGCGATCGACGAGGCGGGTGTCACCTGCGCCGACATCACCCGGGTCACCCACGTGTTCAGCGGCAGCCCGCGGTACGTGGAGGCCCTGCTGGGCCCCCTGGGCATCGCGCCCGAGCGCGGCATGCTCGACCTCGGCCGTACCGTCGGCCACCTGGGCGCCTGCGACCAGTTCCTCGCCCTGGCCCATCTGGTGGACACCGGCGCCGTCGGTCCGGGCGACCACGTCCTGCTGATGGGCAACGGCGGCGGCATCTCCCTCGCCGCCGCCGTCGTCGAGGTCCTGGACCACCCCACCTGGTGACGCCCCCGTCCTGCACCCGCCCCGGGCCGGGGCGGGGCCTGCGCCACGCACATGCCGAAGAGGCGCCGCGGCGTTGGGAGTTGGTACCACTGGTTCCCGCCCCGGCCGTCCGGCATGCTCGTCCCGAGCCGAAACAACACCGATCGAAGGGGATGGAAGATGTCAGCGTGGGAGATGGCGGCCGTCCTGCTCGCGGGAGTCGGTGCCGGAACCATCAACACCATCGTCGGATCCGGCACGCTGATCACCTTCCCGGTGCTGCTCGCCTTCGGTGTGCCCGCGGTCACCGCCAACGTGTCCAACACCATCGGCCTGGTCCCCGGCTCGCTCAGCGGCGCGCTCGGCTACCGTCGCGAACTCGACGGCCAGGCGGGCCGGTTGCTCCGGCTCGGCACGGCTGCCCTGCTGGGCGGCCTGCTGGGCGCGTACATCCTGGTGAAGCTGCCGAGCCGGGCCTTCACCGTGATCGTGCCGGCGCTGATCCTGCTGGCGCTGGTCCTCGTGGTGATCCAGCCGCGGATCGCCAGGGCGATGGCCGCCCGCCGCCAGGGCGGCGCCCAGGGCGCAGCCGGGGGACCGCTGCTGATCGCGGGGGTCTTCCTGACCAGCCTCTACGGCGGTTACTTCGGTGCGGCGCAGGGCGTGCTGCTGATCGCCCTGATGGGCATGCTGCTGGCCGACGACATGCAGCGGCTCAATGCCACGAAGAACGTGCTGGCCCTGATCGTGGACGCCGTCGCCGCCTGCTTCTTCCTGTTCACCTCGCACATCGACTGGGCGGCTGTCGGGCTGATCGCCGTCGGCTCCACCCTCGGCGGACAACTCGGCGCGCGGATCGGCCGCCGACTCCCGCCGTCCGCGCTGCGCGCGACGATCGTCCTGGTCGGCCTGGCAGCCGTCACCCGGCTGCTGGTCAACTGAGCACCCCCGGTGCGTTCGCGGACCACGGGCCGATGGCCCGCGCCGCTGCCCCTGATCGCCGCGACCTGCGCCCTCACATGACCACCGGGACGCCTCGGGGAGGGGGGAGGGGAGGGGAGGGGAGGGGGGAGGGGAGGGGAGAGGGATCGTGTACCCGCTCGCGCCGCTGCCCCTCGGAGCACCGACCTGACGAGTCCGGCCCTTCGCGCACGCTCGTCCCGCCGGCCGCGACCAGGGCGCTGCCCCCGGGGGAAGGGCAGCGCCCTGGAGCCTGGGTGCCGCCCGGTCGTCCGGATCGGCCGCTCCTGGACACCGGGCGGTGTGGCGAGGAAATCCACTTCGCAAACTCGCACCGGTGCGGCGGACGACGTCGAGGGAATCCCGCCGAATCCATCGATCCGATTTCGGCCGGCCCGGAAAAGCGCCGTGCGGGCGCGTTCGAGAGGCGTCATGAGCAGGCCTGCCGTCAACCCGGGATCTCTCCGCGGAATTCACCTTAGTGGTGCCGCTGCTCGGCGTCATCCTCCGGCCGGGGCGACCCGTCCGCGAGCACTCCGTCCGAGGGGTGCGGCCGGCGCGCGGCCCGGTGGACGCTCGTGCCGGCCCTTGCGGTCTCCACCGGGCCGTTCCGTGCGCCGATCGCCGCGGGTGCGTGTTCAAGTGCCGTGTTTGAGCAGTTGAACACGTGGGGAGAACAGGCGGTCGCATGCCCGTCGCCGCGCGGGCGCGCCAGCACCCGCGGCCCGACGGGGCCCGGCGGGGTGGCCGCGCGGCGGGGGCCCCGCCCCCCGCCGCCGCCCCCCCCCCCCGCCCCCGCCCA